>SKUB01000164.1 GCA_007122315.1 Pseudomonadales bacterium | reverse complement strand
CGGGCACCCTACGGTGACGAGGAAGACAGCGCAGCGGAGGAGGAGTCCCTCGCCGGATCCAACGACGAGTCCAACACCGGGGCAGCCTGATGCGCGCCTTCGCGAGGCTTTACGAGCGTCTGGACGCGACCACCTCGACGCGGGCGAAGGTCACTGCCATGGCCGACTACCTCCAGCACGTCCCGGCCGCGGACGCGGGCTGGGCTGTGTTCCTGCTGTCGGGCAAACGCCTCAAGCGCCTGATCGGTGCAGCTGAGTTGCGCAGCTGGATCGCAGCGCGTTCTGACGTCAGTCCGTGGTTGTTCGAGGAAAGCTACGCCCACGTCGGCGACCTGGCGGAAACGGCAGCCCTGCTGCTTGCCAACGACGAGCGCGAGGGGCGCGATCTGGAGCTGTCGCTCGCTGAGCTGATCGAGGACCGCCTGCTGCCGCTGCGCGGCAGCGACGAGGCCACCCGCTACGCAGCGGTCTGCGACCTCTGGGCGCGGCTGCCCATCGAGCAGCAGTTCGTATGCAACAAGATCCTCACCGGAGCATTCCGCATCGGGGTCTCCCAGCGCCTGCTCGTGCGCGCCCTGGAACAGGCGTCAGGAGTCGAAGACAAGGTTCTCGCACATCGGCTGATGGGTCATTGGGAGCCGGGTGCTGTGTTCTACCAGCGCCTGATCGCGCCGGACGACGGCGAGGCCGACGTCTCCCGTCCCTACCCCTTCTTTCTCGCCTCGCCGCTGGAGGAGGCAACGGAGCGCCTCGGTGATCCGGCGGACTGGCTCGGCGAATGGAAGTGGGACGGCATCCGCGCCCAGGTGGTCCGCCGCGCCGGGGGCTGCTTCATCTGGTCCCGGGGCGGCGAACTCATGAGCGGACGCTTCCCGGAGGTCGAAGCGGCTGCCGCACAGCTCCCCGACGGCACGGTGATCGATGGCGAACTCCTTGCCTGGCGCGACGACACGCCGCTTGATTTCTCGCTGCTGCAGCGGCGCATCGGCCGCAAGGCACCCGGTGCCACCATGCTCGCCAAGGCGCCCGTCCGCCTGATGGCCTACGACCTGCTCGAGGCGGATGGCGTCGATCTGCGCGAGGCTCCATTGCGCACCCGACGGGAGCGTCTCGCCGGTCTGGTCGCCGCATGTGAGGACATCCTGCTCTCGCCCACCGTCACGGCCCCGGACTGGGATGGTTTCGCCGCGCTGCGGGAACAGGCCCGGAGTCGGGGTACGGAAGGCCTCATGCTCAAGCGCCTGGACTCCACGTATCAGGTGGGGCGGCGGCGCGGCGACTGGTGGAAGTGGAAGGTGACGCCACACACCGTGGACGCCGTACTGATCTACGCCCAGGCCGGACACGGTCGCCGCTCGAACCTCTTCACCGATTACACGTTCGCGGTCTGGGAGGGCAGCGAACTGGTGCCCATCGCCAAGGCCTATTCCGGACTCACCGATGCCGAGATCGCCGAGCTTGATCGCTGGATCCGTCGCCACACCCGCGAACGCTTCGGCCCGGTGCGCGCGGTGGAACCCACCTGGGTCTTCGAACTCGCCTTCGAGGGCATACACCCCTCGCCGCGACACAAGTCCGGGATCGCCGTGCGCTTTCCGCGCATCCTGCGCTGGCGCCGGGACCTCGCCATCGACGGCGCGGACCGCCTCGAAGACATGCGCCGCCTGATCGCCGAATGAGTTCAGCGGCCCTGTGCAGCAGCCGCGACCGACGGTGTCTTCAGCGATCAAGCGCAGCTTCGAACTTGCTGCGGGTGCGGATGTCGATGGGCACCGCCAGATAGCGGCGCATCGCCTCGGCGTCGAGTTTGCGATGGCTGTCCCGGAACAGGTCCACCGTGGTGACCTGCTCGCCCACGTAGGGCTCGAGCGCGATGGCATCGCCGGCGCGCACGCTACCGGTCTCGATGACCCGCACATAGACGCCCGGGCGCTCCGCACGGACAAATGCCTTCGCGAAGGTGGGATCATCCATGCGTTGCGCCAGGGTGTTGCAGGGAATGCGCGGCGCGGTTACTTCCAGCAGCAGATCCGGCAAGCGCAGACGGCTGCCGATGACGAGGCCGGGATCTGGCAGGCCACGCACGGTCAGATTGTCACCGAAGGTTCCAGGCGCCAGCTCGCGACCGAGCTGATCCGACCACCAGACGTAGTCCTCCTCCCGGTAGAGATAAACGGCCTGGTCCGGCCCCCCGTGGTGGCGCCTGTTGCACACCGCGTCCGCCTCGAGACCGAGTTCGGACACCGCCACGGGTTCGGTGACGGGTTCCTTGAAGATGCCGGTAGGGCCCTTGAAGCTGCGGCCCTCGAGCCTGCGCTTACTACCACGATTGACGCTCACGACGTTCATGCAGGACTCACAGTGCTGAGAACTTTCGGTTCGGGGCCGTACGCTTAGCGGAGTATGCCGTGTCAAACTGCACCCACGGAAGCCACGCTGTTCCCGGGCAGCGAGCGTGCCCGAACGACGCATCACCAACCGGATCTCACAGCACAACACCTCTGGCGACGCACTCACCGACCAATGAGGGAGTCGAAACGATGCATGACGTAAGCCCCTGCTGCACGCCATGATCGGGACGGACACCGTTGATCCGTTCGCGGAACGCATCACGGCAGGCCTCACCGCACCGGGGTGGGTTCTCGTTCCGGACTTTCTCGATGCGGCCGATACGCGCGCCATCGGCGAGCTGTTGCGGCAACGCTGGGAGTCCGGGGCCATGCGCCCGGCCGGAGTGGGGCGTGGCCGCACGTTTCAGGTGCGCCCGGAGATTCGCAGCGATCAGGTGCTCTGGGTGGACAACGAAGCGCCACCGGCCGTGCTGACCGGATTTCTCGAGCGCATGGAGGCGCTGCGGACGCATTTGAATCGCACCCTGTTTCTCGGCCTGCAGGAGTTCGAGTGCCACCTCACCGCGTACCCGCGCGGCGCCTTCTACGGGCGTCACCTCGATCGCTTTGCGGATGAGGCTCGGCGTCAGGTTTCCGTCGTGTTCTATCTGAATCCCGACTGGCGCGAGCAGGAGGGCGGCGCGTTGCGGATCGAGACGCCAGCGGGTCCCGTGTCCGTGCTGCCTGAGGCGGGCACCCTGGTGCTGTTCCGGTCGGGTGACTTCTGGCACGAGGTCCGGCGCGCGCGCCGCTTGCGGCTGTCCGTGACCGGCTGGTTCCTGACGCGTCCGGTCATACCCTGAAACCGACACCCGGAAACTCAGACCGGCTCGTTCTCGATCCGCGTCAGCCAGTCGTCCGCGTCGAAGGTCTCGTCTCCGGTGAGACGGCGCCAGAACCGGGCACGATTGATGTACTCCAGCCGCATGGTGTCCGCTTCGAACCAGGGTTCGTCGCCGGTCAGGAGCGCGGCGTCCAGGAACAGAAAGCCACACGCGGCAAATGTGCCATCTGCTCCGTGCTGAGCAGGACAGCATCACTGTCCCCTCCCATGTCGTCGTGACCCGTGATGCCACCGCGGGTGCCACCGCGCTCGCTTGCGTGCGCGGCCGCCAGGGCAGTGCTGATGTAAGCGCAAGCATGGACGATCCTGGTAAAGTGTCGACCTCTGCCAGCAGTGAGGACACCCATTGCCATGGCCGCGCAAGCAGCGGACGCAGTACCAGGCAGCGACTGGCAGCATTGGCGCCTGCACTGGGACTTGGACGACGTTGCCTGGCTGACCATCGATCAGCAGGGTGAGCGTGCCAATACCCTCGGAACGAAAGTCATCCGCGAACTCGATCAGGCAGTCACCCTGCTCGAGCAGCGTCCGCCTGGCGGTCTCGTGCTCATGTCCGCGAAGCCGGACAGCTTCATCGCCGGCGCCGACATCCGCGAGTTCGACGCCACTGACGACGCCACTGCGTTGCGCGCCCAAGTGGAACTGGTGCACGCGCTGTTCGAACGCTTCGAGATCCTGCCCTGCCCCAAGGTCGCCGCCATCGACGGCGCCTGCCTCGGCGGGGGCCTGGAACTGGCCCTGTGCTGCGACTGGCGGGTGGCCCTCGACCGGGACGCGACCCGCATCGGCTTTCCGGAAGTGAACCTCGGCATCTATCCCGGCTTTGGCGGCAGCGGCCGCAGCCTGCGGACCATCGGCGGTCTGAAAGCCATGGAGCTGATGCTCACCGGCCGCATGCTGTCTGCGAGCCAGGCACGCAGCGCCGGGCTCGTCGATGCCGTCACCGACCAGCACGGCTCCCTGCGCTGGGCGGCCCGCAACGGTGTGCTCAAGGCACGCAAACACCGCAAGCCCAACCTCATCGGCCGCCTGAGCACCATCGGCCCCGCGCGCAAACTGCTCGCACGCCAGATGCGCAAGCAGACCCGCAGCAAGGCCCGGCCGGAGCATTACCCAGCGCCCTATCGTCTGATCGACACGTTCGAACACGAGGGCGGATCCGTCGGCGCGATGATCCGGGCCGAGGCAAAGAACATTCCCGAGTTGCTCACCGGAACCACGTCCCGCAACCTGCGGCGGGTGTACCGGCTGATGGAGCGACTGAAGGCCGAGGGCAAGAAAAGCGACTTCGAGGCCCGCCGTGTGCATGTCATCGGCGCCGGCGTCATGGGCGGCGACATTGCGGCCTGGTGCGTGGCACGTGGTCTCGAGGTGACGCTGCAGGACCGGGAGATGAAACACATCGAACCGGCGCTTGCTCGCGCGAAAAAACTGTTCCAACGTCGCCTGAAACGCCCGGCCGCCGTGGCCGCCGCCCAGGCCCGGCTGCTGCCGGACGTCGAGGGTCAGGGGGTGGCACAGGCCGATGTGATCATCGAGGCCATTTTCGAAGACAGGGACGCGAAGCGTGAGCTGCTCGAGGGCCTGCGCGGCCGCATCGCCGATCATGCCATCGTCGCCACGAACACGTCGGCCATCCCGCTCGCCGCGCTTGCCGACGCGCTCGAGGATCCGAGTCGGCTGATCGGCCTGCACTTCTTCAATCCAGTGGCGAGCATGCCGCTGGTGGAGGTGGTGCACGATGAGGGAACCGATGCAGACCGGGTGGCGGACGGCGCAAGCTTTGCCACCGCCATCGGCAAGTACGCACTGCCGGTGACGGCGACGCCCGGCTTCCTGGTCAATCGCGTCCTCGTCCCCTACATGCGCGCCGCCATGCACCTGCATCGCAACGGTGTACCCAAGGAGGCGCTGGACGCTGCGGCAGAACACTTCGGGATGCCCGTGGGCCCGGTGGAGTTGATCGATACCGTGGGACTCGACGTCGGTCTGGGCGTCATCGACACCCTGCTCGGCAAGGACGCGGGTGAGGATCGCAAGCTGCTCGAGTCCATGGTGGAAGAAGGCAAGCTCGGCAAGAAGTCCGGGGAAGGCTTTTACGTCTGGCGCAAAGGGGAGCCCCAAAAGGACCGCCAGGGCGCGGACGGTCACGACCTGTTCGAACTTGCCCGCGCGCTGATCGAGCCGTATCTGGACGAGTGCCAGGCCTGCCTCGACGACGGCGTGGTGGAAGACTCGGACCTGCTCGACGCAGGGCTGATCTTCGGCACCGGTTTCGCCCCCTTCCGGGGTGGCCCATTGTGGTATCGGCGGCAGCAGAGGCGCGTCGAGGATGGGGAATGAGCCATGAGTGACCTCGAACGCATCGCGATCATCGGCAGCCGGCGCATTCCTTTCTGCCGCTCCAACACCTTCTATGCCGACGAGACCAACCTCGACATGCTCAGCGCCGCCATCCAGGGCGTCGTCGATCGCTTCGAGCTCAAGGGCCGTCGGCTCGACAAGGT
>SKUB01000073.1 GCA_007122315.1 Pseudomonadales bacterium | reverse complement strand
GATCGCGCCGGAGTCGAGAGCGCCGCTGTGGACATGCGGCAGGCCCAGGAGGCGAGGCGGGCGTTCAGCCAGTTCGGCAAGGTGCGAGCCGACGCTGGCCTGAACTACGGTGACTGCTTTGCCTACGCGCTGGCGCGCACGAACGGGCAGCCGTTGCTGTTCAAGGGTGATGACTTCGCCCGCACCGATATCGAGCCTGTCATTCGCCTGCCCCACCGCTAGCTGTCCGGCGCTGCCCTGGGGCCAGGCGCGAATAAGCCGTTGTGCTGTCCGGGGTCAGACCAGGAAAAGCCCCCTGTGGGAGCCCGTGTCCGCGCGCAGCGCGGGCGCGGCGATCGCCGACTGCGCCCAGTTTGGTGAGTTGGTGAGCAAGTGCTAAAGTGCTGTTGCCTCAATCCACGGCGCAGGAGGTCACCGCATGAGCCGACTCACCATCACCCTCGACGACGAACTGCATCGCGCCCTCAAGGAGACGGCGGCGCGTCAGGGCCGCACGATCACTGCGATCATCGAGGAAAGCCTCCGCTTGCGGGGATTGCAGGATTCGGAAAGCGCACGTGCCCTGGTCGCCCAGGCACGCGCGCGCGCCCGGCTGGATGAGGATGAGGCCCTGGCGCTCGCCGTCGCCGAAACGCGGGCTCAGCGAGGGCAGTGAGTCCCCCCGTTTTCGTCGTCGACACTAACGTCGTCGCCGCTGGATTGGTGACGGCCCCTGCAGGCCGAGTGAGTCCCGTCATCGCGGTTCTGGACGCCATGCTCGCAGGCTCGATCGTGTATCTGATGTCACACGATCTCCTCTACGAGTACCGCTGCGTGCTGCTGCGCCCGAAGCTGGCCCGCATACACGGTTTGCAACCGGCACAGCTCGATCGATTGCTCGAGGACCTGGCGGCGAACGGCGCCTGGCGCGAGCCGCAATCCGCTACCGCGGCGCCCGACCCCGGGGACAATCATCTCTGGGCGCTCCTCGCCGCGCACTCAGGCAGCATACTCATCACGGGAGACCGCCTCCTGCTTGCAAGTCCCCCCGCCGGGACGACCGTCATCTCGCCGCGAACCTGGTTCGACCGCCACTCATCAACGTAGTCTCTGCGTTCCCTTTTGGGGTCGGACCAGATCAAGTCATTGATTTTTCAGCTCTGAAGGGATCGGAAGCGCATTTCCGGCTCGCTGGAACCCTGTCCTACAACCGATACGGAACGAACGCCTCCGGTGTTCCTCCTGAAAGGTGGTGGCGGCCTCGACTCCATTGAAGTGGTCGATGAGAACCGCCGGATCGAGCAGGTAGGTCAACCCGGTCGATCCCACTCGCCGCGCAGCCGTCTTTGCCAGGCCAGTGCGTTGCCGTGTCGCCAGATGCCGGCGGTTCGGGGCAGTGCGGTCTGAAGGGCGGTTCTGGCTCTGCTCACCTCGCGGACCCGATAGCTGCGAATCGCCTGGCGCACCAGTTCGGTCACCGGGACACGGCGCTTCCTGGCTTCGCTTTCGAGCCAAGCTTTGTCGTCGGGATCCAGATTGATCACGGTTCTGGGCATGTCGATAGGGGTCGCCGCAGAATGGCAGGAGGTCGGAACGATATCAGAAGCTCATGGTGACGATAGCGCATCAGAAGGCCGAGTCCGGCGAGGCCGAAGCCCAGTAACGCGAGCGTAGAGGTAGTGTCCCCGGAAGTGGTGTCACTCAGTGGTGGTCTTAGCGGCCACCCCGGGTCGCTTTATACTGGAGTCGCGAACCTTCAGATTCGATGGTGAGAACGCGGTTCAGGTTGACCTCGAGGACTATCACTGATGCGCAACAGCTTGAGAAAGGCGAACAGGCGACCGACCCATCCGGGAGCGATCCTTCGGGAGGACGTGCTTCCGGCACTGGGCATGACGCAGACCGAGTTTGCCCGGCGCCTTGGGGTCTCGCGATTGACCATCAGTGAACTGATTCACGAGCGGCGGGCGTTGTCGCCCGAGATGGCAGCCCGGTTGGGTAAGCTGCTCGCCACCACGCCAGAGTCGTGGTTGAACATGCAGACTGCACTGGACCTCTGGGAGATCGAACAGGACCCGGCCCGCTTGGCCGAAGTTCAGCCGATCCACGCGGCAAACTGAAGTTCCCGGCGGTCATCCAAAATTCCCCAGGTGCGGTCAGCGAAAATTCCCCACCCCGGCGCAGCAACCGGTGACGGCCTGGCGCCGGAGATCAGAGCTCCGTCCCTTGCCGCAACACGGCCAGATAATCCTCGAACGCGACGGTACGGCTCTTCTTGCGCGCATCGAGCGGTCGGACGATCCCGGCGGCCTCGAGAACCCGCACGGCCTTGCCTGCCGCCGGCCGCGAACACCCCAGCAACTCGATCACGCGGTTCACCGTGAGCAGGGGATGCTCGGGCAGCAGCTCGAACAGCCGTAGGCTGAGCAGCGTAGCATCGTCTCGCAGCAGCAAACGCTCCCGGTGACGGCCGACGATGGCATGGAGTTCGCGGGCGGTCGCAACCGCTTCGTCGGCAACGCTCGCGACGCCCTCCAGGAAGAAAGCGAGCCAGCCCTCCCAGTCGCCGTCCTCGCGCACTGCGGTCAAACGCAGGAAATACTCCTGCCGATGCGTCTTCAGGAACAAACTCAGATAGAGCAGTGGCCGCGACAGTAGACCCCAGTGCCGGAGGAGCAGGGTGACGAGTAAGCGTCCCAACCGGCCGTTGCCGTCGAGGTAGGGATGCAGGGTCTCGAACTGCACGTGCAAGAGACCCACGCGCAGCAACGGCGGCAACGTGCTGGTGTCGTGCATGGCGCGCTCGAAGTCGCTGAGCAGATCAGCGAGGCGATGGGGCGGTGGCGGCACGAAGACGGCGTTTCCGGGGCGCGTACCGCCGATCCAGTTCTGCGACCGGCGGACCTCGCCCGGCTGCTTCGAGGCGCCGCGTGCGCCCCTGAGCAGGCGCGCGTGGCTGGCAGACAACAGCCGCGTCGAGAGCGGAAGGCCGTCAGGCCGCGTGAGCTGCTCCCAGGCGAAATTCAGCGCATCGATGTAGCCGCAGACTTCCTCCACATCGGCGTCGATGGAGGCATCATCCGAGGCTTCGACGGCGAGCAGGTCCATGAGCGTCGCCTGAGTGCCTTCGATCTGCGCCGAGAGCACAGCCTCCTTGCGCACGAAGGCGTAGACGAACCAGTCGACAGAAGGGATCAGATCGCCGGCGACGTCGAGTAACCGCAAGCGCTCGGTCGCGTGTGCGAGTAACGGGGTGAGTTCACCCCCGAGCTCGAGCGGCGGATCCGTTGGAGGTAGCGGAAGCGGGATGAAGGCCTCGACCGTCTCCCCGGAGACGCTGCTCCGCTCGTAGGTCCCGGTCGTTCGCGCCATGTGGCCTCGCAGATAAGCGATCGCGATCCATGTGCGCAGAGAATAAGCGATCGTTTCTTTTCTTTCAACAAAGTAACCGATCGTTAATTTGCACCATGGGCTTGCAGCAGCCGGTGTCCGGTCATGCTCGACCCGAATCGGCGGTCACGTTCGACCGGAATACACAACGGCGCTCATGCGCTCGGGAAGGCGACCCCGAGCCGTCGGGCCAGCTCGTCGAGGCGCCTGTCCAGGGTCCACAACCGTGCGCCTGGCGTCACCAAGGTCGAGGCGATCAGCGCGATGTCCACGAGACCACAGCCGATTCCGTCGAGCCGCTCGCGTTCGATCAACGTCGTGATGTCCGCCCAGGTCGCTTGCCGCGCGGCTGGCAACAATTCGATGTCCCCCAGGGTGCGCAAACGCGGCTCGGGAGGTGTCCCGCATGCCAACTCACCGACCACCATGGGGTGCGTCAATCCGTCATCCCGCACGATCAGGTTGGCAAGGGTCTCATTGTGCCGCCGAAAGTGGTCGATCCAGACGGAGGTATCGATGAGGACGCTCACGACGCGGGGGATCCATCACGTCGACGCGCTATGTCCTCCATCTCTGGGGCACGGCCGCCCAGAGCCGCCAGGCGCTTGGCCGCCTGTACCCGGACGTAGGTGCGCATGGCTTCCCGGAACAAGTCGGCCTTGCTCGTACCTGGACCGGCCAGCTCCACCGCTTTTTCGTAGAGGTCATCTTCGATGGTCACCGTCGTGCGCATCGGTTCTCCAAATCAGAATTGATGCCGAGATGCATCAATTCTAGCATCACCCTGGCGGTCGGTTCGTGAGATCCGGGATCCCGGCGCCGCAACACCTCCCGTGCGGAGGATCGACCTCAGCTGGCCCCTGAGATGTGCTAGCATCAACGCATCAAATCATCATCTCAGGCGTCGCCATGCGCACGACCCTAGACATCGACGACGACGTCCTGGCGGCCGCAAAGGAGCGTGCCCGCCGCGAGCGCCGGTCCATCGGCAAGGTGGTCTCAGCGCTGCTCCGGCAGGCCATGACCCAAGGCGCGACCACCCAGGCTCCGGGTGTCGGGGAAGGGCAGGCCCACTACGGCTTCGAGCCGTTCCCCTCGCGCGGGGCCGTGGTCAGCGATGACCTGGTCGAGCAGCTGCGGTCCGACGAAGGTCTGTGATGCGCGCACTGCTCGGCGTCAATGTCCTGATCGCTCTGCTCGATGTCGACCACGTCCATCACACCGCATCCCATGCCTGGCTCGAGGCGAACATCGATGCCGGATGGGCCTCCTGCCCCCTGACGCAGAACGGCTGCATCCGGATCATGTCCCAGCCGAGCTATCCGGGAACGTTGTCTGCCGCCGCGGTGGCCCACAGGCTCGCCGTGGCCACGCGGACGCCCTGGCATCGCTTCTGGCCAGATGGCCTCAGTCTGCTCGCTGACGACGTGCTCGACTGGACGACGATCCTCAGCGCCCGCCAGGTGACCGACGTCTATCTGCTGGCACTCGCTGTCGCGAATGAAGGTTGTTTCGTGACCTTCGACCGCTCGGTGCCGATCCGAGCCGTGCCGAACGCCCGCCCTGAGCACCTGGTACTGCTCTACGGTTAAGGAACCTCCCGACAGGAAAATCAGGGGGTTAGGTTGGTCTGACCCCAAGCCCCCATGTGGGAGCCTGCAGGCGCCGAAGGCGCCGCAGCGAGCGCAGACTGATCGCGAATCCTCGTCTGACGCCAGCACCTCGGTCCGTCCGCGCTGACGCGCGACCTGGACGCTCCCACAACGACACGCCCGAACGATGCGCTGTCCCCTGTGTGAGCCTGCAGGCGCCGCAGGCGACGCAGCGATCGATGACTGATCCTGAAAAATCGCCTTGGGCCCCAAGCGGCGCCGAAACAACCGTCGCTCACCCGGGCACGGGGAAAACAAGAAGTCGTTGCCCTACCGCCCCTGCAACACCCGCCGAATCAGATCCGCCTGCGACCGCGCGCCCGTCTTGTGCAGAAGCGACTTCACTTGCATGCGCACCGTCGCCTCCGCCCGCACACTCTGCGTCGCGATCTCCTTAGAGACTTGGGGTCGGACCAGATCAAGTCATTGATTAGATAGACGAATCTCGTTCTACGGCGTTTGCATTCGACCGCGAAGTGCAACGGTGGTGTCCGCTCCAGTGTTGTTGAAGGCCTCGTGCGGTACCAGCACTCCAAGTGCTCCTCTCGAGCGATTGCTCAATTTAATCAATGACTTGATCTGGTCCGACCCCATTGCTCCCCCGATCAGGACGCAGGGTGTAAAGCGCACTGACTCACCCATTTGGGTAATACCCGTGTCCGACATGACCGTTAAACATACCCCAAATGGGTGATTACGCCGGGAACGGCGTTCGATACCG
>SKUB01000382.1 GCA_007122315.1 Pseudomonadales bacterium | reverse complement strand
GCTCCGTCCGGGTGCTCGACGTACTGGAAAGTACGCCTGCGCGCCCGAACTGTCGCGCGCCTTGTCTTTACCGGCATCTCCACGACCTCGCTTCGCGCATCGGTGAGATATGCGGGCTAGCCCCGTTCCTGCAGCGATGCTGACAAACGGAGCTTGTCGCCTTCGAACGTAAACGCCGCCAGCGCCCGGTCGCGTGCCTGGGCTGCCATGGCGCGGGTGGCTTCACGGAAGTACATCGGTGCAATCGTACCAAGCGCGGCCAAGGACGCCTGCAGCCGGATCTGCACTTCGATCAGTGTAGCGCCGTCCCGTGCGATGGGCTCGAAGGCATCCTCCATCAATTCGCTTGCCAGCACCGGCGGCACGTGCAGGCGCGGATACTTCACCTCCACCTCGGTTCTGCGCTCCCAGTGCGACAACACCCGGACGAGGCGGCCGAGCACATCGATTGCAGTGCCGGGGTCGTTCACAGCCGGTGACAGCGCACGGGACGCGATTTCGGCCAGCACGATCACGCCAAAGCGCGGGTCCTGATCGAAGGATCGCTCTGACGCCACCGTGTAGGCCGCGCGCAGCTGCCCGGCGCACTTCTCGTCCAGTGCTGCGCCGCTGACCACCAGCAAAGGAAGCCCCGGGTGAACGAAGCTGCCGGGAATATCTGCGAGCCACAGTTCAGCCCCCATCGCGTCCGCGCAGCACGACAGTTCTTCGGCGTCGACGTGCTGCACGTAACCGATCGCTTCCGGATAGACCGCTATCGCATCTGCGGGCATGCCTGCCACCCATGCCTGCCCGCCCAGGTAGGGCTGCCCAGCGCGGTCCACGCTTGCATCCGTGGCAGCCTTCTCGATGCGTTCCAGGATGTCGCTCATGCGGCCCAGGCGCATCAGATGGTCGATCCAGCGAAACAGCGCCGTGACGACCAGCACGACAATGAGGATCGTGGCGGCGAACAGCACGACCCGACCCTTGGCACCATAGATCTCGGCATTGAGCGCGATGATCCCCACCAGGCTGAACAGGAACGCTCCGACGAAGGTCGCCAGCACGTTCTGGGTCGTGGGGTCTGCCTGCAGCAGTTTGACGGCACGCGGCGTCGCGTTGGCAGATGCCGCCGCGAATGCCTGCACTGCGACCACGAGCGAGAACGTGACGACTGCCAGCATGGATGATGCGAGGATCTCGAGGATCTGATCCACCGAATCGGCACCGATGCGGTCGCCAATGCTGTCCGGGATCAGCGGCGTCAGGACGAGACCGGCGAGCGCTGCGACGACACCCAGGATTCCAATGGCCACGGCCCGCACCCACAACATGCGCGCCACCTGCAGCAGCAGCCAGGCCCCCTTGCTTTCCGTGAGCGCTTTGGTCCGGATGGCGGTGTCCTCTTATCGATGGCGCGATACACACCCGTCGCCTGGCATCTGTGGCTACAGCTCGCCCTTCGCTTCTTCGAGGACGATCAGCTCGGCTGGCAGGACTGAATGGAGCCTTGCCTGCTCGGCTACTGCTGGTCCGACATCATTTCCCTTGCAGGCACGTCCGCGCTGGCGCTGAGCTCTTGAACCTGCTCCAGGTCCTGCGGTGGGACGCCTGAAAGCGCATCGCGCAGCTTCAGCAAGCGATCGCGATCCGGGTGCTCGGATACGTCCTCCAGCAAGCTCAATCCATGGGCAACAGCTGCAGCCGGCGATCGACCGCTTGCCAGCAGCGCCTCGGCCCAGGTCACATGGCAGGCTGCGCAGTCGACTTCGCCATGGTCACCCGTCAGCCATTGCGTCATCAGTTCGGCAGCAAACTCAGGGTCCTGCAGCGACGGGGGGTTGTGCACCATGGCCATGGCGATGGCGTGGGCATCATCAAGATCGCGCGTCGATGCTGCAGCCTGCCGCCAGAGTTCCAGCGCACGCTCGTGATCGCGGGGGAAGTAGCGCCCGAACGCGTGAAGGTCACCTTGCAGGCTGATGCTGGGGGCATCCTGGGCTTTCACGTTCGCCAGCAGGGCCTCCAGCGCCACCGGATCCCGTGGCGCGTCGGCAGGCAGCAGCGCCCAATGCGCGTAGTCACGGCGACCGAAGGTGTCTCCCAGTTCATGCAGCCTTCGGTAAAGCAGTCGGGCTGTGTCGGCATCGCCGTCTGCATGCCGATCCTGACCATGAATACGGGCCAGAGCACGCAGGGAGTCAATGTCATCAAGTGTTGCACCCTGCTCGAGCAGTTGAATGCCGCGGACACGATCGCCTTGCTGGATCTCGAACATGCCCAGGCGAAAGCGGGCATAGGCATAGCCGCACGCCATCGCGCGGTGGTGGCCGCGCGCAGCTTCCTGCAGGGCCAGCGTCCGGGCGGGCCCGGTGCGGCGATCCGCCAGTTGCCAGTACGCGTCAGCCAGCATGGCATCCGCAACACAGTTGCCTGCTCGCACCGACTCGAACAGACCTTTGGCTTTGACCTGCTCGGCACCTTGCAGCCCGAGTTCCCCATGGACCATGGCTGCAGAAGCCATCGCCTCGGCGTCACCGAGCCTGGCCAGATTCTGGAGGTGGATCAGCGGAGAAAAGCGGGCCGCCGGGCGCTGCAGCGCCGCGCGGTCGCGGTGGCTCAGGTAAACGTCTGAAAGGTCGAAAGCCCACTCGCGGCTATGGGCCCCGGGGTGGGTCCGCGCGAACAGACGCAGCGTCAAGCGGCGCTCCGTGCTGACATGATAGTAGCCGCCGACGACTTCCTGGTCCTGGATCGTGAGGACGCTCACTGCATCCCAGCGCGAACTGACCACCCAGGGTGCGTCGCGTGAACCATCTCCCGATGTCAGGACTGCTTGCAGCACGCGTCGGACGATACCCTCTGCGATCAATGGATCAGCTGCAGTCTCCGCACCTGCGTGCAATGCATGCAGATCAGCCGCATAAAGTTCGAGCCGTGCTTCAAGAGCTCTGGGATTCAGCGACTTTGGCGCCGCCGCCAGACGGTTGGAGCGGGCCACGAAGTCAGGTGTGGCGAGCCAGGCCCGGCGCAGCTGCATGACATCGACCTCCGCGCCCGCCAGCAGCCCTCGCGCCATCTCCTCGTAGTCTTCCATGGCTCTGGGCAGGGGGGAGTGATTCGATCGTTCCTGAGATGGCCCATCAGCTGCGAAGAGTCCAGGGTTGAGGCAGAGCAGCAATGCTACGCTCAGGAGCAGAACGCGATGCAAAAGGCTCATGGGACCAACCTCCAGGCGACGAGTGTTCGAGGCACCGGTAGCGAGCCCTTGGATGAAGTGCTATCGAAGCCGTCCTGCTTGACGTTGCGAGCTGTGAAATCACCGTTTCGCATGCGCGATCGGTACGCTTCGACTCAGCTCGTTGGCTGTATCGCCTGGCCGTTCGAGGGTCACTCGGGACGGGAGGACATGGCTTTCACGTTCGACTGTAAGGTTCGATCATCAGCATCATCTGTTCGATACCACACACACCAGCGCAGTCGAGGTTCGAAACGTCGCAGCCAAACCCTGAAGCAGTCTTTCGGCGGGGCTGTAGCGGAATTCGGAAGGTCGGAGGCACACTTCGCGGTGCCCGCTGGGGGGCGGTTGGAGAGGGAAGTCGATGATGAACATCAGTCTGTTTCGTTACGCGTTCGTGTTGATGCTTCTGGCGCTATTGGGTGCGTTCTTCCTGCCGGCCATGGCGGTCCCGAGACTGGGGCTGTCCGCTCACACCATCGGTATGCTGAGCGGTGTGCTGCTGCTGGCGCTGGGGGCGATATGGCAACAGTTCAGCCTTACGGACAGGCAACGCAATTGGATGAAATGGTCCTGGATCTACTCGAGTTATGCCAACTGGCTGGGCTGTCTGGTGGGCGCTGTGTTCGGGGCGGGGAGAATGACTCCGATTGCTGCTGCAGGGGTGGAAGGCGCAGCGGTGACGGAGATGACCGTCACGTTCCTGCTGGGCTCCGTGGCGATCACGTCGCTGCTTGCGGTCGGCTTGTCGCTATGGGGGCTTCGCAGTAGCGCGCACTCCAGTGCAGAGCCGTCGCTGCGCTTCTCGTCCTGACGTCCCGGCTCCAGTCTGGACCAGGGATGCAGGCGTCAACCATGGTGTGAACAAGGAGGCATCATGACCGACAGGCTGCTCTGGCTCTGACGGCGAACCGGCACGGCGGCTCGGAGGAAGCCATCGACGAAGGTACGTCGAGAGATTGACGCCGAGTTGCGCTCACAACCCGCAGCGCTCATTGTGCCGCGCCCAGGTTTCCCGCCACTCTGGATCCTGGTCGGCTGCAGGAGGCAGGTGCGGCAGCCGGTGGCGCCAATCCTCGAGTTGCCGTTCGGCCTCCTCGAACATTTCTTCTGCCGCCTGTTGTCGCTGCAGCTGCGTCTGATCGCGCATTGCGAGGGCGCGACTGAGCCGGTTCGCGTCGGTGGCATCGCGCTCGGCGGCCACCATGTCGAGGAAAGCAGGGAGGTTCGCCAACGCGGCGCGATGCAGGCGTTCGTGACGCCAGAACAGACTGCTCGCGTCCGCTTCGGCGCCAGGCAGCGGTTCGAATCCCGTCGGCAGCGCGTCGATCCAGGCGGGGCGGAACAGTGACAGGCACGGCGCAGCTGTGCCTGTGAGGAAATGCGTCGCGCGCATCGGATCCATCACCGACAGCATGGCACCCGTTGTCTGGCTCGGGCGCCAGTCGTCGAGGGCGGCGTGCATGCACAGGCTCGATGGGCGTGTCAGGTCGTCGGGTCGCCAGTCCGCGTCGCCGCCGTGATCACGCAGGATGCGCAGCAGATCCTCAGGTCGGATCGGACCCGGACAGGCCGAGAGCAGCTCCAGGGAGCGGCTACAGCGGCCTGGCCCGTTGCTGCGCACAGTGGGCTCCGGGTCCGTCCAGGCTCGGGCGAAGTCGTCTGGCGCGCCGGGTTCGAGCCAGCCGCGGGCGCGGGGCGTCTCGAATGCGTCTGCGGAGGCCCGGGTGAAGTCCCGACCGATACTCGGTGCGTTGGAGATGGCGGCGAAGCCGTCCACCCGGCGCGTCACCCAGTGACGGCCGGCCGTTTCCAGGATCCAGGCCTCGCGCGGGTCGGCGACGATGAAGCCGTTGTCGTAGCGCAGGTCCCGGTGCACGGCGGCCAGTCCACCCTGACCGTGGCGTTCCAGCAGGCCCGTGATGACCTCCACCGCGTCGGCCGCGGTTTCACAGCGTTCGAGCGCCAGGCGCAGCAGGTCCATGCCCAGCAGGGCGTCGGATCCGGCTTCGGCGCGGGTGAACAGAGCCTCGTTGCCGATCACGACGCCGGCGTCGTTCGCACCCATCTCGGCGCCCCAGATCCAGTAGGGCTTGGCGAGCAGCACGCCGCGCGTTTCCCGTACCTGCGGTATCCGGATGCGTGTGCATTGGACGCGGGCGTGGGGCGGGTGGTGGCCGGGCGGCTGCGCCAGCACCTGATGGGCTTCGTTCCGCTCCCGGTCCGAGTTCTTGGCGAACAGCAGGGTGCCGGTGGCGGAGGCTTCGGGGGTGACCACGAGGGTGTCGCACATGGCACCATGGTAGCCAATGCGGCTGGTGTGCGGGAGATTGACCCCATGTGCCTGCAAGACGTATGGCGACCGACGTTGCGGTCGCTGTTGCTGCTGCTCCTCATTCTCGCGCCGGCGGGTGTCCTGGCCCTGCGCTGTGCAGGCGGGCTCGTCAGTCAGGGCGATCACAAGGTGGAGGTGCTGGCCGCCTGCGGCGACCCGCTGTTCCGGGAGCAGGTGGTGGAGTATCCCTTCCGGGTCAGGGAGCTCGGCGGCCTGCCGCACCTGGAGTACATGCCGCTGGCGGTGGTCACCGAGGAGTGGGTTTACGAGTTCGGTCGCCAGCGTTTCCGCCAGCTCCTGCGTTTCCGCAACAATCGGGTCACCAGCATCGAGACCCTGAGCAAGCCGCGCTGATCAGGTCTGCGCGGTGAGCAGTTCGCGTGTGGCCACGGCGAGCTCCATGCAGACCCGTTCCGGTGGCAGCTCCCAGAGGTCCTCGGACAGGACCTCCACCGACACAGGACCTGCGTAACCCTGCCTCCGCACACTCTTCAGGAAACGCGACAGGTCGAAGCTGCCAGTCCCCGGGATCATGCGATGCCGCACGGTGTCCCGATAGTAGTCCGCGCTCACGGGCTCGCTCGGACCATCGTTGAGCTGGATACTCTTGATCCGCTCTGCCGGCAGTACGGCCAGGACGTCCCACTCCACCCGGCCACGGAAGTGGTGCCAGGTGTCCAGGCACAGGCCACCGTTGCTGCGGTCCGCACCCTCGATGATGGCCAGTGCTGCGGCCAGGCTCTCGATGTTGGTGAACGGAAGATGTTCCAGGGCAACGTCGAGGCCGACTTCGCGAGCAGCGTCGCAGAGCGTGGCGAATGCCTTCGAGGCATCGGCAACAGATCCGGCGACGGGGCCGATGGCGGCTACGTGGCGTGCACCGAAACGCTCGCCGAGATGGCAGGCCAGTTCCAGCTGATGGCGACCTCGCTCCTGTAGCGGACACCAGTCCATCAGGACCTCGATCTCAGCGAGGCAGAGCTGATGCTGTTCGAGGATCTGTTCGAACCAGGCATCGTCGCGACCCTGTCCTCGCAGCAGCTGATAATCGCCGAGAAACAGACCGATGCCGGTAAAGCCGGCAGTCGCGGCCGCGGCGACACGTCGTTCGAAGTCCTCCAGCCCGAGCAGGGAGAAATGCGACAGGATCAGATCGTTGCTTCCCAGCGCGCGCGCTTGTGAGGTCGGCTGCCCCATCCTACACTCCCGCAACTCATTCGAACCTACCACAGCCAGCGCGCGATCGCTGCCGAGGAGGGGATGCCGTGGCCTACGACTACCAGCTCATCCGGGTCGAAATCGATCGAGGCGTATGTTTTGCGACGCTGGACAACCCGCCGATCAATCTGATCACGGCGGACCTCTACCGTGAGCTTTCGTTGTTCGCCGCAGAAGCTGAGGCAGACGATGAAGTGCGGGTCGTGGTGCTCAAGAGCGCAAACAAGGATTTCTTCCTGGCGCACTTCGACGTCGAGGTGATTCTCTCCATACCCGTCGATACGCCGGCCCAGCGCGAAGCCGAACTCAACGATTACCACGTCATGTGCGAGCGCTTCCGGACCATGCCGAAAGCGACGATCTGTCAGATCGAGGGCCGTGTGGGCGGTGGCGGCAGCGAACTCGCCTTGTCGTGTGACATGCGTTTCGGCGTCAAGGATCGGACTGTGATCTGTCAGATGGAAGTGCCGCTCGGCATCCTGCCCGGAGGCACAGGGACGCAGCGCCTCCCGCGCCTGCTCGGTCGGGGTCGGGCGCTGGAGATTGTCCTTGGTGGTGATGACATCGACGCGAAGACGGCCAGTGAATGGGGCTATCTCAATCGCATCTTCAAACGCAGCGAGATCGAGCCGTTCGTCACGCGTCTGGCCCGGCGCATTGCTTCCTTCCCGGCGGACGCCGTACGGCGTGCCAAGGCGTCGGTGGACGCAGCGGAGCTGCCCCTGCACGACGGGCTGGTGGAGGAGGCCTATCAGTTCCAGGAGCTTCTGCGCACCGATGGTGCTCAAGCCAACATGCGTCGCTTCCTGGAGATCGGCGGACAGACGCGGAAAGGCGAACTCGAGGTGGGGCGCCTCGGTGGCAAGCTGGGGACGAAGTGAGGTCCGGCGCTGACGCGTTGCGCCATGTCGACGCCGTTCGCGCCCAGGGCTTCAGCCTTGGGCGCGCCGTAGCCCTTCACTGAGTATCCGCAGCGCTCCTCGCTGCGTCAGAAGTCCATGTGGTCATGATCGTGGTTGTGGCCGTCGCTCTTCTTGCGCGGCAGTTCGCTGATCATCGCTTCGGTGGTGATCATCAGGCTCACCACGCTTGCAGCGTGCTGCAGGGCGAGGCGCGTGACTTTGGTCGGATCGAGAATGCCCATCTCGATCATGTCGCCCCATTCGCCGGTCGCGGCATTGTAGCCATAGCTGTCCTTGCCTTCGGCCACCTGGCGCACGATCACATCCGGCTCGAGGCCGGCATTCCTGACGATCTGGCGCAGGGGTTCGTGCAGGGCCCGACGCAGGAGACGAAGCCCGGTATCCTGGTCCTGGTTGTCACCCTTGACGTCATCAAGCGCCTTCGCAGCGCGAATCAGCGCTACACCGCCGCCGGGCACAATGCCTTCCTGAACGGCCGCGCGGGTCGCATGCATGGCGTCTTCGATGCGCGCTTTCTTCTCCTTCATGGCGATTTCCGAGCCGGCGCCGACCTTGATCACGGCGACGCCGCCGGAGAGCTTCGCGAGTCGCTCCTGCAGCTTCTCGCGGTCGTAGTCTGAACTCGTGTCCTCGATCTCGCGGCGGATCTGCTCGATGCGACCCTTGATGGCAGCAGGCTCACCTGCTCCGCCAATGAGGGTCGTGTGCTCTTTGGTGACCTGTACGCGCTGGGCGTGTCCGAGCTGTTCGAGGGTGGCTTTCTCCAGGGTCAAGCCGGTTTCCTGGGAGATGACCGTACCGCCGGTGAGTACGGCCATGTCCTGCAGCATGGCCTTGCGACGATCACCGAATCCGGGGGCTTTGACGGCGACCACCTTGAGGATGCCCCGCAGTTTGTTGATCACAAGGGTGGCCAGGGCTTCCTTCTCGACGTCCTCCGCCACCACCAGGAGCGGTTTCCCGGCCTTGGCTGCAGCTTCGAGAATGGGGAGCAGGTCCCGTATGGCCGAGATCTTCCTGTCACAGAGCAGAACCAGCGTGTCTTCGAGCTCTGCCATCTGGCGCTCGGCATGGGTGAGAAAATAGGGCGACAGGTACCCGCGATCGAACTGCATGCCCTCCACGGTTTCGAGGACGTCCTCGAGCCCGCTGCCATCCTCGACGGTGATCACGCCTTCCCGTCCGACTTTGTCCATGGCTTCGGCGAGGATATTGCCGATGGCCTCGTCGCCGTTCGCCGAGACCATGCCGACCTGGGCGATGGTGGCGGTTGTCTCACAGGGCTGCGACAGCTTCTCGAGGGCAGAGGTCACGGCCGTGACGCCGCGGTCGATGCCGCGCTTCAGGTCCATGGGGTCCATCCCTGCGCTCACCGCCTTCAGACCCTCGCGCAGGATGGCGTGGGCGAGGACCGTGGCGGTAGTGGTGCCGTCTCCGGCCTCGTCGGAGGTCTTGGAGGCGACCTGTTTCAGCAGCTGGGCACCCATGTTCTCGAAGGTATCCGCAAGCTCGATCTCCTTGGCTACCGACACCCCGTCCTTGGTCACCGTGGGGGCGCCCCAGCTCTTGTCCAGCACGACGTTGCGTCCGCGAGGGCCGAGGGTGGCCTTCACTGCGGTGGCAAGGATGTCGACACCCCGCCCAAGGCGGCGGCGGGCCTCTTCGGCGAAGATTATTTGTTTGGCAGTCATGGCGGTCGCGTCTCCAGGCGTCCCAGGGCGAGCGTTCAATGGGGGAGCCGGGATGGCGTTTCAATGGCAGGCGAAAAAAATAGGCTGGGCTGTCAGGCAGGCGCGACTTCCGCCATGAACTTGTAGCCGACGCCGCGGACGGTGTGAATGAGGTCCGGGTTGCCCTCTCCGGCCAGCTCCAGTTTACGGCGCAGCTTGGAGACGACGACGTCGATGGTGCGGTCGCGGCGGTCACGGATGCGGCCGCTTACGGCCTGGGAGATGTCGTCCCGGCTCAGGGCCTGGCGTGGGCGTTGGGCGAGAAAGGCGAGAATGGACAGTTCCATGCCCGTGAGTTCGACGTTTTCGCCATCCGGGCCGAGCAGCTCATGGCCGGCGAGGTCGAGAACGAACCCGGAGAAGGCCAGCGCGCGTTGCTCCTGGCTGTCTGGCAGCCGCCGCCGGAGCACGACTTTGATCCGCGCCAGCAGTTCGCGCTGGTCGAACGGTTTCGTGATGTAGTCCTCGGCGCCGAGTTCGAGACCGGTGACCTTGTCGGTCATGTCGGTATCGCCGGTGACGAAAATCAGAGGGGCCTTGTAGCGCTCGCGTGCCTCGCGGGCGAGATCGAAACCATGATCCCTGCCCAGACGAACGTCGAGCAGCACCAGATCGATGCGTCCTGATTCCATGGCAGCCCGGAAGCTGGGGCCGTCGGCGACCGAAGTCACCTCATAACCCTCGCGCTTCAAGATGCGCTCGAGTAGACCTCGAATCAGTTCTTCGTCGTCGACGACGAGAATGTGAGGCACCGACGGGGCTCCTGTCCGCAACTCAAAGCGTGGCCGTTGGGAAGATACCGTCCCGGCCCGCCGAGGGGCCATTAGACGAACACGGTTCAGGTGAGTCAAGGCACTGGCGCTTCGAGTGATCGTCCTGGTGACGGTCAGGGGACGGGACGGGCTGCAATCACGCGGCTGGCAACTGCCGCCGGGGGGGTATCTGCCGGCAGGGTGAGGCCGCTGTGGAAACGGGTGCCTGCGCCTGCGGCGAGGGTACCGGGCACATTGACGCGACGTCGCGTGATGCGCCCGTCCTCGCGTCGCAGCTGCACTTCCACTACCACGCCATGCACCGGGATCGGCGCGCGGTTCGTCACCTCCAGAATCAGACGACCAGCGTCGTCTGCGGCCCAGCGGCTGCTGAGAAAACGTTCGGGCTCGGCGGGCACATCGAGCCGGGCGAGGGTGCGCCGCGCCTCTTCAGCCGCCGGACCCGCTGATGTCGCCGCCATGGTGAGGTATTGACGTGCCTGCGCTGTGCGCCCTGCGGCAAGATCGAGCTGACCGAGCGCGTTGGTGGCGACCGCAGTGGGCAGAAGTGCGATGCCGCGCTCCAGATCGCTGCGAGCGCCAGCGCGCTGGCCTTGTCTCATTCGGGCCAGGCCGCGTCCCTGCCAGTGTGCGAAATAGCTCTCGTCCCGAGCCAGCGCCTGGCTGTAAGCGGCTTCGGCCTCCGCCGGGCGGTTCTGTCCCATGCGCAGGTCGCCAAGCAGGCCGTGAAAGCTCGCCTCCCGCGGCTCGATCTCGATGGCTTCGGCAAGTTTGCGTTCGGCGGTGGCGAAGTCACGTTTGGTGAGGGCGCTCCGGGCGGCGTCCGCAGCTTCGAAAGCGCCCTGACGACCGCGCAGGTCCGCAATGGCCTGCTGGTAACGTTCTCTACCGAGTTCGCCGTTGGCGCCCAGGCGCTCCGCAGTGGCGCGGTTGTTGGCGACCCGCTCAGTCGAAGGCGGGTGACTGGCGAAAAGCCCCGTCAACCAGTTGCTGCGGCGCTCGCCAGCGAGGCGGACGAAGGTCTCCTGAAGACCGATGGCAGCGGCCGGATCGTAGCCGGCCCGCTGCATCATGTGCATGCCGTAGAGATCCGCTTCCCGTTCCGCTTCCCGACTGTAGCCGAGGGAAATCAACCCGGCGCCGAGCTGGGCACCGCCGACTACGAACGGTGCGTACCCGGAATCTCCGGCTGCGATGGCGGCGGCGAGCACGGCACCTTCCAGCAGCATGCCCCGTTCCATGGCGCGCGCGCCATGACGGGCTGCGGCATGCACGATCTCATGGCCGACGACGGCGGCGAGCTCTGCTTCGTTGTCCAACTCCAGCAGCAGTCCGCGGTTGATGGCCATCTTGCCGCCGGGCAGCGCCCAGGCATTGGGCACTGATGAATTGATCACGACCATTTCATAGGGCAGGGGGCGATCGCTGACCGCCGCCAGCCGATGGGTGACGCCAGCCACGTACTCGCTTAGGGCGGGTTCGAGCTGGTACGTGCCCCCCTGGGACTGCACGGTAGGCGCGTAGTACTGACTGCCGATCGCGATTTCGTCTCCGGTGCCGATGAAGCCGAATTCGCGGGCACCCGTCACTGGATTCTCGACGCAGCTGGCGAGCAGGCCCAGGATGAGAAGCCACGGCATCAGCGTGGCGCGTGATCGGATCATGATGCTTCGACAACCTCGATAGTCTTCGCGTCATATTGCGTCGCACAATAGAATGCACCGCTGAAGGGCCGCTGAATAGCACAGGCACCGGTCCGAAAGCGGCGCCGCGTGCGAACCATCCCGGGAGGCAACAGCGAATGGAAGGCAAGACAGTACTCATCACTGGAGCGTCGGCAGGCATCGGTCGCGCGCTGGCGGCGGAGTTCGCAGCCCACGGCCACGATCTGATCCTGGTGGCGCGCAGCGTCGACAAGCTGCGCGAACTGGCTTTCGAACTCAGCGGGCGACACGGCGTGCGGGCGATCCACATTCCCATGAATCTGTCCAAGCGCCGATCAGCGGGGGAACTGGCGCTGGCGGTTCGCCAGCGTGACCTGCAGGTGGACATCCTGGTGAACAATGCCGGGGTGCTCGAAGCTGGCGCTTTCAGACACGCCGACCCGGACGATCTGCACCGGATGGTGCAACTCAACGTGGCCTCGCTGACACAGCTCACCCACGTCTTTCTCGGGCCCATGGTGGAGCGTGGCTACGGGCGCATACTCAATGTGGCCTCGGTGGCTGGCTTTCAGCCGGTCCCCGGCATCGCCGCCTATGCGGCCACCAAGGCCTACGTGCTGTCTCTGTCCGAGGCGCTGAACGAGGAGGTTCGAGGCAGCGGGGTCAGCGTCACGGCGCTGTGCCCTGGGGTCACGGATACCGACATGGCGCAGAAGGTGAGCCAGCTCAATCCCAATATGCCTCATGTTCCGCCGCTGCTGCTGTCCAGCGTAGGCAGTGTCGCCCGCGAGGGTTATCGGGCCTGCATGCGCGGTGAAGCGGTTCGCGTTCCGGGCATCGCGAATCGGATCGGGACGTTCTGGTCTCAGGTGCAACCGCGCTGGGTCGTGCGTACGCTTGGCGGTCTGGTGGGCCGTCAGCTGCTGAAGGATCGATGACTCGTGGCGCAGGAGTGGACCTGGTGGGGCAGCTATGACATTCCCGTCGACGAAGCCCGCTACTGGCGGATCGGTGCACTCGACCTGTTCGTGGCGCGCCGCGACGATGGCTGGCTGGTGCAGTCCTTCGAACACGCTCGCGACGAGGTCGAGGACCCGCCGCTGGAGATTGCCCGCGAGATTGCCTGGATGCCGGAAAACGTCCGGTCCGACGTGG
This sequence comes from Pseudomonadales bacterium, assembly GCA_007122315.1. Classification (GTDB taxonomy): domain Bacteria; phylum Pseudomonadota; class Gammaproteobacteria; order Pseudomonadales; family Azotimanducaceae; genus SLTB01. Next base: position 5,390 of record SKUB01000382.1, on the reverse strand, counting down.
TCCAATACAAGGCCCCGGGATTGGATGACACCCTGACCCTGGTGCCCCGACTTGCTGACCGGGCCGTGGTGAGCCGTCCCCGCATGCCCTTCAACATCGCATCCGAGGCCAGCGTCACGTTGTACGTGGGCACGCCGCTGTGGATCGAGCTGCAGGCGGGCGCTGACGGGGTGGTGCTGTGTGAACTGCCTTTGATGCGCCCGCCGCAGACCTGGTTCGGTTCGTCCACCATCGAAGGTGCGCTGTGCTATGCGGCGCGAACCCACTGCCGAACCAGTGCGCAGGATGTTCCGCTGCGACCCTGGCGGGCCGTTTCGCCGCTGCGGCTCGAAAACCGGGCCAAGGACGGCTGGGCGCTCGATCGTGTCGTCCTGCCGGTGCCTCAGCTGCCGTTGTTCGTATCCACGGATGGCCGCCTGTGGACGTCCAGTCTCTCCACTCGCCGGGATGAAGACGGCAAAGTCGGCGACATCAGGATCGGTGATGACCCTCCGGTCGAACCTGGACCGTGGGCGGAGCAGGGCAAGCGGCGCCACAGCGGGAGCACCAGCATCCTCGGCCGCTTTTACGGGAACCTGTTCTGATGGAGGTCGGCACCTTTGTGGTTGGATTCGATCACGTGCTGGCCGCCGGTCAGGCGCTGCTGGTGTTCGTGCTGGGGATCACCCTGGCGCGGTTCGCGGCGCGCGCATTGGAAAGAGCCATTCTGGCGCGGGGTGACAGGCAGCTGGCGATGCTGGCCCGCAAGGGCGTGTTCTGGTCCCTGACCGGTCTGGTGGTGGTCACCGCGCTGCACCAGCTCGGATTCAATCTCGGCTTGCTGCTCGGTGCGGCCGGTATTCTAACCGTGGCCATCGGCTTCGCGTCCCAGACGTCGGCATCGAATCTGATCAGCGGCCTCTTCCTGCTGGGCGAGAAGCCATTTGCAGTGGGCGACATGATCACCGTCGGTGATGTCACAGGTGAAGTGCTGTCCATCGACGCTCTGTCAGTGAAACTGCGTACCTTCGACAACATCTTCGTGCGCATTCCCAATGAATCCATTCTGAGAGACCGTGTGCGCACGCTGTCCCGATTCCCGATCCGGCGCTTCGATCTGAAGCTGACGGTGGACTTCCGCGAGGATCTCAAGAAGCTCGAGAAGGTTCTGCGCGCCACATCGGACCACAACCAGGTCGCACTGCAGGAGCCCAAGCCGCTGTTCCTGCTGCTGGGCTACGAGGAGTGGGGTATCGGCGTGCAGTTTTCAGTCTGGTCAGCGCGAGAGCAGTTCTTCGTCCTGCGGACGTCGCTGACCCAGGAGGTGCAGCAGGCGCTGATGGCTGCGGGAATCGACATCCCGTATCGCCGCATTACCGTTTCGCCGCCCGCAACGGGAGCGGATGAGGGCGGATTGAAGCCCGCCGTGGAGCCTTCAGCGCATGGTTGAGGGCGCGCCGCTGCAAGCCATCGGCTGGCGCGAGTGGGTGGCCCTGCCAGAGCTCGGCATCCCCCGGATCAAGGCCAAGGTGGACACCGGTGCCCGCACGTCTGCCCTGCATGCTTTCGAGCTGCTTCCTTTCGAGCGAGACGGAGTCCCATGGGTACGATTCCGCCTGCATCCGCGGCAGCGCGATGCAGTGCGGGAGGTGATGTGCGAAGCTGCGGTCGTGGACGAGCGCGACGTGCGCGATTCCGGAGGCCATTCCGAGCGTCGCTTCGTCATCGCAACGACGGTGCAGCTCGGGCTCGACGCCTGGCGCGCGGAAGTGACGCTCACCAGTCGTGATGACATGCTGTTCCGCATGTTGCTTGGCCGGACGGCCATACGTGGCCGCTTCGTGGTTGATCCATCCCGCTCCTATCTGACTCGGACACGCACATGAAAATTGGGATTCTGTCCCGCAACGGACGCCTCTATTCGACCCGCCGTCTGGCGGAGGCCGCGAAGCAGCGTGGTCATGAGGTGCAGGTGATCGACACCCTGCGCTGCTACATGAACATGGCCACGGCCCGCCCTTCGATCCACTTCAGGGGGCAGGAGCTGGTGGGCTTCGACGCGGTGATTCCGCGCATCGGCGCATCGATCACGTTCTATGGCGCCGCCGTGGTGCGGCAGTTCGAAATGATGGGCGTTTTCAGCGTCAACGAATCGGTGGCGATCACCCGGGCACGGGACAAGCTGCGTTCGCTGCAACTCCTCGCGCGCAAAGGCATGGGTCTGCCGGTCACCGGCTTCGCCCACTCCCCTGACGACATCCCGGACCTCATCGACATGGTGGGTGGGGCGCCGCTGGTCATCAAGCTGCTGGAGGGCACTCAGGGTATCGGCGTCGTGCTCGCGGAGACGAAGCAGGCGGCGAAGAGCGTGATCGAGGCCTTCATGGGCCTGAACGTGAACATCATGGTGCAGGAGTTCATCCGCGAGGCCGGGGGCGCGGACATCCGCTGTCTGGTCGTCGGTGACAAGGTGGTGGCGGCCATGAAGCGGCAGGGCGCCCCGGGCGAGTTCCGTTCCAATCTGCACCGCGGTGGCAGCGCCGAGGTCGTCAAGGTCACGTCCGCGGAGCGCCGCTCGGCGATTGGCGCAGCACGGGCCATGGGCCTGAACGTGGCCGGCGTCGATATCCTCCGCTCCAATCACGGTCCGCTGGTACTCGAAGTGAATTCGTCGCCCGGCCTCGGCGGTATCGAGCAGGCGACCGGGCAGGATGTGGCGGGCATGATCATCGAGTTCATCGAACGCGAGGCCAAGCCGAACCGCACCAAAACCCGTGGTCAGGGCTGACACCTTGGCGCAGCGCCGTTCCTCGTTCCGCATTTGTGATCTGGAGGTGGCGCCGGGCGAGCGGGGTGCCACCGAACTGCCTGCGGCCCAGCTCTACACGCACACCCAGCTCAACATTCCGCTTCAGGTCGTCCACGGGCGCCGGGACGGACCTGTCCTGCTGCTGACAGCTGCCATCCATGGGGATGAACTCAACGGCGTCGAGATCATCCGGCGGGTGCTCAAGCATCGGGCCATCAGACGCTTGCGCGGCACTCTGGTCGCGGCACCGGTAGTGAATGTATTCGGGTTCATTCATCGGTCGCGTTACCTGCCCGACCGCCGCGATCTCAATCGCTGCTTTCCAGGCAGCGACCGCGGGTCATTGGGCGCACGGATCGCCGGCCTGTTCACCCGCGAAGTGCTTGCTCACTGCACCCACCTGGTCGACCTGCATACGGGAGCGATCCATCGCTCCAACCTGCCGCAGATCCGTGGCGACGTGGATGATGAGGCTGTCGCGGACATGGCGCGGGCATTTGGTCTGCCGGTGATCCTCGGCTCGCCGCCCCTCGATGGGTCCCTGCGCCATATCGCGGGCACTCGCGGCGTGCCGGCCATCGTCTACGAGGCCGGAGAAGCGCTGCGTTTCGAGGAGCAGTGCATTCGCGCCGGAGTGCGGGGATGTCTGAGTGTGCTGCGTCATCTGGGCATGCTTCCGGCCTCCCGGCGTGAATCAGGGTCGCAGCAGTGGGAGCCTGTCATTGCTCGTTCGTCGCAGTGGGTGCGCGCCGAGCAGGACGGGGTGTTTCGTACCCACGTGGCGCTCGGTGCACACGTGCGCAAGGGCGATCTGCTCGGCGTGATCGGTTCGCCAGAAGGCGAAGGTGAGATAGACATCGTTGCGCCCGCGGCCGGCGTACTCGTCGGACGTAACAACATCCCGCTGGTGAACGAGGGCGAGGCGCTGTTCCACATTGCGCGCTTCGACGCGCTCGGCGAGGTGGCCCGTGGCCTCGAAGACTTCCAGTCCGACCTGCTCGAGGAACTGTCCGACGCCGAGCCGCCGGTCGTTTGATTCCGGTTATGCAGAGGCAGGCGGGAGCGCGGTAGACTGCACCGGTCGATGAGCGACCGCAAAGGACAAATGCGCCATGACCATCGAGACCCATAACGACATGTCCCGTGATGCCATGCTGACGCTACTGGAGCGGCAGCGGCAGGCCCAGCTCGCCGAGGGTGAAGTGAGTGCCGCCACGCGCCGTGAACGTATCGATCGGGCCATCGGCATTCTGGTGGATCACGGGGATGCGCTGGCGGAAGCCATGCGCCAGGACTTCGGGCATCGCTCGGTGCATCAGTCCATGTTCACGGACATCGCCGGGTCCGTCGGACCGCTGAAACATGCGCGCAAGCATCTCGAAAAGTGGATGAAGCCGGAGAAGCGGCGGGCTGAAATGCCCTTCGGGTTGCTCGGCGCTCGCGCCTGGATCGAACATCAGCCGCTGGGCGTGGTCGGGGTGATCAGCCCGTGGAATTTCCCGGTGCAACTGACGTTCGGACCGTTGGCCGGGATTTTCGCAGCGGGCAACCGTTGCATGATCAAACCCTCTGAATTCACGCCCCTGACATCAGAACTGATGCGCGAGCTGTTTCATGCGGCGTTCGATGACGACGAAGTGGCCGTGGTCACCGGTGGCCCCGACACCGGTGCTGCGTTCGCGTCCCTGCCTTTCGATCATCTGCTGTTTACCGGCGCCACCAGTGTGGCCCGGCACGTGATGCGCGCCGCCGCTGACAATCTGGTGCCCGTTACGCTCGAGCTCGGTGGCAAGTCACCGGTCATTCTCGGTCGCAGCGCGGACCTGCAGAAGGCCACGGATCGTCTCATGATGGGCAAGATGCTCAATGCCGGACAGATCTGCCTCGCACCGGACTACGTCATGGTTCCGGATGATCGGGTGGAGGCCTTTGTCGAGTCCTCACGGCGCTCTGTCGCGAAGATGTTCCCGACATTGCTCGACAATCCGGATTACACGTCGATTATCAACGAGCGTCATTACGATCGGCTGTCCGGGTACATCGAGGATGCGCGCGCCAAGGGCGCCACGGTGACCGAGATCAATCCCGCCAACGAGGACTTCCGCCAGCAACCGAACCGCAAAATGCCACCGACGCTGATTCTCGATCCCAGCGAGGAGATGCAGGTCATGCAGGAGGAGATTTTCGGGCCGCTGCTGCCGGTGAAGGGTTACAACAAGGTGGAGGAGACCATCGCCTACGTGAATGACCACCCGCGTCCGCTGGGGCTCTATTATTTCGGTTCCGATGCCGACGAACAGCGCAAGGTGCTGTCCCGGACCACGTCCGGCGGAGTCACCGTCAACGACGTCATCATGCACGTGGCGCAGGAGGATCTGCCCTTCGGAGGCGTCGGTCCGAGCGGCATGGGTGCGTATCACGGTCGGGATGGTTTCCAGACTTTCAGTCACCGCAAATCCGTCTACCGGCAGACCGGCCTGGATCTGGCGGGCATGGTGGGTATCACGCCGCCCTGGGGTGACAAGATGCTCAAGCTGGTGCGCAGCCAGATCAAACGTTGACCTGAGCGGGCGTGCACTGCGGCCGTCAGGGGTCCGACGGC
>SKUB01000336.1 GCA_007122315.1 Pseudomonadales bacterium | reverse complement strand
CGTACAGCGACAGACCGTCCCGGCCGATGGTGTCGAAGTCGACTCGGCGGTGGGCGGAGGTGGTGATCTCGAAGCCGGTAGCGAAGACGATGCAGTCCACCTCGTACTCGACGCCGTTGGCGACCACGCCGCGTTCGGTGATGCGCTCCACGCCCTTCGCCTCGGACACGTCCACCAGGTGCACGTTGTCGCGATCGAAGGTGGCCAGGTACTCGTCGTTGAAGGTCGGCCGTTTGCAGAACTGCCGATACCAGGGCTTCAGCGCCTCGGCCTTCTCTTCGTCGGAGACGTACTCGTCCACCCGGGCGCGAATCTCGTTCATCTTCTGGAAGTCGGCGATCTCGGCGCGCAGCGCGACCTCATCCATGTCCAGATCACCCTGCTCCGGCCGCCGGTTGACGAGGCCGATGCCGATTCGCCGTGCGATGTCGGTCCAGCCGTCGGCGACCAGATCCTCGCCGAAGTTCTGACCGAGCAGCGTGGCGGCGAAATTTTCGCGCCGTTCCCGCTGCCAGCCCGGCTCGAGCTTCGCGTACCAGTCCGGATCCGTGGCCTTGTTGCCGCGCAGATCCACCGAGGACGGAGTGCGCTGAAAGACGAACAACTCCTGCGCGTGACGGCCCAGGAACGGCACGCACTGAATCGCTGTCGCGCCGGTGCCGATCACCGCCACGCGCTTGTCGCCCAGCTTCGTCAGGTCGCCCTCATGGTTGCCGCCGGTGTACGCGTAGTCCCAGCGCGAAGTGTGAAATGAATGGCCCTTGAAGTCGGAGATGCCGGGGATGTTCGGCAGCTTGGGGCGGTTCGCCGGCCCTGTGGCCTGGATCACGAAACGCGCGCGGATGTCATCGCCCCGGTTGGTGGTGACGAGCCAGCGTGCCTCCTCCTCTAGCCAGCGCACCTCGCGGACCCGGGTCTGGAACAGGGCGTTGTCGTAAAGGCCGAAATACTCGCCGACGCGGCGGGTGTGCTCGAAGATCTCCGGCGCGAAGGAGTACTTCTCCTTCGGCATGTAGCCGGTCTCCTCCAGCAGCGGCAGGTAGCAGTAGGACTCGATGTCGCACTGGGCACCGGGATAGCGGTTCCAGTACCAGGTACCGCCGAAATCGCCACCGGCCTCGATGAGGCGGAAGTTCGTGACGCCGCGCTCCTTGAGCCGGGCCGCAGCCATGAGGCCGCTGAAGCCGCCGCCGATCACGGCCACGTCGATCTCCAGCGTGAGGGGATCGCGGGGCTCGGGAGTTGCGTAGGGATCGTCGTCCGCGAAGTGAGCGAGGGCCTCGGCGGCCTCGGCGTACTGGGCCTCGCCGTCGTCACGCAGGCGCTTGTCGCGCTCCGCCCGGTACTTCGCCCGCAGCGCTTCCGGATCGAAGTCGAGGTCTGGAAACAGGTTGTGCAGTCGATCTCGCTCGCTGGTCATGGTGGTGCTGGGCTCCCGGCAGTCCGCTCATGGCCAGAATCATCGCCGTGACGACAGCTCGCAATCAAGTTGAAACGTGTTTCATTTTGTGCCAGCCGTGCTGGCCCGACCAACGGTCGCGGACCGGACTCGAACTGGCGCCATCCTCGATGTCGCAACTCAGCGCTTCCTGCATCGAGAGCGCAAACGGGACCAGACACCGACCGATCAAGCCTGGAACAACACCAGACTCGCTCCGACGGGGTCTTCGATGGCCGCATAGCTAGTCTCGCCGGCCTCGTCGAGCAGCGTCTTGATGACCCTGCCGCCATCTGCCTCCACGCGGCGCAAGCTCTCCGCGAGATCCCCCACCGGCAGGTAGATTATCCATACCGGGGGCAGACCCTGGTTGACGCCGCGCGCGCAACAGACACCGGCTGCCGGGGCGCCATCTTCCGCCAGCATGTTGAAGTCGGTGTAGCGGACCCCTTCGTCGGTCATCTCGACCTCCTGCACCGCCCAGCCGATGACCTGACGATAGAAATCCCGGGTCTCGACAGCGTTCGGGACCGTGAGGTCCAGCCAGGCAATGTGGCCGCTCGGCGTCGCTTCGTCCTCCGCGCCGACGGCGTCCGGCATCATGGCTTCGGGGATCACCGGAATGACCCCGAAGGCCGCCCCGTTCGGGTCGAGCAGGACGGCCCACAGACTCGCGCCGTGCTCATCCTTGTCATGCATCAGCACACGCCCGCCGAGCTCGACGCTTCGCTCTACGCTGGTGGCCACGTCGTCGACCTGCACGTGGGGCATCCATTGCAGCGGGAGTTCGGCGTATTCCTGGATCCGTTCACCCAGGCCGATGATGGGTGTTCCCCGGGTGTTCATCAGATCCTCCCGCCACAGCGGGCGGTCGCCCGTGCCCAGCACGCGGGCGTAGAAACGGACCTCCCGCTCATGCTCGGGGACGGCAATGTCGGCGCTGAACACGGCACCGATGCGGGGTGTGAAAGGGTGGGTCATGACGAATCTCCCTGCCGGGCCGGTGAACGATCGGGTTGGGTCTGGCTTCACTTAGCCCGCTTCGATCTCACGCGCCGCGCGCACACCTGACTCGATCGCCCCCTCCATGGAGGTGTTGAAGATGGACGTATGCTCGCCGGCGAAGTGGATGCGTCCTTCCTGCCGCGAGGCCGCAGGCCTCCAGCTGCTGATCTGGCCTGGACGATAAAGCGAGTACGCACCACGTGGCCAGCGGTCAGCCTGCCAGCTCTTCCACTGCCCCCCTTCGTAGTGCCGGCCGACGCCCGGATGCGCCTTGTCCATCTCCTCGAGGACGTAACGCAGACGTTCATCCTCTGCCATGCCTTCCAGCGCAGGGGTTCCCCGGCCCAACGGGCATGCGCCTCGAGGATGGCCCGGTCGCCCTGCGCGTGGGTACGAATGAGGGGCTGCTTTTGCAATTCGCCGATCGCAAGGTCGGTCGAGGCGTTCCCCGCCACGCCTCCGTTCTCCCAGAAGCGCTGGCGCATCTGCAGAAACACACGGGTGACGGAGAGGTACTCGAGACCGTTCACCACCGTCTGCGTGGCGGGCGAGAGCGCGGGCGCCGCCTCGATGTGACGCAGGACCGGGAACGGAATGGCACACACGACCTGGTCCGCAATCACCCGATCCTGCCGTCGCCCGGACCCGCCCACGAAGGCCAGGGGTGCTGTGTCATGGGTCGGAGCAAGATCTGCTGTCAGGGTCGAGGCTGCGGACGCGGTGTCGCTTCGGGCACCAAACCAGTTCCCGTGGCGAATCATCTCCTGCGCACTCGGCGAGGCACCGCGCCTTGCAGCGAACTCGAGCAGGGTCTTGTCATCCTGCTCACGCAGCCACTCCGGCAGCGCACCGGCCGCCACCGGGTCGTCCATGCCGGCAAAAGCCGACAGCAAGTACTTGTTCACGATGCCGAAGGGACCGAGTTTCCGTTCCTCGTCAGTCAATTCGTAGGGCCAGTCCACGTCGCCCTCCGGAGTGACGCGCAGACGTCGGCCCTGCAGATGAAAGAGGGCATCGCCGCGGGCATAGGGGGAGACTGGGGGCGAAGATGGACTGGTAGGGAATCTCAACATGCTGCACCAGGCGCATGAGATGCCGAAAGCGATCCGTGAAAAACATCGCCCCCGCTTCCGCGGAAAGCCCTGGAGCAAAGCCTTCCCGTAGCGTCAGAACCCGGCCGCATGGACGCGTCTGCGCTTCGAGCACCACGACCTCGTGCCCCGCCTGAACCAGCTCCCAGGCCGCGGTCAGTCCGGCAAGCCCGGCACCCAGAACCACCACCCGCTTGCGCGTGCTCGATGCCAGCGCCCAGGCCCATGACAAAACCAGCCCTGATGTCGCGACGGCGCTCGTTCGAAGGAATTCCCGTCGTTTCATGTCCGCTCCCTGGATCGAGACGGCGCCTTGAAGCGAAGAACCTATCAGGATGGCTGCCGGCTCGCACGTCGCTCGCGGATCAGCGATAAGCGGACCGCCATTCCTGACTGCGGGCCATTGAGTCGAACCGCTGGAGTCGCCATACTCCGCGCCCGCAAAGCGGGGCGCCTCTCTGCGCCACGCCCAACCGTGACCCCCGCGTCGCAGGCAGCAGGAATCCGAAGTTGATCACCACCGCGAATATCACCATGCAGTTCGGCGCCAAGCCGTTGTTCGAGAACATTTCCGCGAAGTTCGACGGTGGCAACCGCTATGGACTGATCGGGGCGAACGGCTGCGGCAAGTCGACGCTGATGAAGATCCTGAGCGGCGAACTGACCCCGACCGCCGGCAACGTGTCCCTGGCACCCGGGTGCAAGCTGGGCACCTTGAGCCAGGATCAGTACGCGTTCGACGCCTACAGCGTGGTCGACACGGTGATCATGGGCGACGCCGAGCTGTGGAAGGTGAAGCAGGAGCGCGACCGCATCTACGGCCAGGCTGAGATGTCCGAAGCGGACGGCATGCGCGTGGCGGAACTCGAAGCGGCTTTCGCCGAACTCGACGGCTACACCGCAGAGAGCCGTGCCGGAGACATCCTGCTGGAAGCCGGGATCGAGGAGGCGTTGCACTTCGGTTCGATGCGGCAGGTGGCGCCTGGCACCAAACTGCGGGTGCTGCTGGCCCAGGCGCTGTTTGCCGATCCGGACGTGCTGCTGCTCGACGAGCCCACCAACAACCTGGATATCCACACGATCAGCTGGCTCGAGACGGTGCTCAACCAGCGCAAGAGCACCATGATCATCATTTCCCACGACCGCCATTTCCTGAACGCTGTCTGCACCCACATGGCAGACATCGACTACGGCGAGCTGCGCATCTATCCGGGCAACTACGAGGCCTTCGTGGCGGCCTCCACACTGATCCAGCAGCAGCTCGAGACCTCGAACGCGAAGAAGAGCGCCGAACTCGAAGATCTGCAGGCCTTCGTGAACCGCTTTTCGGCCAATGCCTCGAAGGCCAAGCAGGCCACTTCCCGGGCCAGGAAGATGGAGAAGATCACCCTCGACGAGGTCAAGCCGTCCAGTCGGGTGAGACCGCACATCGTCTTCAAGCAGAGCAGGAAGCTGCACCGGCAGTGCCTGGAACTCGAAGGTCTGTCCCACGGCTTCGACGGCGGTACGCTGTTCGAAGGTGGCGACCTGATCCTGGAAGCGGGCAGTCGACTGGCCGTCATCGGCGAGAACGGTGCCGGCAAGACCACCTTCCTGCGCTGCCTGACGGGCGACCTGAAGGCCGCTCGAGGCACGGTGAAGTGGGCGGAGAACGCACAGGTGGGCTACTGCCCTCAGGACAGCAGCGCCGAGTTCGCCAACGACCTGAACCTGTTCGACTGGATGTCCCAGTGGCGGCAGCCCAGGCATGACGATCTCATGGTGCGCGGCATGCTGGGTCAGCTGCTGTTCACCGCGGACGACATCAACAAGAAGGCCCGGGTCTGTTCCGGTGGTGAGAAGAACCGGCTGCTGTTCGGCAAGCTGATGATGATGGACATCAACGTGCTGATCATGGATGAGCCCACCAACCACCTGGACATGGAAGCGATCGAGTCGTTGAACAAGGCGCTGTCGGCTTTTCCCGGGACCATCATCTTCGTCAGCCACGATCGGGAGTTCGTATCCTCCCTGGCGACGCGGGTCCTCGAAATCACGAACCGCAGAATCGTGGATCATCCGGGCACGTACGATGAATACCTAGCCAATCGAGAAGCGCTGCTGAAGGCCGCATAGGACTGACTGTTGGAGGGGAGGTTGACAGGTAGGGCCTCCCGCACCCCGGTTACGGAACGGTTATCGAAAGAGAATGGCCGAATACAGCGACTGCTTGAACGGTCCGTTGCATCGCCATCTCGGG
>SKUB01000252.1 GCA_007122315.1 Pseudomonadales bacterium | reverse complement strand
TAGCTGAAGTCACGAATGTTGCCGTGATACCGCGTCAGCGCCCGCACCGTGTCCCCGGACTCGCGCTGCAGATAGTGCGCAAGAATCGTCATTCCATAGCGGATGTTCGTCTGCGGATCCATGAGGTTGTCTTCCGGCCGTCCGATCTCGTTCTTCCAGAACGGCATCACCTGCATCAGCCCCTGCGCCCCCGCAGTGGACAGCGCATAGCGATTGAAGCTGCTCTCCACCTCCATCACCGCCATCGCCAACTCCGGATCGATGTCGTGCCGGGCCGCTTCCTCCCACACCGTAGCAAGCAGCTCGAGGCGCGCATCCTCGTTGCGCAGAAAGCGTGCCAGCCGCGGCTCCACCGTCGTCAGCCACACCTCCAGATCGAAGCGATCCAGAGCGTCGTTGCTTGAACTCAGCACCACCGCCAGTTCGGCGCGGATCGCGCGCCGTTCGTCCTCATCCAGCTCCGCATTTGCTGCCAGCACCACGGGCTGCAAGCCGATCAGCGCCAGCAGCAGCCCGAGCACGGCGAGCAGACGCATCACGGCGCCAGCACCTGTTTCAGGAAGCCCGCCACCTCAGCCAGCGGCACCCGCCGCGCCTCCGCATCCTGACGACCCCGATACTCCACCTCGTCTGCCTCCAGCGCACGGTCGCCGACGACGATCCGATGGGGAATACCGATGAGCTCGAGATCCGCGAACTTCACCCCGGGGCGCTCGTCACGATCATCGATCAGCACCTCGATGCCCGCCTCCCGGCAGTCCCGATACAGCTTCTCCGCCACCTCCCGCACCCGCTCCGAACGCAGATGGTTCAGCGGCACGATCACGAGCTGGAACGGCGCGATGGCGTCCGGCCAGATGATGCCCCGCTCGTCGTGGCACTGTTCGATGACGGCACCCACGAGACGGGTCACGCCGAAGCCGTAGCAACCCATGATCAGCGGCGCGCTGTTGCCGTCCTGATCCTGCACCCGCGCGTTCATGGCCTCGGAGTACTTGCTGCCGAGCTTGAAAATGTGGCCCACCTCGATCCCGCGCCGTATCGTCAGTTTGCCCTGGCCGTCCGGGCTCGGATCGCCCTCCACCACATTGCGCAGATCCGCCGTGCGCACCCGCTTACCGTCGATGGGTGTATCCCGGGCCCAGTTCACGCCGGTCAGATGGAAGCCGTCCTCGTTCGCGCCGCAGACGAACTCCGGCATGGCCGCAGCCGCATGATCGACGATGACGGTCACATTGAGGCCCACCGGTCCGATGCTGCCGGGCCCGCAGCCGGCCACGCCGTCGATGCTCGCCGCCGGGATGAACTGCAGCGGACTCTCGACGTCCGGCAACCCAGCCGCCTTGATCTCGTTCAGTTCATGATCCCCGCGCAGCACCAGCGCCACCGGACCGTCGTGCCCGGCTACCAGCAGCGTCTTCACGGTGGTCGTAACCGGCACCTTCAGCAACGCCGCCACGTCATCGATGGTGTGCGCGTTCGGCGTCGCCACCTTCTTGCGTTCCGCGCCAGAGGGCTCCACTTCCGGCCCCGGCAACGTCGTGGCCAGTTCGACGTTGGCCGCATAGGCACCGCTGTCACTGATGGCGATGCGATCCTCACCCGCATCGGCGAGCACATGGAACTCATGGGACTCCGCGCCGCCTATCTCACCCGTATCCGCGAGCACCGGGCGGAATTCGAGACCGATGCGTTCCAGAACCCGGGTGTAGCAGGCGTGCATGGCCTGATACGTCTCGTCCAGGCAGGCCGCGTCCAGATGGAAGGAGTAGGCGTCCTTCATCACGAACTCCCGCGCCCGCATGACGCCGAAGCGGGGCCGGATCTCGTCGCGGAACTTGGTCTGGATCTGATAGACGTTCAGCGGCAGCTGACGATAGCTCTTCAGCTCCGAGCGGATCAGGTCCGTCACCACCTCTTCGTGGGTGGGTCCAAAGCAGAACCGGCGCCCCTGCCGGTCTTCGAACCTGAGCAGCAGGTGGCCATAGGCATCCCAGCGATCGCTTTCCTCCCACAGCTCAGCCGGCTGCACCGCGGGCATCAGGATTTCCTGGGCGCCGGCCCGATCGAGTTCCTCCCGCAGGATGGCCTCGATCCGGCGCACCACCCGCAGCCCGATGGGCAGCCAGGTGTAGATGCCGGCGGCGACGCGACGGATCAGACCCGCGCGCAGCATCAGCCGATGGCTCGGAATCTCCGCATCCGCGGGATCTTCCTTCAGGGTCGAGAGCAGATACTGGGACAGGCGCATGGGTCGCTGGATCCGTGATGGAGCGATTGGACGATGCAAGGCACGTGGTGTGTCCTGCAGGAAGTATTGCAGATCTCAAAAAGAACGCCCGGAACCTTTGCGGGTTCCGGGCGCCGGGTGTGGGCAGAGCGCGGGTGCGGGGGTGACCCCCGACACCGATCGCGTCGCTTACTGCGCCATTTCCTTCAGTTTCTTCAGCGGAGTCACCCGTACCCGAACCGATGCCGGCTTGGCCGGAACATCCATGGTCTCGCCGGGCTTGAATGGGTTGGGGACACCTTTGCGGGCGCGCTGTGCAGGCTTCTTGACGGTCTTGATCTTGAGCAGCCCGGGCAGGCTGAACTCGCCCGGTCCGCGCTTCTTCACGTGGCGCTCGATGATGCTCTCGAGTTCGTCCATCACCTCGCCGACCTGCTTGCGCGAGAGTCCGGTAGCGGTGGAAATTTCCGAGAGAATGCCGGTCTTCGTCATCTTGTCCTTGACCGCCGGCTTGGCTGCTGCAGCCTTCGCCGGAGCCTTCTTGGCAGTGGTCTTGGATGCAGCGGTCTTGCGCGCCGCGGGCTTCTTCGCAGCAGGTTTTTTGCGAGCGGGAGCTTTAGTTGCAGCCATGCTTGGATCCCTTCAGCTGGAGTAGTGTCGGCCGACGTGAAAGCCGTCGAGCGTTGGACAGCTGAGCCCCTTCCCCGGAAGCATCATGCTGCCGGGGCATTTATAGCCCAAGGATCCGCGCGCCAGCAAGCGAAACAGGCGGAAAAACACTGAAATTCCAAGGGTTTTGGACGATTGGTCACGTTTTGAGGGGGGTTTTTGCTGAAAAAGTGCAGCGCGGGCCTTCGGGCGCGAACGCGATGCCCCTCGTCAGTAGCCTCTTCATGACGCTTGCGCGGGTGCGCCGGACGCGTAACATCGCGCCCCGGTCCGCCATCGTCGCCCAGCTCGACGCGCGCGTTGAGCGGAGCTGCGGAGTCTTGAAACGATCCTCGGCCGACCCGATATGATCACCGAGCTCCTCCCGCCGGAGGCGCAGCTAAGGAAGGGATGACGATGCCGATCTACGAATACCGCTGCGACAGCTGTGATACCAACTTCGATGCCATTCAGAAATTCAGTGACGCGCCGTTGACCGAGTGCCGTGCCTGCGGTGCCTCGGGCATTCGCAAACTGCTCTCCGCGCCGGCATTCCGGCTCAAGGGTGGCGGCTGGTACGAGACCGACTTCAAGAAGGACAAGCAGCGCAACATCGTCAAATCCGACGGCGACGGCGGCAAGTCCGGCAGCTCCTCCGGCAGCAGCGATAGCGGCTCGAAGTCCAGCGGCGGCGACAGCAGCTCCAAATCCTCCGGCAGCGACAGCGGTTCCAAGTCCTCCGGCGACAGCTCCAAGTCATCCGGCGGCAGCAAGTCCAACGCCTCCGCCGCCTGACCCACCCCTCCGCGTTCCGCCAGTGGGAGCAAACGTCGCCCGCAGGGCGGCGTAGCGATCGCCGACTGAGCCCGACTCCAGCGCCACGCGCATCGCCACGCCCGCTGCGCGGACGTGCGCTCCCACCGCGTCGCGCCGGGATCTTGCGATAAGCCAGTGGGAGCAAACGTCGCCCGCAGGGCGGCGTAGCGATCGCCGACTGAGCCAGAACAGCGCGCCACGCCCCGACGAAGCGCTGCTCATCCCGCGCGAGGCTTTGTGATAGCATCGCCGCCGCTCGCGCGGCTCCCGCCACTGCTCTCGGGCAGGACCGGCTCACCGGCCCCTGCCCACGCCCTGGGACGATCCTGCCGGGACGCTCGCGCACATCCGCTTACCCGAACATCAGGATCGCCAATGGTCATGCGCAGTCACTACTGTGGTCAGCTCCGTGCAGCGCACGTGGGGGAAGAAGTCCAACTCTGCGGCTGGGTCCAGCGCCGCCGCGACCATGGCGGCGTGATCTTCCTCGATCTGCGCGACCGCGACGGCATCGCCCAGGTGGTCTTCGATCCGGACACCGAAGAGAGCTTCGCGCTCGCGGATCGCGTCCGCAGCGAGTACGTCCTCAAGGTCACCGGCCGCGTCCGCGCGCGCCCGGACGGCACCGTGAATCCGGACATGGCTACGGGCGAGATCGAAGTCCTCGGCCGCGACCTGGAACTGCTCAACACCTCCGAAACGCCACCGTTCCAGCTCGACGCCTGGTCCGATGCCGGCGAGGACGTGCGCCTGCGCTTCCGCTACATGGACCTGCGCCGCCCGGAAATGCAGCAGCGCCTGGCCCTGCGCGCCCGGGCCGTCAGCGCCATCCGCCGCTACTACGAGGCGGAAGGCTTCATCGACGTCGAAACCCCCATCCTCACCCGGGCGACCCCGGAAGGTGCCCGCGACTATCTCGTCCCGAGCCGCACCCATCCCGGCGAGTTCTTCGCGCTGCCCCAGTCGCCGCAGCTGTTCAAGCAGCTGCTGATGATCGGTGGGCTCGACCGCTACTACCAGATTGCCCGTTGCTTCCGCGACGAAGACCTGCGCGCCGACCGCCAGCCCGAATTCACCCAGCTCGACGTGGAGCTCTCCTTCACCGACGAAGAAGAGGTGATGGCGCTCACCGAGAACATGCTGCGGCAGCTGTTCCGTGAAGTGCTCGACGTGGAGCTGCCCGCGTTCCCGCACCTGACCTGGCAGGAGGCCATGAGCCGTTACGGCTCCGACAAGCCGGACCTGCGCAACCCGCTCGAACTCATCGACGTCGGCGACCTCATGGCGAAGGTGGAGTTCAAAGTATTCGCCGGCCCCGCGGCCGACCCGAAAGGTCGCGTCGCGGCGTTGCGCGCACCGGGCGGCGGCTCCCTGTCGCGCAAGGTCATCGACGACTACACCGGCTTCGTCGCCCAGTACGGCGCCCGTGGTCTCGCCTACATCAAGATCAACGACCGCGCCGCCGGCACCGCCGGCCTGCAGTCGCCCATCCTCAAGTTCCTGCCCGAGGACGTGGTCTCATCCGTCCTCGACCGGGTGGGTGCCGAGGACGGCGACGTCGTGTTCTTCGGCGCCGACACCTTCGAGGTGGTCTCCGAGTCCTTGGGCGCCCTGCGCAACAAACTCGCCAAGGACCTGAACCTGATGGGCGAGGGCTTTGCACCCTGCTGGGTCACGCGCTTCCCCATGTTCGAGACCAGCCGTGAGGGTCAGCTCACGCCGCTGCATCACCCGTTCACCGCGCCGGCCTGCACGCCCGAGGAACTGCTGGCGGCGCCGGCAACGGCTCTTTCCCGGGCCTACGACGTGGTGCTCAACGGCTACGAACTCGGCGGCGGCAGCATCCGAATCCACCAGGAGGACATGCAGCGGGCCGTGTTCGAGATCCTGCGCCTCGGCCAGGAGGCGGACGCGCGCTTCGGCTTCCTCCTCGACGCGCTTCATTATGGGTGTCCGCCCCACGGCGGCATCGCGCTCGGCATCGACCGTCTGGTCATGCTGATGGCGGATGCGTCGGCGATTCGTGACGTGATCGCGTTCCCCAAGACCCAGACCGCGTCCTGCCTGATGACGTCCGCGCCGAGT
>SKUB01000228.1 GCA_007122315.1 Pseudomonadales bacterium | reverse complement strand
TTTTCGATCAAAGGGAGAAATCACCTTGAGCCGCATCAAACGCCGCCTCGAAGAACTCGGCATCGTCCTGCCACCCCCCATGGACACCAGCAAGCTGCCGTTCGAACTCACCCGCATCGAGGGCAACCGCGTCCTGCTCTCTGGCCACGTCCCCTTCGACACGGACGGACGCCTGCTGCAGCCCCTCGGCAAAGTCGGCGCCGACGTCACCCCGGAACAGGGCGCACTCGCCGCCCGCCACGTCGCGCTCGGACTCATGGCGAGCCTCGAGCAGGCCCTCGGCGATCTCGATCGGGTGCGCGGCTGGCTGCGCCTGTTCGGCATGGTCAACGTGGCCCCGGACTTCGTCACGACCACCCCGGTGATCAACGGCGCCTCCGAAGTGATCCTCGAGGTCTTCGGCCCCGAAATCGGCAGCCACACCCGCTCCGCCATCGGCGTCGCCGCCTTGCCCTTCGGCGTACCCGTGGAAATCGAAGCCGAGGTGGTCATCAGCTGAGCGTCATCCGGTGACTGCACCGGCCCGAACCCTGACCCGGCGCGAACTCCTCGTTCTCGCCTGGCCGGTGATCCTGGCCAACGCGGCAGTCCCGCTGCTCGGCCTCGCCGACACCGCGGTGATCGGCAATTTCGGCAGCCTCGAAGATCTCGGCGCCATCGCCTTTGGTGCGGTGATCTTCAGTTTCGTCTACTGGACCTTCGGTTTCCTGCGCATGAGCACCACCGGCTTCGTCGCCCAGGCGGCCGGTGCCCGCGACGAACCCGAAGTGCGAGCGACGCTGTGGCGGGCGCTCCTGCTCGGCGCTGCGCTCGGCGTCGGGCTGCTCATGCTGCAGTGGCCCATCGGCCAGACCGCACTCTGGCTGCTCGACGGCAGCCCCGACGTGGAAGCCGTCACCGCGAATTACTTCCGCATTCGCATCTGGGGTGCGCCGGCCGCGCTGGCGCTGTTCGCGTTGATGGGTGCACTGATCGGTCTGCGCCGCACCCGCCTGCTGCTGTTCGCCCAGGTCTTTCTCAACGGTCTCAATATCATCCTCGACGTTTACTTCGCGGGCGTACTCGGCTGGGGTGCCGAGGGCGTCGCGCTGGGCACAGCGCTGGCGGAGTGGATCACGCTGGTCGTCGTGGGCGTCATTGTTCTGCGCCTGCTGCGCGCGCGGCACGCCGATGACGAGCCCCTGTTTCCAATGGCCCGCATCATGGACCGGGTCCGCCTGCGCGGGCTGCTATCCGCCAACGTCGACATCATGCTGCGCACCCTGCTGCTGGTGTTCAGCTTCGCCTGGTTCGTCCGCCAGAGCGCCGGGTTCGGCGACGACATCCTCGCGGCGAACCACATCCTGCTCCAGTTCATTTCCTTCGCTGCGTTCTTCCTCGACGGCTACGCGTTCGTGGTGGAGGCACTGGTAGGCGAAGCCGTGGGCGCACGCGATCAGTCGGCTTTCGACATCGCCGTCCGCCGCTCGACGGAACTGGCAGGCGCCACCTCCGTCCTGCTCGCGCTGGGTATCGCGTTCCTCGGCGAAGTGACCATCGCCGCCCTGACCGTCCACGAACCCGTGCGCATGGCCGCGGCGGACATGCTGCCCTGGGCGGCACTCTACGTGCTGCTCTCCTTCGCAGCCTTCCAGCTCGACGGCATCTTCATCGGCGCCACCCGCACGCGCGCCATGCGCAACGCATCGGCGTTCTCCGTACTCGTCTTCCTGCCATTAGCGTGGTGGCTGATGGCGCTCATGGGCAGCCACGGGCTGTGGCTCGCGTTCATCGTTTATGTCTGCGCCCGCGCGCTGGGGCTCGGGTTCTACTATCCGGCGCTGCGGCGCAGTACAGAGATGCGGTAGGGATTAGCATGCTGATCAGCGTTTGTGGGTGACAGGTTCGGTCCGTTTTTGTGCGATGCGACGGCAGTCTCATACATGAGGCATGTGTCGAACGAGGCGCTGTTCAACGGGTTGATGCTGAATGCGCTGTCATCTGGCAATGGAAATGACCCACGCTTGCGGTAACCTCCCGAAGTAGTCCTGCTGGTCTCATGCTCCCTGGTGTCCACCGGGGATGCTGAGACAGGCATTTTCTGCGCCTGGTTTTCGAATGGGGGGATCCCGTGCTTCTCATCGTCATGTCGATCAAGTATTCGGGATGCCAGGTCATGAAACGTGCCCTGCTGCGATGGACCGGACTTTTCTCTGCAATCGGCGTGATACTGCCCATCTTGAACATGCCCGATGCGTGATGGATTTGCGGCGACCATGCAGCGAGAACTGACCGGCGGGTCTGGTTTCGGACGCGTGAGTTCGGCCGACGCGGCCCGCTGGGCGGCGCGTGCACGCGCTCGCGTACTGCGAGTGGACTTGGGTGACCGAGACGGCGTGTCGGGGGACAGCCTGTCGCAGGAGCAATCCCGGCCTGGGCTGCTGCGCTGCCTCGTGGTGTTTCTGCTGGCCTGGCCATTGCTGGGCCAGGCGCAGTGGTTCGATCCCGACTGGACGTTACGCAAGTCGATGGCGCTGCAGGCAAGTCAGGTCGAGGGGGATCTGACCGACTTTCCTGTGCTGATCAGCATTGTCGATGCTGATCTGGCAACGAATGCGCAGCCCGAGGGGCAGGACATCGTGTTCGCGCTGGCGGATGCCACGCAGCTGGATCACGAAATCGAGCGCTATGTGGCAGCCACGGGTGAGCTGATCGCCTGGGTCAGAGTGCCGTTTGTCTCTGCGAGCGACGACACGACCCTGTTCATGTATTACGGCAACCCGGGCGCGGTGGATCAGCAGAATCCGCAGCAGGTCTGGAATGCGGACTACCGCATGGTTCATCACCTGCAGGAAACGGGCAACAACAACACGGCCCTGTCCGACTCCACGTCGAACGCCACCGACGGTACGGTTGCTGGGATCGGAAACAACTTTCCCGCCTTTGATGCGGGCGGCATCATCGACGGCGCACGGGTGCATCCCGGTACGCCCTCTCCGGGCAACGCACCGCGGCCCGCACTGACGTTTCCCCACAATGCGGCCTTGAACATCACGGGTCCGATCACTGCGGAGGCGTGGGCCTTCATCGAGCCCGATCAGCCGAGCCCGAACCATAATCCGGTGCTCTGGAAGGGCCGGCAGATCGGTTGGGGTGCGAACTTCCTGTTCCGGATTGCCGTCAAGACGGATACCGGCACCATGACCTGGGGGGTGACCTGCAGCAATACGGAGGGTTTCTTCGAGGCCGGTGCGCCGGTATTCGGGCAGTGGGCCCACTATGCGCTGACCTTCGACGGGACCCGAAGCCGCGCCTACATCAATGGCATCGAGCAGCCGCCAGCGGCCAACCCGGGTGGCGCCACAGCCTGCTCCGGTCGGAGCCTGAACGCGTTTCCTGGTGAACCGGTTCGTTCCGGCTACACACCAAACCGGGAGTTCGTGGGCCAGGAAGCCTTCCTGCGTGGTCGTACGGACGAATTGCGGATCTCAGCAAGCAGCCGGTCCGAAGCCTGGCTGCGAACGCAGTTCAACAACCAGAGTTCGCCGTCGACCTTCCTTGTCTTCGGCACCGAGCAGACCATGATGCCGCCGAACATGGTGATCTCGAAGTTCTCGATGGTGCTGTCCGATCCGGTGAGCGGCACGAACAATCCCAAGCGCATCCCAGGTGCCGTGCTGCGTTACGAAATCCTGGTGGCGAATGAGGGCACGGGCGTCCCGGATGCAGGCAGCATCGTGATCACCGATGCCTTGCCCGACGGACTCAGCCTCGTGCTGCCGGCGAATGAAGATGCGGTGACGCTTGTCGAGGGCACGCCGCCGAGCAACCTCACGCTCGACTTCGACACTGACGTGGCGTTCTCCAATCAGCCGAACGGTGCGCCGCCATTCGACTACGATCCGGTTGACGACGGCAGTGGTGTCGACCCCGCCGTGACTGCGATCCAGGTTACGCCGTCCGGCCAGATGGCCGGGGATGCGGGGTCGGGCAGCCCCTCGTTCCGGCTGCGCTTCCGGGTGCGCGTGGACTGAACGCCATCATGGCGCCTCAGGCGTGCTTGCCCGGCGCCCAGCCGTGACCGGTCAAGTGGCTGGCGGCAAATGCGGCAGGTGCATCCTCCAGTGTGGTCGCCAGGGTGTCGTTCCAGCGGTTGAGAAACCCGAACAGCGCAATGACGGCCACGACCTCGACGCATTCGCGCTCGCTGTAGTGCGCCCGTAAGGTCTCGATGTGCTTGGGCTCGACGGCATTCGGGACCATGCCGGCGTGGGCCGCGACCCGCAGCGCCGCACGCTCTGCCTCGGAGAACAGATCGCTGGTCTCGTACTCGAAAGCGGCTTCGATGCGCGCAGCCTCCACACCCCGGTGTTCCGCGCCGTGGGAGGTATGCGCCTGGCAGTAGCGGCAGCCGGCGGCGCTGCTGATGACCAGCGCAATGAGTTGCTTCAGCCCGGGATCGAGTGTGCCGCCGGACAGTACGGTTCCTCCGAGTCCGGCGAAGCTCTGCAGCAACTCCGGCCAGTGGGCCATGGTCAGCATGCTGTTGGGAACGAATCCCATCGCCTGCTCGACCATGCCGAGGAGGGGCTCGAGGGCTTCGACCTGTTTGCGGTCCTTTGGCGGGATGAGGGTCATCTGTGGTTCTCCCTTGTGTCTGGACAGCGTGCTCAGGGGCAATGGATGAGCTCAGCTCAGATCGAACTTCTCCGGCAGCGCCCGCGCCAGCATCTTCGCGCAGGTGGCGAGGTTGGCTGCCATGCTGGGGCGCTCACTGATCCGCATGTAGTGGGCAGCCACGCCGGGCCAGCGCTTCGGGTCCGGCATTCCGGCCACCACGTCGATCTGCGACAGGACGCAGACCACAGCCACGTCGCCGATGGTGGGTCCGTCGCCAATGAGATAGTCGCGTCCGTCCAGCGATTGCTCCAGGTAGTCGAGCTTCGGTGGCAGCTTCTCGTTGAAGGTGGCGCGCGCTGTATCCACGTCCGACTCCTTGCCCTGGAACCTGGGAAAGATGAGCGGCCGAAAGATGCCGCCGCCGGTCAGCCCGGCCAGCTCGGAGTCTGCGAACTCCTCGAACCACAGTGCGCGTCCGAGGTCATAGGCAGCGTCGGGATAGAACGCGGGCTTGGGCGCCTTGCGTTCGAGGAAGGCGCAGATGGCGGATGAGTCCGGGATCGTTCCGGCCACCCCTTCAGCGCCGATGCTGCGATCCCGCAGCACCGGGATGCGCCGTGCCGGACTGATTTCGGCAAACCAGTCCGGCATGCCGATCACGTTGACGTTCTCGGACTCGAAGTCGAGTCCCTTCTCGCGCAACAGGATCTCGACCTTGCGGACGAAGGGTGACAGCGGCGAGCCGTAGACGACGAGATCAGACATGTTGGTGCTCCAGGCTGGTAGAGGTGCATCGAAATTTTGAAGACCGGGCGATGTTGCAGCAGATGCGCGCTCAAACCAATGGCGCCGTCGTGGACATGCCCGCTGCGTGGGCCAGCCATCCGTGCAGAGCGCCTGCGACTGATCCGCAGCGTCCTTGATGCGGATGCTGCTTTCGATCCCGCGGTGGGGCTGCAAGAGGCCATTTGCAGCGAATCCGACTACACTTTGGCGGCAATCAGTATGCGACTCCGGCCTTCCCGAGGATGAAGCGGTGCCCTGAACGGGCACGCCGCGCCTGCTGACCACCACATTTAAGGAGCTATTCATGCGTTCATTGCACGTTGCAGCTGTCCTGTCGGTGATGCTGCTGCTCGCAGCCTGCACCACGACCGATCCCTTTACCGGCGAAGAGCGCACGGCGCGCGCCACCCACG
>SKUB01000035.1 GCA_007122315.1 Pseudomonadales bacterium | reverse complement strand
GACCACGCCAAGCGCCTGATGCCTGCCCCTCGCCACGTCATCGGCGTACTTGGGATCACCGAGAATGGGATGCCCGGCGGCGGCGAGATGTACGCGGATCTGATGGGTCCGCCCCGTTTCCGGCTCCACCTCGAGCAGGGTCGCCCCTTGCAGACGGCTGGCAACCCGCACCCGGGTGGCTGCGCTCTTGCCGGCAGCAGAGACGCGCACAAAGCGCTCCCCGCTGGCAGCAACGCGCCGCTCCAGGGGAGCGTCGAGCTGGCGCAGGTGCGCCGGCCAGGCACCCTCGACGAGTGCCAGATAACGCTTTTGCGCGCGCCGTTCGCGGAACAGGACGTGCAGCCGGCGCAATGCCGCCCGCCGCTTGGCAAGCAACACACAGCCCGACGTATCGCGATCGATCCGATGCGCCAGCTCCAGGAAAGGCGTCCCGGGCCGAAGTTGCCGCAACGCCTCGACCAGTCCCAGATGAATGCCGCTGCCACCATGCACCGCGAGGCCTGCCGGCTTGTCCATGGCCAGCAGATCGTCATCCTCGTGGAGAATGCCGGCCTCCAGACGCTCGACCAGCGCCCCGGACGGCGCAGCAGGAAGCCGCCCGGCCGCGGGTCCGTGCCAGGGCGGCAGCCGCACCTCCTCACCGGCTTGCAGACGGTGGCCGGCCCGGATCCGGCGGCCGTCGACCCGGACTTCGCCCTTGCGCAGCATGCTGTAGACCCGGCTGCGGGGGACGCCCTTGAGTTCCCGCAACAGAAGATTGTCGATGCGCTGACCGGCCCCTTCCGCATCAATTCTGACCAGGCGGGCAGGTTGCGCGCGCGCCGGGGCCGCCGCCGGCTGCGCTTCGCTGCGGGCCTGGGAAACCGGCGCCCGCCGGCTGCGGCCACCGGGTCCCTTGCTCCGAGCCTTCGTTTTTCCTTTCGATTGAGTCACTTGGGGACTGCTGTTACAATCGGGTGGCGGGCCGACCTGAGTTGATCGCCAGCCCTGAGCGGACATCTTCCGCCGGCAGTGGCGATCCGTGCAACGTCGGCCCGGGCGTTCGCAGGGATACCAGGAGCCTGAATCACGCTCTTTTCCCCGCTTCGCGAACGCTCAGAAATGTTTGATCAGGGCGACGAGCCCAGGCGCAAGCCGCCGGTTCGTCCGACGATAGCACGAGCGCTGTCGCAACAAGCATGCGGCATCCAGAGAATGGGAAGACTCCTCGGCAGTCCAGAGCTCTGAGCTCTCGGCAAGCCGGGAGGAATCGTGAAGGAAATTGTCCGGTAACCTGTCCGGCCACGCCAGCTGTCCTGTTGCAAGGGGACGCGCGGCCACAGGAGCGCAGCGTCACGGGAGGCGCAGCGCCGGTTCAGTCATGCGCTGCACCGAATCGTCGGCACCGGCGCCTGCGCCAGCCGACACCATCCGGACAGATGCACCAGTCGGTGTCCACGCGAGACGGACACGACTGGCGCACGCCCGGCCACGACCTGACGGTCGCAGCCGGCCTCCGCGTACCGGCACGGTGGTGACTCCGGTCCTGCTGTTAACGGCTACCTGATCTCGGCCGCCCAGGCTTGCTGCGCCCGCTCTCCAGGCGAGTGCCATAAATGAAACGCATGCTGATCAACGCGACCCAGCCGGAAGAGCTGCGGGTTGCGCTTGTCGATGGCCAGAAACTGTTCGATCTGGACATCGAATCCCGAGCCCGGGAACAGAAAAAGTCCAGCATCTACAAAGCACGCATCACCCGAGTCGAGCCCAGCCTCGAAGCGGCCTTCGTCGACTTCGGGGCTGATCGTCACGGCTTCCTGCCGCTGAAGGAAATCGCACCGGAATACTTCAGCCGCAAGGCTGGCGACATTCAAGGCAAGGTCAATATCGCGGAAGTCGTCAAGGAAGGTCAGGAACTGATCGTCCAGGTGGACAAGGAAGAACGCGGCAACAAGGGCGCCGCCTTGACGAGCTTCATCTCGCTCGCCGGACGCTACATGGTCCTGATGCCGAACAATCCCCGCGCCGGCGGCATTTCCCGACGCATCGAAGGCGAGGAGCGGGATCAGCTGCGGGAAGCAATGTCTTCCCTGACGATTCCCGACGGCATGGGTGTCATCGTCCGCACGGCGGGCGTAGGTCGCAACTCCGAGGAACTGCAGTGGGATCTCGACTACCTGCTGCAGGTCTGGGATGCGATTCGCCGGGCCAGCGACGAGCAGAAAGCGCCATTCCTGATCTATCAGGAGAACAACGTCATTCTGCGGGCGATCCGTGACTACCTGCGCAAGGACGTCACCGAGGTCATGATCGACACCGCCGATGCCCACGCCCAGGCCATCGAATTCATCGAGCAGGTGATGCCGAGCTACCGGGATCGGATCCGTCGCTACGAGGATCCCGTTCCGCTGTTCAACCGCTATCAGATCGAGTCGCAGATCGAATCCGCATTCCAGCGCGAGGTGAAGCTTCCCTCCGGCGGCTCCATCGTGATCGATCCGACCGAAGCACTGGTCTCCATCGACATCAACTCCGCCCGTGCCACCCGCGGAGCGGATATCGAGGAAACCGCGCTCAACACCAATCTCGAAGCCGCCGACGAGATCGCACGCCAGCTCCGCCTTCGCGACATGGGCGGACTCATCGTGATCGACTTCATCGACATGATGTCCAACCGCAATCAGCGTGAGGTCGAGAATCGGATGCGCGATGCCCTCGAGGCGGATCGCGCCCGGGTGCAGGTCGGTCGCATTTCCCGTTTCGGCCTCATGGAGATGTCCCGCCAGCGGCTGCGGCCGTCGCTGGAGGAGACCACCACCATCGTCTGCCCGCGCTGCAGCGGCCAGGGTGTCATCCGCGACGTACGCTCGCTGGCGCTGTCCATTCTGCGCCTGCTCGAAGAGGAAGCGTTGAAAGACCGCAGTGCGGCCGTGCGGGCACTGGTGCCGGTGAGCATCGCCTCCTTCCTGCTCAACGAGAAGCGGTCCGACCTGACGGCCATCGAACTGCGCACGCAGGTGCGCATCATGATCGTGCCGAATCCCAATCTGGAGACCCCTCACTTCGAGGTCCAGCGGATCCGCGACGACCAGCTGGCCGAGGAGGATGTGCCCACCTACCAGATCGTCGATGCAGTAACGGAACAGACTGAGCTCGATGCCACCCATGAGGCGGCGCCCCCGCCTCCGGTGCGGGAAGCTGCGGTCAAGACCGTCGCACCGAGGGCACCCGCACCGCAACCGGAACCGCAGGCCGCAGCACCCGCGCCTGCGGCCACGCCCCAACAGCCTGCTGCTGGTGGCGGACTGCTGAGTCGTCTCTCCCGCATGCTGTTCGGTGGTGCCGAAACCGCGCCTGTGGAGACTCCAGCGGCTGCCCCAGGAAAGACGGAGAGCAAAGACACACCAACGACCGGCGAAGGACAGCGCTCGCGTCGCGGCCGCGGCCGTGGCGGCGATTCCCGCTCTGAGGGTGAGCGCGAAGGCGGTGGTCGCAGGCGGCAAAGACAGCGCGACGACGATGTCCAGGGGAAAGATCGCAAGCAGGACGACACCGGCGGCGAGCGCCGCCAACGGCGCGGAAGGCGGCCGGAAACCGACGAGTCCGGCAAGGATGAAAGCGCGGTCACTGCCAAAACGCCGGTCAGCGAGTCGAGTGAGGCCGAACCCAACCGCGGCCCCGAGCAACAGGCTGACGGCGAAGCCTCCGGCGAGGGGACGCGCAAACGGCGTCGGCGCCGCGGCGGCCGCGGGCGGCGTCGTCGTTCCGGCGAAGGTGATGACGCGAGCGAAGCCAAAGCCGAGGCGAGCCCTGCAGAGCATGGGTCGGAGCAGCCTGATGCTGCTGACAGCAGCGAACAGGCTGGCAGCGAGGGACGCGGCCGACGCCGTCGACGGCCAGTGGACACCGCCGAAGATCAGAGCACCCCGACGCCTGAGTTGGCCACGCCTACGGCCAAAGTGGCCAGGGAAGAAGCTGACGTCGTGAGCGCGCCCGTCGAGGCGCACACGCCACCCGCCAATACCCGACGCAGGCCGCGACAGGACCGCTCGGAAATTGCAGCTGAAGCCACGAGCACGCCCAGGGCCGCCGCACCCGAAGCAGCGCCCGCGGCAGCAGCAAGCACCCCCGAGGATGAGGTCGACAACGAAGATCCGACCATCCGCCGGACTGAAATGGAAGGCACCATGGCTGCGGCCACACCGACGGACATGGTGGCAGCCGAGGTCGAGGCTGAGGTCGACGCCGAGGCTGAGGCCAACGCCGAGTCGAAGCCTGTTGCCGCAACAAACGGCGACGAAGCCCGGGCTGCAATGGCTGCGGACGACGACGCCGGCAGCGCAGAAACGGCGCCCGCCCGCTCGGACGCGGAGGCCACTGACGACCGGAAACCGGCCCCGGAGCCTGCTGCGACGAGTACGCAGGACGCCGAGCCCGCTCCGGCTGCAGGCGAACCGGCGCGTGCCGCAAACGATCCTCGCAATCGGGCCGTACGTCAGCCCGCGCAGGTCGTGATCGAGGATCGCCCGCCGCCGAGGCCGATACGCCCCGCCGTGACGGCGGATCCGATTCCGGTGCAGCCCCGGCCGCCGACTGAAGCTCCCCGGGCGGCCAATGATCCGCGGCAGCGTCTGGCGGCATCTCAGGGCGCGTTGCCGCTGAACGACGAGGATGATGCCAACGCGTCACCGGATGTCGCAGCGGATTCAGCGGAACCGTCCTCGAAGGCAGGTGGCTCCAACTAGCCCTGCCCTGGGCCATCCGGTGCTGACGCGCCGGATGGCCGACCCTCACCCGGAACCGTGGGTTCCTGCTCCAGCTCGACGCCGAACCGGTCCCTGACCGAGTCGGCGATATCTGCTGCCAGTGCCAGCAGTGCCCGCGCGTCCGCCCCGCCATGATGAACCAGCACAAGCGCGTGCTGAGGCGCCACCCCGACCCCGCCGCGGCGGAATCCCCGCCAGCCGCAACGCTCGATCAACCATGCCGCGGACAACTTGACCCCGTCCCCCGCTTCGGTCCCGGGAAGGTCCTGATCCCGGGCCCGCAGCTGCGCGAACGTCGCCATGCTGACCACCGGATTCTTGAAGAAGCTGCCGGCGTTAGGGAGCTGTGCCGGATCCGGCAGCTTGCGCCGGCGCAACGTGGAGATGGCCCGCACCATCTCGCCGGGGGACGCGCCCGCCAGGCCAAGTTCACCCAGAATGTCCCGGACGCCTGCATAGCCGACCTCCGCCTGCCCGCGGGTCCTGAGACTGAGTTCCAGGGCCGTGATGACCCAGGAACCGGGCTCACGGCGGAAGCGTGAATCCCGGTAGCCGAACGCACACGCCGCTGCATCGAGCCAACAGATTCGGCCAGTCGTCCGTTCCACCGCCTGCACTCGAATGCAGGAACTCGCCAGCTCCTGGCCATAGGCGCCGATGTTCTGCACCGGCGCAGCGCCCACCGAACCCGGAATCAAAGCCAGATTCTCGATCCCCCAGAGGTCCCGCTCGGCAGCCCAATGCACCAGCGCGTCCCAGTGCACGCCGGCGCCGACGCGCAGGCGCACGCTGTCCCCACGGTGTTCGAGAATCCGGATGTCTTCGTCGCTCACCCTCAGCACCAACCCATCGAGTTGCGACGGCAGCACCACGTTCGAGCCCTCACCTAGGACCCACAGCGTCAGTCCCTTCGCACTCGCCCCGGCCAGAGCCTCAACCGCGGCCGGCGCGTCCGGCACGGACACCAGCCAGCGGGCCCGACTCGGAAGCCGCAGGCTGTTCGAGGTCGCGAGGTCCGCATCCTCCATCCAGGTCACCGCGTCGCTCATGCGCAACCCAACTCCCGG
>SKUB01000172.1 GCA_007122315.1 Pseudomonadales bacterium | reverse complement strand
GAGATCCGGCGGCAGGGGCGGCGCGAGTATCGCCGCCACGTTCTCCTCGAGGTGTGCCACGCTGCCGGTACCCGTGAGGACCACGTGGGCCCCGGCCTCGTGGCGGCAGAAGCGATAGGCCGCTTCGATCAACGAGGCTACCTCGGGGTGATCGACGAGGAAGGCGAGGGGCGCCTGCGCGTCAGTGTCGGCGGCTGCCACCTGCCCGGCTTCGGTCAGCTGCTCGAGGACGCTTCGCGCGGCATCGGGGTGGGTCAGCGCGCGCCTTACGGCAAACATGATCAGGGTGCCCACCTGCTTCTGCATGGTGAGCGGGAACACCCGCTTCCTTGCCGAGGGGTTCAGCAGATTGTGGCCGACCATCACGACGTCGAAGTGATCGTCGGGCAGCGCGGCTGCCAGCATCTCGTGGCTCGTGTCGCTGACGAAGCGCTCGGTGATGCCGAGAAAGCGGATCTTGCCTGCATCGCGCTGGCGCTTGAGTTCCGGAACGAGTTCGGCCACGCAATGGGGGTACTGGGCAGCGGTGACGCCGTGCAAGTGGAAGACGTCGATGCAGTCGGTGCCGAGGCGGACGAGACTCTTCTCAAGACTCTCGCGCAGGCCGGCCGCGGAGAGCCGTTCGTCCCCCCAGCCGGGACTGGCCTTGCTCGACACGATCACCTGATCGCGGCGGCCCTTGATGGCGGCACCGACCGCCCGTTCCGTGCCATAGGCGCGGGCCGTGTCGATGAAGTTGATGCCCAGGTCCAGCGCTGCTGTGACGATACCCGCGGCGTGCTTCTCGTCCTTGCCGGTGGCGAGACCGAGGCGGCTGTGACCGCCGCAGCCGAGGCCGGCGACGCTGACTTCGAGCCCGGTACGGCCGAGTGTCACGAACTCCATGGTGACCGGCTCCCCAACATCAGAGCGCGAGTACGGTGCGGATCAGCAGCGCGACCAGCACCAGCGACCCGAGCGTGAACAAACCGAAGCGAACGGGAATGATGTTCACGGTGGCCTGAACGAAGGAGTGCAGGATGCGCAGGATGACGTAGGTCCAGGCGAGGCCGATGGAGACGCCGTCGGTGACGCCGGCCAGGTGGGCAGCGAGCGCCAGGGCGTAGAACAGTGTCGGCTGCTCGTGCAGATGATTGTAGTTGTCTGCCACCCGCGCCACCTTCGGCGGCAGGTCCGGGAGTTTGCCGGTACGTCCGACTTCTTCGAGATCGATGTTGGCCTTCTGCATGGCCGGAATGCGCGTGGCATACATCCACAGCCACATGATCAGGGTCCAGGCCACCAGAGCCAGGACGGGCGCGAGCATGCCGTGTGCATACATGACGGTGTGGTCCTCCCCCGAGTCGTCGCCGACAGCTTGCGTGATTGCGGGTGCGCAGTCCAAGGGTCGCGTCCGCCAGTGTGGGCGTCGCTTCCCCCGTGGCGCTCAATGGCACACCATGTGCGCTCTTCGAATTCAGGTGAGAGACGAATCATGACCGACAGCCCCCCTGCCGACATGCTGCAGATGCAGTCCACGGTGCGTGACGACGGCACCCTCGAGTTGGCGCTGGCCACCGTGCCGACGCCGCAGCCGAAGGACGATGAGGTCCTGATCCGGGTCGAGGCGGCGCCCATCAACCCTTCGGATCTCGGGCTGCTGTTCGGCACCGCCGACGTCACCACGATTCGAACCACCGGTGATGCCAAGCGTCCTGCGGTGACGGCAGACATTCCCGAAAAGCTGCGTCGCGCCATGGATGCACGTCTCGGGGAGCCGCTGCCGGCCGGCAATGAAGGCGCTGGCGTGGTGGTGGCAGCGGGATCATCGCCCAAGGCGCAGGCCCTGCTCGGTCGCACCGTGGCCATCCTCGGTGGTGCCATGTATGCCGAGTATCGCGCCATGAAGGCGAAAGAATGTCTGCTGCTGCCCGAGGGGACGACGGCGGTGCAGGGGGCGTCCTGTTTCGTCAATCCGCTCACGGCGCTGGGCATGGTGGAAACCATGCGGCTGGAGGGGCACAAGGCGCTGGTGCATACGGCAGCGGCGTCGAATCTTGGCCAGATGCTCAACCGGCTCTGCCTCGCCGACGACGTGCCGCTGGTGAACATCGTCCGCCGCAAGGAGCAGGCAGAGCTGCTGCGCAGCCAGGGTGCCACCCACATCTGTGACTCGAGCGCGCCGAGCTTTCGCGAGGACCTGATCGCGGCGCTGGTGGACACCGGTGCCACCCTGGCCTTCGATGCCACCGGGGGCGGCGAGCTGGCCGGGCGGATCCTGAGCTGTATGGAAGCGGCCGCGTTGAAGACTGCGAGCGGTTACAGCCGCTACGGCTCCACCGTGCACAAGCAGGTCTACATCTACGGCGGCCTCGATCGTGGGCCCACGGTCCTCAACCGGGACTTCGGGATGGCATGGAGTCTCGGTGGCTGGCTGCTGCCGCCCTTCCTGCAGAAGATCGGTCCCGAGGCGGCGCAGAAACTGCGTGAGCGCGTGGCTGCGGAGATCACCACCACGTTCGCGAGCCAGTACACACAGGAAGTCTCCCTTGCCGGTGCGCTGGAGCCGAAGGCCATCGCCGTCTACGCTCGGCAGTCCACCGGCGCCAAGTACCTGATCCGTCCCCACATGGAGGCCTGATCATGAAATACGCCAATCTCGGCAGCACCGGCTTGTCGGTGTCGCGGATCTGCCTCGGCTGCATGAGCTACGGCACGCCGGAGTGGCGCGAGTGGGTGCTGGACGAAAAAGCGTCGCGACCCTTCTACGAGCGCGCGCTGGATGCCGGTATCAATTTCTTCGATACCGCGGATGTCTACGCCAACGGCGTCAGCGAGGAGGTGCTCGGGCGCGCCATGAAGGACCTGGTGGACGATCGCGAGGACGTGGTCATCGCCACCAAGTGCTTCGGTGGCACCCACGGCCGCAAGCGCAATCGCCACGGGCTGTCACGCAAGAACGTCATTGCCTCATGCGATGCGTCGCTGAAGCGGCTGGGCATGGATTACATCGACCTCTACCAGATCCATCGCTTCGATGCGCGCACGCCCATCGAGGAGACCATGGAAGCGCTGAACGACCTGGTGCGTGCGGGCAAGGTGCGCTACCTGGGTGCGTCGTCCATGTGGACCTGGCAGTTCGCGCGTTATCAGGCGTTGGCCCGTGAGCGGGGCTGGAGCCGATTCGTGTCCATGCAGAACCATTACAACCTGATCTACCGGGAAGAAGAGCGGGAAATGAATCCGTTCTGCCGCGACGACGGCGTCGGTCTGATCCCCTGGAGTCCCCTGGCGCGAGGCTTCCTCGCCGGCAACCGCCACAAGGGTGGCGGTGGCGATACGGCCAGGGCCAAGTCCGACGAGTTCGCCAATCAGCTGTACTTCGCTGACAACGATTTCGAAATCGCCGAGTGCAATGTGGCCGTCGCCAAGCGTCTCGGCGTGAAGCCGATGCAGACCGCCCTGGCCTGGGTCATGGCGAAGCCGGGGGTCACCGCACCCATCATCGGGGCGACCAGGCTGGAGCATCTCGAGGACGCGCTCGCGGCGGTGGACATTACGCTTGGGGCCGAGGACGTGGCTGAACTCGAGTCAGCGTATCGACCTCACCCGGTCCTCGGGCATCAGTAGGCACACCCATGCAGCTGGCAGCAGGATGGAGTTGAACGCGGATTTCAGTCGCAAGGCCGTGGTGCACGCGGCTCGGGAACCCTGGGTGCCCTCGCCTACTCCAGGGGTCGAGCGGCGCATGCTCGATCGTATCGGCGACGAGGTGGCACGGGCGACGTCCATCGTGCGTTATGCCGAGGGCAGTGATTTCCCGGCGCACACCCATGGCGGTGGCGAGGAGTACCTGGTACTCGAAGGCGTGTTCCAGGACGAGGAGGGCGACCATCCGGTCGGGACTTACGTGCGCAATCCGCCCACGACCCGGCATCGTCCGCGCTCGGCGCCGGGCTGCACGATCTTCGTCAAGCTCTGGCAGTTCGACCCGGATGACCGAGTGTCAGTCAGGGTCCCTGCCGGGTCCATGCCCTGGACGCCGGATCCTGAGCGTCCCGGCGTCGACGTCATGCCGCTGCATGCCGACCGACAGGAAACGGTGCGGCTTTTGCGCTGGGCGCCGGAGATGGATGTGGTCCTGACGACTGAGCGTGGCCTGGAGTTGCTCGTGCTCGACGGCGGTTTCCACGCGTTGGAAGAAACGTTCGAGCCCCTGTCCTGGCTGCGCCTGCCTGCCGGCATGCCGATGCGGGCCCGTACCGGGTCGAACGGTGCCCGCATCTGGCTCAAGCAGGGCGTGCAACCGGCGTCGCTCACCTTCCCCCGGAACGCCTGACGCCGGGTCGATGCCTCAGCCCTGGTTCATGCGCCGTTGCAATTCGTCCTCGGCCTCGCGGGCCCGCTCGCGGGCTTCCTCTTCGGTCTCGTCGATGGCCTCGCGGGCCCGCTCCCGTGCCTGTTCCAGTTCCTCCTCGGCACTCTGACGCGCGTCCTCGGCCCAGTCCTCGGCATCCTCTGCCGCCTCGTCCACGGCGCGGCCGGCTTCCTCGGCAGGTCCCGGATCGTCGCTGCAGGCTGTCCCGAACAGGCTGACCGCGCCCGCCATCGCCAGGATGAGGAGCCAGCGTGGCAGCTGTCGCAACTTCGTCGTTTCGTTGGTCATGGATTGAAGCCTCCGTGTCGGCGTGATGGCCGGTTGCTAATCCGGTCCCGAAGGCTCACGTTACCGCAATTGTGTCGGCGCGGCTTCCAGGCTGCGCCGGAGCCGAAGCCGCTGAATCGTCTGGAGCACCATGGACTGGACCCTGTTCGTCGTTTTCCTCCTCGCCTGCGGCGCGGCCTGGGCCACGGGGGCCTTGTTTCCGCCTGGCGAATGGTACCGGCGCATGGACAAGCCGCCGTGGACACCGCCGAACTGGTTGTTCCCGCTGGTGTGGACCACCCTGTATGCCGGCATTGCCTTCGCTGCCGCACGGGTGGCGTCGCTGCCGGGTTCCGAACTGGCACTGGCCTTCTGGGCGGCGCAGATCGCGTTCAACACGCTGTGGACACCGGTCTTTTTCGGGTTGCGGCGGATGCGCGCTGCGCTGGTGGTGATGGCGTTCCTCTGGGTCACGGTGGCGGGGACGCTGGTCACGATGTGGCCGCTGGACCGGCTGGCGGCCATGGTCTTCGTGCCGTATCTCATGTGGGTGTCCATCGCGGGCATGCTCAACCTGTCCCTGATCCGCCGCAATCCGGACATGGCGCTGGCAACCTGAGTCGGCGCGGCGGTCAGGCGACGCGGCGGGCGTGGACCATGTAATTGACCCCCAGCCACGGCGTCAGAGTCATGCGTCGGCGCCACGGATTCACCCGCACGCCGCTGCGAGCCGCGACCTCGAGACCCCCGTCGGCGAGGTGCGCTGCAAGTTCATCGGGTCGTACGAAGCGCGACCATTGGTGGGTGCCCCTCGGTAGCAGCCTGGTGACGTACTCGGCACCGACGATGCCGATGACGAAGCCGGCCAGCGTGCGATTCAAGGTGGCGACGAACATGTGCCCTGACGGCGCCACCAGGTCGCAGGCAGCCGCCATGAAGCCGTCCAGGTCGGCGACGTGTTCGACCACCTCCATGTTGAGGACCACGTCGAAGCGCTCACCCGCCACAGCGAGGGCCTCGGCACTTTGATAGCGGTAGTCGATGTCCAGACCCGCCGCCTCGGCGTGCAGGCGGGCCACGGTAATGTTGCGTTCCGTGACGTCGATACCGGTGACTTCGGCGCCGCCGCGGGCCATGGCCTCGGCCAGCAGACCGCCGCCGCAGCCGATGTCCAGCACCCGAACGCCTCGCAGGGGCGATTCCGGAGCGCCGGTT
>SKUB01000122.1 GCA_007122315.1 Pseudomonadales bacterium | reverse complement strand
CTGGCCGGGGTCGTGCAGCATGCGGCGAACGGTGCTGCTCGCGGAGTCCGCCATGGCGGACTCCAGGACTTCGCTCCAGCGCCGGGCGAGCAGGCCCCGCCAGGCGTCCTCGAGCCCGCGAGGCAGGGCGGCGATCAGTTCGAATGCCTCCTGCAACGCCGCCTGTCGGTGGTCGCCGCCGGGGCCGCGATGGCGCTCCAGCGCGGCAAACAGCGCCGGGAGTAACGCCACGGGGAGTTCCGGGATCGGCTCGGACGGACCCTTGCGGGCCCAGCGCCGACACAGAGCCAGTCCCTGCCGCCACTGTTCGAGGTGGTCTCCGAACGCGCCGATGGCCGCGTCGAGGGCGCGACCGTCCGGCTCCGGGAGATGACGTTCCAGGTCGCGGCGGAGCGTTGCGAGCGTCGTGCCCAGGTCCTGCAGCAGGGCCTGGGCGTCGTCCGGATCGGCAAGCGCCAGCGCCTCGAGTTGCTGCCCCTGCTCCAACGCATGGCGCATTGCCCGGGTTGCGGCGGCGACGACGTCATCCACTCCGACATCGAGATTGCCTGAGCCGTCGCCGCACAGCAGCGGTCGGCTGTCGCCGTGCAGCCGCTGCAGAATGGCGGCAGCGGAATCCGGCCGCGGTCGATTGCCGGGATCGACGCCGAGCCAGGCGGCCAGGCGTTCCAGCTCGGCACTGATGGCTGCGCGGGGTGGCGAGAACCCAGGCAGCTGCCGCCAGGGCGCCGCGGCTGCATCAGGGCGCGCCACCGCATCGGTCCAGCTCGCCACCTGCTGCTGCAGATCCACGTTGCGCCCGTCGACGTCCTGGTAGCTGCGCTGGGCGAGCAGGCGCAGCAGCGCTGCGGCGAAAGCGGACGGTGGATGACGCACCAGAGCCAGGCAGAGGTGGCGGTCGACGTCGAAGTCCGGATCGGTGGCCAGCGCGGTGCGCAGCTGCTGCTCCACCAGGTCGGCAAGCGCATCGGCAAGTTCGGTGTCGATGCTGCGGCTGTCACGATGGGGCAGCAGCAACAGGCTGAGTGCAGGATCGGCCGTCGCATGCAGCCGCCTCGCTTCCAGCAAGCCAGCCAGGGGCAGCTGCTCCCAGGCGGCCAGGCGGCTCACCAGACGCAACAGAACAGCGCCGCGACTCGCTCCCGGCGTGGCGGTCCCGGAGGCATCGTCAGCCTGGTTGAGCAGATCAGCCGCTGCTATCGGCAGGGGGCCGGACTCGCCGAGCTGATCGATGACGAGGAACAGGCACAGCGCCCGTTCACCTGCGTTCATGGCCAGCCAGCGTTCGCGGTGCCGCAGCCGCGGCGCCAGGGCTTCCAGCAGCGCTGCCTCGCCGGCTGCAATCGGGCCCGTACCCAGCGCGAGCGCATCCTGGGCGCTGGCCGCCAGCGCCAGTGCGGCCTGCTCCTGACGTAAAGCCCAGGAGCTGCTCGTGCCGGCAAGCAGTTGCGGCGTGGGTAAACCCCGCCGCAGACAGGCGTGCAGCCAGCGCTGGCTGATCCACAGGGCGACGTCGCCCTCGGCGAGATCGGCGAGCCAGGACGCCGGGTTCCGGGCATGGGTGTTGACGGCGCCGATCAGAGCATCGGCGGCCGTGAGTCTTGCCACCCGCTCGCCG
This sequence comes from Pseudomonadales bacterium, assembly GCA_007122315.1. Taxonomy (GTDB): domain Bacteria; phylum Pseudomonadota; class Gammaproteobacteria; order Pseudomonadales; family Azotimanducaceae; genus SLTB01. Next base: position 4,223 of record SKUB01000122.1, on the reverse strand, counting down.
ACTGAGCCGCGGCCAGCTTCCGCCACGCTGGCTGTCAGCACATTGCGCAGCGCAGCGCAGTCGAGCACGGGGCTGCCGTCCTCCACTCTGCGCACCCACAGCTGTGCCCAGCGCGCCGTGGTGCCCGGATGAGTCGAGGCCCGCGGAGCGTCCTGCAGCTGCGGCAGCATGCGATCCAGGCCAGCAGCGAGCTCCGAATGCCAGCGTTCGTGGCCGTGCAGGTGCAGCAGGCCCTCGAGCAGTGCCGCCATGTCTGCGGGACGGCGCGGGATCGAAAGCGCAGTGGTGAGGTCGACAGGTGGCGGCCAGTGATCGGGATCGGCCGCAGACGCAGCGCAGCGCGCCAGCAGCACGCGGCGGTGGCTGCGCTGGCCGTCCAGCGAGACCGGGCCGTGAACGGTCAACCCACGCGTGCTGCAGTAGCCTTCGAACCAGGTCAGGAGTTCCGCGTCGCGCGTGAGCCAGGCACCCATGCACTCGGCGGCCTGATAGTAGATCTCGTGATCCGAGGCCCGGAAACAGAACGTCAGCAGGGCGCGCTCGTGCGCTGCAAGCTGCGCTGCCCGGCGCAGGTCATCAATGCGCTGCAGTGTCGCGATGCGGTCAGGGGGCAGGGAGACAGCTTCCATGCGCCAGCATTCTGCCGTCGGCTGCGACTGGTGGCTACTACTGTACTCGCTCCAGGCGCCGGGCTAACCTTGCGCGCGGCGCTCCCTCGGGAGCGGTTCTTTACATGTACGTTCGCAGGATGGAGGCAGTTATGGCGATCAAGGAAGGGGATCGGATCCCCGACGCGAAACTCAAGATCATGGGCGAGAAAGGTCCGACGGACATCAGCACTGCCGACATCTTCGGCGGCAAGAAGGTGGTGCTGTTCGCAGTTCCCGGTGCGTTCACCCCCACCTGCTCCCAGGCTCACCTGCCCGGCTTCGTGACCCTTGCGGACAAGATCAAGGCCAAAGGCGTCGACACGATTGCATGCCTGTCCGTGAATGACGCCTTCGTCATGGATTGCTGGGGCAAGGACAAGAACGCCGAAGAGATCATGATGCTGGCAGACTGGAACGCGGATCTCGCGCGGGCCATGGGCCTCGAGTTCGATGCCTCTGCTTTCGGACTCGGCGTGCGCGCCCAGCGCTTCGCGATGATCGTTGACGACGGCGTCGTCAAGAAGCTCGCTGTCGAGGCCCCGGGCAAGTTCGAAGTGAGCAAGGCTGAGGCGATCCTCGAGGCGCTCTGATTCCGACGGCCGCTGGCCTGCTGAGGCGCAGGGCGCCACGGTCGGCTATGCTCGACCCGGAGGCATGCGCATGAAGGGCCGTGTACCGGGTCAACTCATTCGTGTGGGTGTCGCGCTGGCGATGCTGGCGCTGGCGCTCACTGCGGACGTGTTCCTGTCTGCGGACGTGCCGTTCGCCGTTGCGCTGTATGTCACGCCCATCGTCGTTGGTTTCTGGCTTTCCGTCCCCTGGGCCGTCACGGTCATCGTCGCGTCCCTGCTCGGCATCGTGTCGATGGGATGGTTGACTGCGGATCCACCTTTCGCCGGCCTGCGCGGCGTCATGCTGCTGCAGCTTCTGATCGTCTCAGCGCTGCTGTTCGCGTTCAGGCGTTCCCGCGACGAAGCAGAACGCAGCAACCTGCGTGTGACCCGGGTACTGGATGGGGCCAACACGGGTTTCGTTGCCACCGACGCGAAGCTCGTCATTCTCGATGCCAACGCACCCTGGCTGGAAATGATCGGCTCGCCCCTGCTCGAGGAGGTCCTCGGGACGCGCCTGGTGGATTGGTTGCCGGAGGAGCGCCGCGCCGGTGTCGAAGCCGTGCTCGGTTTCCTCACGCCGGGAGACCGGCGCAGCTTCGAGACCACGTTCGCCCAGCGCTCGGGGATGCAACGCTTCGTGGTCGTCACGGCCTACGCAGAAAAGGTCGGCGACGGTATTCGGCTGTCTGCGGTCTGCGCCGACGTGACGCCGATCCGTCTGGCGGAGGCGAAGGCGCGTGCCTCGGAGTTGCAGCTGCGCTCTCATCTGGAGCACACGCCGCTGGCTGCCGTGGTGCTCGACACGGCGCACCGGGTCCAGGGCTGGAACCGGGCGGCCGAACGCATTTTCAGTATGCCGCGGGAGCGCGCCCTCGGCCGCAGCGCATGGGAGCTGGTCGCTGAGGAGGATCAGGCGCAGCGGACGTCGCCGTTCTCGGATCCCCGCGCCGAGGCGGGGCGTGACGGCAGCCGCCGGGTGGAACAGCTGGCCGGCGACGGCCGCCGGGTCGTCGTGCAGTGGTACCACACCCCGCTGCGGGATCCATCAGGGGCAGTGACCGAGGTGGCATCGCTGGGGCTGGATGTCACCGGCCAGGAGGAGGTCGAGCGCGCTCTGCGGGAAAGCGAGGCGAAGTTCTCTTCAGTGTTTCAGCAAAGTCCCGATTCGCTGCTGCTGGTGAGGCGGCGCGACCAGGCACTGCTGGAAGTGAATGCCACCCTGGAGCGGATGTTCGGCTGGAGCATCGACGAGCTGAAGGCCCGTTGGAACCAGCATCTGCAGTTCTGGGTGGATCCGGATCACTATCGCCGGTTCAGCCGCCTGGCGCTGGAGAACGAGCGGGTCGAGGCGTTCGAGTCCGAATTGTTGCGCAAGGATGGCTCCCGGCTCGCGGTGCTGTGTTCCTCCAGTCATCTGGTGGTGGACAACGAGCGTTGCCACCTCATCACGATCCGCGACCTGACACCGATCCGCGAAGTGGAGGAGGAGCGCTTCCGGCTGCTGGAGCAACTGCAGCAGGCTCAGCGGTTGGAAAGCATCGGTCGCCTCGCCGGTGGCGTTGCCCATGACTTCAACAACCTGCTGGCAGGTATCCAGGGCTACACGGAGCTCATCGAGCTGGCGCAGGAGTCGCCCACTGACGTGGCCCAGTACGCCGGCCGCATCATGGAGACGACCCAGCGGGCTGCCGATCTCGTGGGCAAACTGCTCACGTTCTCCCGCCAGGGGGCAATGCAGAAGCAGCCCATCGACGTCCACGACGTCATCGTCGACATGGTCGATCTCTTCCGCCAGACGCTGGATCCCGGCATTCGCGTGGTCACCCGACTCGAAGCGCGCCATGCTGTGCTGGTTGGTGATGAGACCCAGGTGTCCAACGCGCTGCTCAATCTCTGCATCAACGCCCGCGACGCGCTGTCGGACGGAGGAGAGATCGAGGTCAGCACCAGTCTGGTTGAGCTGTCTGCCTTGGAGGCCTCGCTGGTGGATCCTGATCTGCCCGCCGGAGACTACCTGCTGCTGCAGGTGCGTGACGACGGCTGCGGCATTCCGCCGGATGCCCTGGAACAGATCTTCGTCCCGTTCTTCACCACGAAGCCGAAAGGGCAGGGCACCGGCCTCGGTCTGCCGTCTGTCTACGGTGCGATGAAGGCCCATGGCGGTACCGTGGCGGTCACCAGCAGTCCCGGGGAAGGGTCGAGTTTCCGACTCTACCTGCCGGTATCGTCGGAGCAGGTGGAAAAGCCCCGCGCGGTTGATCAGCAGGTACCGGCAGCTGAGTTTGACGATCGTCATCATGGCCGGGTGCTGGTGGTGGACGATGAGCCGGGCATCCGGGATACCCTCGAACGGAACCTGACACGCATGGGTTACACGGTGGAGGTGGCCGCTGATGGCCAGGAAGCGCTGGCGGCTGTGGCGCGGGATCCGGTCGCCATCGACCTGGTGATCATGGACGTGACCATGCCGCGGATGTCGGGTGATGAAGCGTTCCGTGCCATGCGCGAATTGCGACCGGACCTGGATGTGCTCCTGATGTCCGGCTTCGATCGGCGTTCGGTGTTGCGACGGGTGCTCGGAGAAGGCGCCGCAGGTGTGCTGAAAAAGCCCTTCACACGCGATGAACTGCTTGCGGAGCTCTCGCGTATCGGTTCTGCAACCGAAGTGGCGTCCTAGGGAGGCTCTGAACCGGGTTCGCCCCGCTCTGGCCTTCAGAGGGCGTCTGGATCAAGGCGCATTCGCGCAGGCGTGGTGGTGCCACGTCAAGCGGATGCAACACAGAGCCAGCGCGCCGGCACAGACCCGCAGAGTTGGGGCGAACCCGGTTCGGAGCCTCCCTAGCCCGCATATCTCACCGATGCGCGAAGCGAGGTCGTGGAGATGCCGGTAAAGACAAGGCGCGCGACAGTTCGGGCGCGCAGGCGTACTTTCCAGTACGTCGAGCACCCGGACGGAGCG
>SKUB01000334.1 GCA_007122315.1 Pseudomonadales bacterium | reverse complement strand
TGAGCTTCTCGCACTGGCGGACGCGCTCCTCCCGACTGTCACCGAACAGGGAGACGTTGAGTGCATTCACCCCGGCCTCTTTCAGGGCGTGCAGCCGCTCGGTGACAAAGCCCTCGTCGCCGATGAGTGACGCCTTGGCCAGATACTCCTCCGGAATGGCTGCTTCAGCTTCGTCCTTGCGTCCGGCCAGGAACAGCTCCTGAATCAGCTCCGCTTCCTTCTCGTAGCCGTTCTTGCGGAAGATCTGGTTGTAGAAGTTCTTCTCCTTCGCCCCCATGCCGCCGACATAGAGCGCGATCTGCGGGCGTGCCCGATTGCGCAGGTGCTCCATACCACGGCCGATGGCCACCCCGCCGCCGGCGAATACCTCAAGAGGTGCCCGGTTCGGGTCCCGCTTCGCCTTTCCCTCCGCCAGCGCCTTGCCCCATATATCCTCGGCACCTTCGGCCATGAAGAACGCCGGCAGCCAGGCATCGGCGACTTCCGCGGTCATGGCCACGCTCTGCGGGCCGAGCGCAGCCACGCAAATCGGAATGTCGTCACGCACCGGGTGATTGATGAGCTTCAGCGCTTTGCCAAGACCCGTGCCCTTGTTCTTCGACAGTGGAATCTCGTAGTGCTCCCCTGCGTACTCCACCTTCTCCCGCCGCCACACCATGCGGCAGATCTCGATGGTCTCGCGCAGGTGAGCCACGGGCGCGCGATAGGGGATGCCGTGAAAGCCCTCCATGACCTGCGGTCCTGAAGCGCCAATACCGAGCATGCAGCGACCATCGGAGAGATAGTCGATGCCGGCTGCGGTCATGGCCAGCAGTGTCGGCGTGCGGGTGTAGACGGGCATGATGCCTGACGCGATGGTCACACGTTCGGTTTTCGCGGCCAGGTAACCCATGGCGCTCGGAGCATCGAAGGAGTAAGCCTCCGGAACCCAGACCACATCCAGGCCGGCCTTCTCCAGAACAGCCACTTCCTCGGCCGCCTCCCGAAAACCGCCGGCGTAACTCAGCAGCGTGCTGATGCGCATGCTCAAGGCTCCTTCGATGAATGGTTCGTAACGTGCGGCTGCAGCCGCAGAATCCGGTCCGTGAAGATCCAGTCCACGTCCCGCGCCACTTCGCGACGCATGGCAGCGACGGTCTCGACGAAACCCGTGCCGACCTTCTTGCCTTCCGCGCGCAATTCCCGGAGACGACGAGGACCGAGGAAGACGAACGACCCCGAAACCGCACCGTGTCCCAGTTCCCGATTGGTCGCAATGGTTTCGCCCGGATTGAACCAGGCCACATCCACGTAGGCCAAGGGTGGAATGGACGTGAACCCTTCCAGATGGTCCGGGACCAACGACAGGAGATGAAAGTCCTGCACGGGCTCCAATGCTCCAAGGGCGCGACTGACCACGTCGGGGACCTGCTTCCGTTCCCGCCAGGATTCCTTGATCTCGAGCATGAGGTGCATGCGCCCGCCGTAGCGCTCAACGACCTCACTGAGGTGAGGAATACTGGGCACAGCCTTGCGCAGGGTCGCGAAGTCCACCTCGGCGATGGCCAGATCAGGCCGGCCGTGGAGCCGACCACAGTGTGGGTCGTGGTGAATCACCGGCTCCAGATCACGGGTCAGATGGACGTCGAGTTCCACGCCCCAGACACCGCGCTGGAAACACAGGTCGAACGCATCGAGGGTGTTCTCGACGGCACCACCGTCACCGTGTGCGCCACGATGGGCAACGAGGCGGACATCGCGATCCGCGAGCGGCGTCCGTGCACCGGGCGCCAGCCCCCAGAGGTGGTTGGCGAACGTATTCAGGCGACTGACGAGATCGGCCATCGAAGGCACTCTTACAGGGCAACCGCAGGAGTCTTGTCGTTTTCGCAGGCAGGGTCAATTTCGAGAAGATTACGCCAGCGGCTCGGCGTAGGCGGTGACCTCCTCACGGTCGTGGTAGAGATGACGCACGCGGAGCCGGAAGCGCTCCGCCTCCGGACCAAGGGTGCGGAAGAACCGCAGCTCGGCATCCTGCACGGCCTGCCAGCGGCGCCGCATAGGTAGTTTGAGATTGAACAGGGCCCTTTTCGCCCAGCCCCGGCGCAGCCAGCGGGCCATCAGTTCCACCACCCGGGCCGGTTTGTCCACCAGGTCGCAGACCAGCCAGTCCAGCGCCTGCGGCGGCTCCCAGGTGAAGGCATCGGCGCGAACGTGGACCACGTCCGGATCCACCTTCAGACCAGGCGCCAGCGCACCGTTGTCGACGGCGAATACGCCCACGCCCCACTGCCGAAGAACCCAGGTCCAGCCTCCCGGAGCGGCGCCCAGATCTGCCGCTGTCATACCAGAGCGCATCTGGAGGTAGCGCTCGTTCTCCCCCACCAGATAGCGCAACGCCTCGTCCAGCTTCAAGGCCGAGCGGGAAGGGGCGCCACCCAGTCGCCGCAGACGGGGAATGCCCCCAGGCAGAGGTGAGCTGAGACGCCGCGGCGCGACACCGACCCAGGCGCTGCTGCCGGAGTCCAGAACGACATGGAGCCGCGGCGCAAACGGATCGTCGGGCCGCCACAGTCCACGCTCCTGCAGGACACCCTTCAGAGGCCCCTGCAGACGCTGCACCAGCTTGCCGAGCTCCCGGTGCCCGCCTCCTTCGGCGGTCTCCACCAGTGCATCGGCCACGGGTTGCTGCCAGTCGGCGAGAAGTGGACGCAGACGATCGTCGGTGGGCAGACCTTCCACCAGCGTTCCGGTGGCACAGTATTGCCTGGGGAACACCGCATCGCGAAGCGTGTCCGCTTCCAGCCACGCTAGCGCATCGCCGTCGCCGGGGAACACTTCCAGCAATCCGGCGCCATCCCGCGTCCGGGCGTGACCGTGCCCACCCGCGAGGCCCAACAGATGGATCAGTTCGGCAGCCGTGTCGCCCTCGAAACCGGGCCGGCACAACACCAACCAGCGATCCATGCGCTTCACGGGATTCAGAATTCCAGCTCCAGCGTCACGTGAGCACGACGCGGCTGCCCCGGGAAGTAGCGGAAGTTACCGAACGCGAAGTCAGCACGGTCAGCGTATTTGCGATCCGTTAAGTTCAGGAGCCTGAAGGAGAGACTGGCCGTAGGCCGGAACTGCCATGCCGCCCGGAGATTGAACAGCAGATGGCCGGGATAGGTCTCTGTGTTCTCGGCGTTCACGAAATAGCGGGCAAGATACACCGCTTCGACTTCCGCGCTGACATCCTCCCGTGGCTGCCACAGCCACTGGGCAGAGCCATGCCAGCGCGGCGCGGTATCCACGTCGTCGCCCGCGGTGATGACCTCGCCGCCGAGGTCCCGGGAGAAGTCATAACGATGCCGCGCCCAGGTTGCCGCGAGCGTCAGGCGATGTTCGGCAAGCGGTGTGACGACGGCATCGAACTCGATCCCTTCCGCCCGCGTCCTCCCCGCCGAGATGTTGAACCCGTCCGCATCGCGCAGGACTTCATCTCTCTTGCGCTCGAGAAACCCGGTCACACCAATCCGGGCCCGCTCACTGCCCGTCTGGACGCCAACTTCCAGGGACCGCAGCGACTCGCTTTCCAGATCCGTGACCTCCTGGCCGGACTGCAGGCGATAGAGCTCAGTAGTCTGGGGGGCGCGAAAACCAATGCCGGCAGTTACCCAGGTGCGTGTGCTCGCGCTGGGCCGATACTCGGCACCGACGCGCGTGGCGATATCGGTAAAGCGGTCAGAACGATCCGCGGGACGCGAGTAGAGACAGCCACCAAACCCACACGCCGTCCCGTCATCACGGGTGTTGCCCGTCAGCGTCCGGTTATCGTAGTCGTAGCGAACGGTTTCCAGGCGCAGGCTGTGGACCAGATCCACCTGCGGATGCACGTGCCAGGCGAGATCGTAGAATGCAGCCGCCAGGGTGCTGTCGACATCGTAGTCATAGTGCACACCGGGCGGTCGGGTTTCGACCAGAAACGGTGTGCCCTGAGTTGGCCCATCCTGGGTCTGCTCGAGCCAGGTCTCCGCATACTCGAGATGCCCGCCGACCGTCCAGGACAGCACTTCACCGGCGTTGCGCCAGCGGGCGATCACGCCGGCACTCCATTGCCCGTTCTCCTCCAGCGGTTGCCCCGGCAGGAAGTGCTGCAGAAACTCCATGTCGCTTGCCCGGAAATAAGGCGTCACCACGACAGCAGAACCACCATTCAGGGGACGCAGCAGTTCGCTGGACATGCGCAGCGCCCAGGCTTTGCGATACGCCTCGGGATTGGGGTTGGTGCTGCGCAGGTCCGGATCCTTGTACGCGTCCTCGCCGACGACGAAGCCGCCCGTATCCTGGTCAAGGCGGGTGGCGGCAAGCAGCGTGTTCGCCTCCCAGGCGCCGAAAGACGTGTCCCAGGCCAGGTTGAGCTTCTGCTGATCGTGACCGGTGTCGTCGCGCCAGCCGTCGCTGGTCGTGGCCTGCAGCAAAGCGCGAATCCGGCCCACATCGGTATCGGCGGACACGTCCAGCGCACCGCGAAAATAGTTCCAAGGGCCGGCTTCGAGCGCCACGCGATTCGGCACGCCGGCCTCCGCCGCAGGGGAGACCACGTTGATCACGCCATGCAGGGCATTGCCACCGTAGAGCGCACTGGCCGGACCGCGGATCACCTCGACAGCCGCAGCCTGCTCGACGTTGAGCTCGAACAGGTTGTTGACGTTACAGAACCCCGCCGGCCGGATCGGCACACCGTTCTCCTGCAGCAGGAAAGCACCGCAGGCACCGGGGCCGGTGAGCACTGCCGAGCGCACCGCGGTCAGATGCTCCTGCTCTGACCCGCGTGATATCCAAACGCCAGGGATGCGCACCATGGTCTCATGCGCGTGGACTGCACCGACGCGCTGGACGGTGGCCTCATCGATCCGGGAGAAGTTACCGACGTTCTCGAATTCCGGCGCCAGACTGCGCTGACCGACGACCCGGACCTCGTCCACGGGATCGTCGGCCGCAGCCGAAGGCGCTGCTCCCGCGCCGATCACTGACACCAGCGCGATACTGGATAGCCGCTGCAGCCATACCACCAAGTTTCAGCTCCCTTGTGCGCAGCCCGTGTACGAGCGCCGCAGGATACCCGATCCAGCCTGCCACGGCAGGCCGGGCTGCAGCTGCGCAGGCAGGGTCAGAGGCTGAAAGGCAGCGCGCCGAGGTAGTCGCGCAGCGAGTGCTGGTCGACTTTCACGCGGAAGCGCAGGAAGGGGCCCTGCGCGGTGTAGTCGGCGCCGGCGAAGTCGTCGTCGCGGAAACCCTGGAAGTTGTAGCCGAGGCTTACCCAGACGTTGCGCCAGGGCGTGTGGCCAACGGAGAGCCCGCTTTGGTAGTCGATAACATCGGCGTTCCAGGAATGCAGGGCACCGCCGTGCAGACCAATGTCCCAGCGGGCGTTGAGATCGTGGCGGTACTCGAAGCCGTACAGCGCCGTCACGCCTGAGAAACGGTCACCGTCGATGTCGTCGACGACGTACTTCATGCCCCAGACCAGCGACAGCTGATTGCGCGCGTTCGGCTTCCAGTTGGCATTGAAGTTGTTCACGAGTTTTCGCTGAACGAGATCACGGTCGACGCCCTTGCGCTCGCTGGCGACCAGATCGAGACGATCCAGGAAGGTCCACGCGCTGTGGCTCGGACGCCAAGCCACGCCGATGCGCGCATCCGCAGAGCGATCGCGACCGTTGCGGCCATCGGTGTCCATGAACGTGAAGCGCACGCTGGCGATGCGGCCGTCGTCCAACTGATGGGCGTAGCCGGCAAGCAGATTCCAGCGATCCTCCGAATCCGCAGTACGGTATTCGACCCGGGACGTCGCCTCCCAGCGATCGCGGGCGTATCCGAGCCCGAG
>SKUB01000318.1 GCA_007122315.1 Pseudomonadales bacterium | reverse complement strand
TCCCGCCGCCTCCACCAAACCCAAGATAGCCCTCTGAGCAGGGCTTTCCGCAAACAGCGGGCCCGCGTCCGAACGGACACGGCCGCATGCGGATCAGTTCGATTCCCGCCGCCTCCACCAATTTCAAGCAACATCCCCAGCGGTGACGTGGTCGCGGGCCACGGACATGGATTTCAAGACCGCGTAGATGTGATCGCCCGGCTGCAGGGCCAGCGTTTCGGCGGCGCGGCGGGTGACGCGGGCAAGAATCATGTCCTCGCCGAAGGCCAGGCGCACCATGACGGCAGGTCCGCCCCCGGACAGCAGGTCCATCACGCTCACCGGGAGGATGTTCTGCGCCGACAGACCTTCGGGTCTGGCGCGGGACAGGATCACCTCGTGCGCCATGATTCGCACCCGGACGCGGCTCCCAGGTGCGCCGTCCACCTGCGGCAACCACAATGCCCCAGCGCTGGTGGCAAGACGGGTCATGCCGTCAGGGTCGTGGCTGTCGATGGTCGCGGGCACCATCGCCGCGGCTTCGCGGATGCCCATGGCGCGCAGCGCATCCGGGTCGGACATTACGGATCCGGTGGGCCCTTCGGCCACCATCCTGCCGGCGTCGATCACCACCATGCGGTCAGCGAGCAGCTGCGCCTCGTTCATGTCGTGGGTGACCAGCACCACCGGCATGGACAGGTGCGCACGCAGAGCGATGATCTCGGCGTAGAGCTTTTCACGCGTGGCGCGGTCCACAGCCGAGAACGGTTCGTCGAGCAGCAACGCTTCGGGGCGACGGGCCAGGGCCCTGGCTACGGCCACGCGTTGCTGTTCTCCGCCCGAGAGCTGAGCCGGTCGACGCCCCGCCAGACCATGCAGATTGACCAGTTCGAGCAGTCGCTCGGCCTCCCGCGCCCGCTCGGCCCCGGACAAGTGGTCCATGGCGCTGGCCACGTTCTGCACGGCGGTCATGTGCGGAAACAGCGCGTAGTTCTGGAATACGACGCCGACTCGCCGCTGATGAGCAGGCAGGTGCAAGCCGACACCCGTGTCCAACCAGGTCCTGCCGTTCACCTGCACCCGGGCGGTCTCGGGCCGCCACAGCCCCGCAATGGTGCGCAGCAGGGTGGTCTTGCCCGAACCGGAATGCCCCACCAGTGCCAGCAGTTCTCCGGGCTCCACCCGGAACGCCAGATCAAGCGGAATGGGTGTGGCGGCCTTGGCCATGACCTCCAGCGCCATCAGCCGAGCCTCCGACCGACGCGGGCCGACAGCCAGTAGGTCACGGCAATCGTGAACAGCGAGATCGCCACGAGCACCGCCGACATCGTTGCCGCGCCCCTGTCGTCAAAGCCCTGCACGCTGTCATAAATCGAGATCGCGATGGTTTTCGTCTCGCCCGGGATCGAACCGCCGACCATGAGGACGATGCCGAATTCCCCCAAGGTATGGGCGAAGGTCAGGACCATGGCCGTCACCAGCCCCGGCCATGCCAGCGGCAACTCGACCCTCAGAAGACTGCGCAACGGCGACATGCCGCAGCAGGATGCTGCCTCGCGCACGTCGATGGGCACGGCCTCGAACCCGCGCTGGGCAGGCTGGATCGCAAAGGGCAGGTTGAAAATGATGGAGGCGAACACGAGCCCCTGAAAGCTGAAAACCAGCTGATGGCCGAAGGTGGCGGTCCAGAACTGTCCCAGGGGCGAATTGGCTCCGAACGCCAGCAGCAGATAGAAGCCGAAGACCGTAGGCGGCAGCACCAGCGGCAGCATCACCAGCGCCTCGACGAGCCCCTTGCCGCCGAAACGGCGGTAGGCCAGGAATCGGCCTGCGAACACAGCGACCGGCAACAGGATGACGACGGTCCAGCCCGCCAGACGCAACGACAACCACAGAGCCGTCCAATCCATGGCTCAGTCGCCTTCCGGCAGGACGAACCCGTAACGGTCCATGATCTCGCGCGCCGCCGGCTCGTTCATGTAGGCGTAGAACGCCCTGGCCACCGGGCCTGCGTTGTTCAGCAGAACCATGCGCTGGTGCAGGGGTTCATGCCATGCAGCCGGGATCAGCGCATGGGTTCCGCGGGCTGCAAGCCGGGGGGCAAGCGCCAGGGAGTAAGCGATGATGCCGCCTTCCGCGTTGCCCGACAGCGCGAACTGCGCAGCCTGGCTGACGTTTTCGCCGAAGACCATCACGGGTTGCAGATCACTCCAGAGGCCCTTGGCGGTGAGCGCTTCGCGGGCGCGCATGCCGTAGGGGGCGTGATCGGGATTGGCGATGGCGAAGCGCCTGATGCGACCCGCCGCGAGCATTTCAGCCAGATTTTCGAGGCTACCATCCGGCTTGAGGCTGGATCCATGGGGCACCATGATGACGATGCGGCCGAGGGCGTAACGGTCACCTTCGTCCTGGGTCAGGCCATCGGCATGCAGGTCCGCGATGAACGTTTCATCCGCTGCCATGAACACCTGAAACGGCGCTCCTGCTCGGATCTGGCGGGCGAAGTTACCTGTCGATCCGAACGACAACCGGACCTCGTGACCGGTATCCGCTCGAAACGCCTCTGCGATCTCGGCCACGGCGAATTGCAGGTCCGAGGCCGCGGCAATCACCGGAGCATCCCGCGCCGGACTCGACATCGAGGTGCCGGCCAGAAGCACTGCGACAACAACGACCAGAGTCGTACGGCGGAGCAGGTTCAGCGTCATCGAATGCTCCAGGCCTGCTTTCCATCACCTCGTGTGAGACCGCAAGCCGCCGTGATCGAGCCCGCCTGCAACGACGACGTGACGAAGCATTCCACGAACCGTTATATTTGGCTGGATACAGCGGAAAGATAGGCTCACGGCCCTCCATCGTCAACGGAGTGGCCCAGTTACGGCGGCGGCCCGCACACTTGTCCGGAACCACGATCCGTGCCCCGAAGTGAAGCGCATCTCAGTATCCGGATCGACCTGACGACCGGCCGGTTCGGCCCGGGGAAAGCCGCGCTGCTCCGCGCCATCGGTGAGACGGGCTCCATCTCCGCAGCCGCCCGCACCCTCGGCATGTCCTATGCTAGAGCGTGGCATCTCACCGAGGACATGAACGCCGTCTTCCGGGAGCGCCTCGTCGACACCTTCGCGGGCGGCAACCGGCGCGGTGGGGCGTCGTTGACGCCGACCGGGGAGAAGGTACTCGAGATTTACGAGTCCATCAGAACGGAGGCGGAACAGGCCGTTGCGAAGGAGCTCGCAGCCATTGATGCGATTCGAGGGTGATCAACGGCGCTGCCGTCGCAGCGGGTCAGAGTCCTGAGGACCGACTTCCGGTGACGACATCCACAGCGCGCATGGGCGGCTCCACCATGCGCGCCCGGCTCCAGTGGCTGATCCGGAAAGAGGACTGCGCGGCACCCGCTGCACCTGCCATGGGCACAACGAAGCGAATCGAGGCCATGTGTTGTTCGCCCCGGGAGGCATCGCGCTTCCATTCCAACCCCAACCCGAGACGAGCGCCGACCGTGGCCCAGTCCAGCGGAATGCGCCAATCGAAACGGACCCGGGGGCCGGCCACGGATTCCCAGCCGGGCGCGTCGAACTGGTAGTAGGCACCGTAGACCCAGATTTCATGCGCCCTCACGCTCACGGGCAGCCTGCTTCCGAACTCGAAGTCCCAACCGTCCAGGCCGCGCTCCACGACGGATGAGCGGTCCGCCGTCGTCAGAGCCCCACCCTCGCCTTGGGAGCCATGGGCAGCCACGAAATAATGATGACCCCGGACGCTCCAGCGCTCCGCCTGCACTTCCATACCGACGGTCACTTGCCGAAAGTTCGTGCCGAGTTCGCTGCGCACCTCGTCCAGGTAGCCGTAACCGCCGACCAGAGTGTGCCCTTCCGTAAGCAGCTGCCGATAGCCGAAGCCGATGTCGCCCTCCCAGGTCTCGTACTCGGTCAGGCGGCCGCTGACATCTCCGAACAGGACGCGATCAGGCTGGCGGGAAAACGGGACCAGCATGCCGGCAGCAGCCGCCACGTTCTGATCATCGAAACGGGTGGCGGTGTAGACCTCCGGCTCCCAGTAGCGGCCCCCGCTGCCGAACGGTGCTGCCAGTGCAGCCGCCTGGCCATCTTTCCCACTTGCATTCCCCGGTGTCATTACGAGGACGAGGAGCGCGAGCGCGGCGGGCAGGACAGTGTTCGCTGCAAGTAACTTGGCCATGGACTGCGCAGAGATCAGGAAGCGGTTGTCTGAAGTTAAGCACGCAACCCGCATTGGGACCCGGACAGAAGTCCGCCCGGAACATGAACCACTGCTCAGATCAGGGCAAAACCTGCTCTATCCAGCTGCTACCGGAGCCGGCTCGAGCACGGTGCGCCGGACGTGCCAGAGCCGGCTCTTCGCCATCAGCAGCAGCGCCACCGACAGCATGCCCAGTACCGGCACGAGGACGGCAAGGCGGGCCCCCAAGAGACCCACACACCAGCCCAGCAGCAGCGAGCCGATGGGCATGCCGCCCATGATCCCGAGGGAGTAGACCGACATGACCCGGGCGCGATGAGATTCCGGCGAGGCCTCCTGCACGATGGAGCGCGACATGGTCATGCTGATGCCGCCGCACAGGCCCCACAGGTACACCACGACATAGAACCCCCATAGCGGCAACTCCAGCGCCAAAAGCGACAGTATGCAGACGCTGACGCAGCTCCCGAGCAGCAGCGCACGGCCGGGCCGCTCGAGTCCGCCGCGACGCATGAGGATGACGATGGTGGTGCAGGTACCGAGCATGTTGGCCGCGAAGACCAGCGCGATGCCACCGGCGCTGCCCTGATAGAGGTCCCGGACCATCAGCGGCAGCACCACCATGTAGGTCCCGGCGAAGAACACGCCCACCGCGAAGGTCATGAGCACGGCGGGGCGGATGGTCTCGGAACGCCAGACGATGGCCAGGCCTTCCAGCACCTCTTTCAGGGCCGACGCCCGTACCCGGGGCGGCGCCGGCGGCAGCACGGGAATGCGGGCCGTGGCCAATGCCGCAATCAGCATGAGCAGGGACTGGGTGAGGAGAACAGGAATCGGCCCGAGCCACTCCGCGGTGGAACCGATACCGAAGCCGATGATCTGGACACCGAACTGGACGCCAATGGCCAGCGTCACCACGCGCTGGATATCGGCACCGGCCACCCGGTTCAACAACGCGTCCCGAGCCGGCTGCGCGAACGCACCGAACGTGCCGCCGACCAGCGCCCAGGCGATCAGCACCGGATACAGGATCATGTCCAGACCCGCCAGCACCGCCATGATCAGAGGTGGAAAGATGAGCGCGCACTGCAGGCCGATCAGCAGCCGACGCTGGTCCACCCGGTCGCCGATGACCCCGCCCCACAGGATCAGCAGCACCAGGGGCAGCTGGCTGGACATCTGGGCGAATCCGACTCGAGTCGGCGACTCCAGCAGGTAGACCGCGACCAGCCAGGGAAACAGCACCATCTGGATGCCGCCCGGGATCAGGAAGAACGACGTGCTCGTCAGATACCACTGCAGCGGCCGATTCGGGCCCGTGGTTGCGCTCATCGTGAAGGACGCGCGTTCGATGCGTTCAATGCCACCCCTGCTCTCCGGCCAGTCCACGTTGTGCGCATGGGACACGCATGCTCACGCCACGTGAACGCCGCCCCCACTGCATCTGATCACGGTGGCCGCACGTGGGGAAGGGGCGGCCCGCGGTGTTCAGGCAATTCCCACGGTGCATAACCGAGCCCCTGGGACTCGACTGAGCGGCAGGTGAAAAGGTCCCGCTCAGCACGCTCGAAGCCATCGATCAGCTTCGCCGGCATGGCCCGCACCTCGTGACCATGGGCCCGAAAGAACCGGAATTCGGACCCGTCCTTCACCACGTAGTA
>SKUB01000349.1 GCA_007122315.1 Pseudomonadales bacterium | reverse complement strand
TGCGGGCAACAGTGCCAGGGCCAGGGCGGGCAGACTGGCTGCGGGCAGCAGTGCGCGCCATCGCCCCGGTGTCCACAGCAGGCAGGCCGCGGCGAGCAGCAGCGGCAGAGCGAGTGCCAGCGGAATCATGGCTCGCCCCCCACCATTCGGATCACCCAGAACAGCGGGCTGCCGGGGGTGCCGGCGAACAGTCCGGCCAGCAGTGCCATGGCTGCGACAACGATGGTTGGACCGACCAGGGCCTGCATGCGGCCGCCTGTGATCGCAAGCTCACGCTTGGCCATGGCATCCGGCAACGGTCGGAACCAGAGCCGGTGCACCAGCGGCAGAAAATACGCGGCGTTGAGCAGGGTGCTCGCAACCAGGACGGCAATGATCCATGGCGCGCCTGAGGCGGCGGCACCGGCGCCGAGATACCACTTGGTCACGAAGCCTGCCAGCGGCGGGATGCCGATCATGCCGAAAGCACCCAAGGTGAAGCAGACACTGGTGACGGGCATGCGCTGGCCGAGGCCATCGAGTTCCTCGACGGAGTGAACGCCGAGTCCCTCGGCATAGTTTCCGGCGCAGAAGAACAACGTGATCTTGGTGAGACCCTGATGCACCAGGTGCACGAGTCCGCCGATGGTGGCCAGCACGCCGCCGGTGGCGACGCCGAGGGCGATGTAGGACACCTGCGAGACGGTCGAGAAGGCCAACCGACGTTTCAGATCCGATTGCCGCAACGCCAGCACGGAGCCGTAAATCACGGTGGTGGCAGCGAGCCCGGCGAGCAGGTCGGTCAGCCCCAGGCTTGTAGCCAGGTCGAACCCGAATACGTCCTGGACGAGCCGGACCAGGCCGAAGGCGCCGGCCTTGACCACCGCCACCGCATGCAGCAGTGCGCTCACCGGCGCGGGTGCGACCATGGCCCGTGGCAGCCAGCTGTGCAGCGGCAGCAGTGCTGCCTTGACGCCAAAGCCAAGCATGAACAGAACGAAGATGGCGCGCAGGGTGGTCTCGTTGCCTGCCGCGAGCGGAGCGAGGCTGCCGCCGACAATGAAGTCCGACCCGCCGGCAAGGGCATGCAGCCAGATCAGTCCGATCAGCAGCAGCACCCCGCCGATGAGGGTATAGGCAAGGTAGAGGCGGCCGGCGGCGACGGCCTCCGGCGTCCCTCGGTGCACCACCAGTGGCCAGGTGGCCAACGTGAGAAGCTCGTAGAAGATGAAGAACGTGAACAGATTGCCGGCGCTCGCGACACCCATGGTGGCGGCTACGCAGAGGCTGAAGAAGCCGAAGAATCGCGCCCGGTTCGGACTCTGTTCCAGGTAGCCGATGGCGTACACGGTGGTGATCAGCCACAGCAGGGCCGACAGCGTCGCGAACAGCATGGTCAGGCGGTCAGCATGAAGCACCAGGTCCAGGCCTGGCAGCAGCGGCATCCTGAATTCGAAACTGGCACCGGACTGGATGGCCAGCAGCATGAGCATGATGAGAACGAGCTTGAGGATCGCGCCGCCGAGATTCAGCGCGGTCCGGACATGCTGCCTGCCCTCGCCGAGGGCAAAGATCAGCATCGCGGTCACCACGGAAATCAGCACGACATACAGTGGCAGAGCCTGCCAGCCGAAGGTCATGGCGCACTCCAGCCGGCAGGGATCCCGGCATCAACGATGTCGAGTATCGGGGCCGCACCGAAGCCGGCGACCAGCGCCAGCACGGCGAGCAGCAGCGCGTAGGCCGCCTGGCGGCGCCCGATCGGCGAAGTGCCTTCGGCGTCCTCGGCCTCAGTGGGATCCTCCCGACGCAGGCCAGCGGCCAGGATCCGGAACACGTACGCGGCAGCGAGCAGGCTGCCCAGCACGAGGGCGGCCAGCAGCAGCCAGCGGCCCTCCCGCCAGGCCGCCTCCAGCAGCAGCCATTTGGCGAGGAAGCCTCCGCTTGGCGGCAGACCCATGATGCTGACCCCGGCCAGGGCGAGTGCGAACAGCGACAGCGGCGTCCGTTGATCGAGGCGCTCGAGATCTGCGAGCCGGTCGCTGCCCACGGCGTGGAGGATGTTGGCGGCTGCAAGAAACATTGCGGCCTTGGCGAGGCCGTGGCTCAGGAGCTGATAGCTGGCGGCCTGCCACGCGGTGACCGAAGCCAGCGGCAGCACCAGCAGCAGATAGCCGAGCTGGGCGACGGTGGAATAGGCGATCACCAGCTTCAGGCGTTCCTGCAGCAGGGCGAGGATGCCGCCGTAGATGAGCGCAGCAGCGCCAAGGACTGCGAACAGCTCGACGGCTCCCTGCATGGGGTCTTCCGCAGGCAGCGTCCAGAGCCAGATGCGGTAGATCAGGTAGATGGCCGTCTTCACCACCAGGGCGGACAGCACCGCGCTCACGGGCCCCGGTGCACTGGCGTGGGCGTTGGGTAACCAGACGTGGAGAGGAAAGACCGCGCCCTTGAGCAGCAGGCCTGCTGCGATGAGTGCGAAGGCCAGGCTGGTGGCCGGACCACCTGAGGCCGCGAGCCCGTCGGTCATCAGATACAGATCCAGCGTACCGGTCGCGTTGTAGAGCAAGGCGACCCCGAGCAGGTAGACCAGGGACGCGAGCAGTGCCAGCAGCAGATAGCGCATCGCAGCCCGGATCGCGGTGGCGGTTCCCGCCATGGCGATCAGGGGAATCGCGGCCAGGGTGACCAGCTCCAGGCAGACGTAGAGATTGAACAGGTCCGCGCTGAGAAAGAGGGCGTTCATGGCAGCTGTGAGGAGCAGCCACAAGGGCCAGAATCGCGCACCTGCAGGCGTGCCCGGCCGGAAGTCGTGCCAGGCATGGGCGGCTGCCACGCCGCCGATGATCGCGACCATCCAGAGCATCAGCAGCGCCAGCGGATCCACGAACAGGCGGATGCCGAGTGGTGCCGTCCAGCCGCCCAGGGTGTAGTACCAGGCGCCGTCGCGGATGACGGCCAGCGTCAGCGCTGCCAGCAGCGCCGGCAGGCTCGCAAGTCCGCCGAAGACGCCCAGGCGGATGCTCCAGCGCCAGGGCAGCACGGCCAGGCAGGCGCCAAGCAGGGGCAGGAAGATCAGCCCGATCAAAAACTCACTCGGCATCGGGCGGATCGAGGTCGGAGGATCCGGTTGCGTCCTGCAGCTTCACCAGCAGCGCCAGCGCGAAAGCGGTGGCGGACACGGCGATGACGATTCCGGTGAGCACCATGGCCTGGGGAACCGGGTCCGGGGGACCGTCGGCACCGCCGCCAAGGGTGATCAGCAGCAGAAACGTGGCCCCGCCCATGAGGTTGATGGCCAGCAGTTGACGCAGAATCTGACGCGCCTGCAGTAGCCCGTACACGCCGATGCCGAACACGGCAGCTGCGGTCAGCAGATAGATGGTCGCGGTTGCGCTCATAACCTGCGCCTCAAGCCGGGTGCGGCCGCAAACAGCAGCACGAGGGTGAGGGCAATGGACAGCAGCAAGGCCGTTTCGATCAGATAAATGGCCCACACGCCCGGCATGGCCAGCATCGGTTCGCCAAGCGGTAGCATGACGAGTCCGACGCCGGAGAAAACTGCGAGGCCCAGGATGAGGACGACGCGCTCGATCAGGCTGGCCTGATCAGCCGCTTCCAGGCGTCCGGTGAGACAGAGCAGCACGCCACCCGCCGCGAGGACCGCCCCGCCCTGGAATGCACCGCCCGGGGCACTGCCGCCGGCCTGCAGCAGATACACCGCCACCAGCAGGCTGATGGGCACCACCAGGCTCAGCAGTGCCCCGACGAGGGGGACTTCCTCATGGGCAGGGCCCGGCAGGGCGCCGGGCCGATGTTCGGAGGCCACCACCTGTGCTCCGAGCCATGCGGCCAGCAGTACCCCCATCTCCAGCAGCGTGTCGTAGGCACGGAAGCCGAGCAGCACCCCTGTGACCGGGTTGCTGACGCCCATCTCCGGCAGGCGCTGCCACGCGAGTTCGCCGGCGGTTGCGGGTTCGGCGGGCAAGCTCAGGGCGACCCACCCCAGACCGGCGATCAGCAGGGCGGCCGCCAGTCCGGTGGGCAGCGTCAGCCACAGGCTTCGGGTTTCGGCGCCGACCTGCGGCACGCTGCCTTCGAGTACCTGCAGACGTCGCCAGGTCACCAGCAGCAGTGCGCCGGTTATTCCAGCACCGATGGCCGCCTCGGCCAGCGCCAGGTCGGGCGCGTGCAGGCGGGCCCAGGCCAGCGACATGATCAGACCGAAGACGATGAACATGATGATGGCGCTGAAGACGTTGGCGCCGCGTACCGTCCGCAGCGCCAGCCAGACGAGGCCGATGGCGATGATCGCGTCCATGGCCAACGCGATCACGGGCGTTGCTCCGGATCGGTCATCTGCAGCGCGCGCCGGGCAATCAGGTGGCAGGACACGGTGGCTGCCAGCAGACCCAGGAGCCAGATGACCAGCAGCAGACCGGCGATGCGTGGCGAGCCCTGCTGTAAGGCGAGTCCGCCGCACACGAGAAACAGGCCCAGATTGTCTGCCTTGGTGAGGGCATGCAGTCTTGAGAAGACGTCAGGAAAACGAAGCAGGCCCACGGTGCCTGCGATGTAAAAGAAACAGCCGGAAAGCAACAGGGCTGTGGCGACGACTTCCTGCAGATTCATGGATTGCCCTCATCGCTTTCCGGCAACCCCACGAAGGCGACGCTGATGATGGCGGCCAGCATGACGAACAGCAGCGCGACGTCCCGCAGCGCCGGCACATCCATCCACTCGGCGAATACCAGCAGCACGGCGACAGTGGTGCTGCCGAACAGCAGCGCCGCGAGCATTCGGTCCGCGGCCGTGGGGCCGCGATACACACGCAGCATGCCGAGTATCAGATTGAGCAGGAGCACGATCCCTGTCAGGGGCAGGAGCCAGTCCATCATCGACCGTCTCCTGAGGGCTCGGGCAGCGAGAAAAACCAGGCGATTTCCCTTTCCAGTTGCGCCACGTCGGCGCGCACGGCATCCGGGTCACTCCCCATCAGGGCGTGGACCAGCAGGACGTTGTCCGGTTCCAGGTCCGCACTCAAGGTTCCCGGCAGCAGGCTCAAGATGCTCACCATCAGCGTTCGCGGCTGCCCGGCCGGAAGCTCGAGGCGATAGCGTATCCAGCGCGGATCGATGGCCAGCCGGGGGTGCAGTGCCCGCCATGCGACGTCGAAGCCGCCGCTGATGGAGCTCCACAGGAAGAAGCCCGCGAACCGGAACAGGCGCAGTGGCCGCCATGGATAGGGCATCCCCGGTACGGCCCAGGCGCCTGCCGTTCCCCCGGCGATGACGGTGATCGCACCCAGAATCAGCGCGTCGACGCCCGTCAGCGCGAGCCAGATCACGCCCAGAATCACCGCGCATTGAACGCCCCAGAGCAACCGCGCACGGCCGCTCGGGGTCGGAATGCGCTGGCTGGGCGGTGTCGTGGCGGAATCCGTTGTCACGGGTGACTCCATCGCCAGCGGTGTTTGCCGGAAACCTGATTCTACCTGTCAGAGCAGGGGTATCAGCAGCCGTGCCGTGCTGTCCCGGAGACGCAACGGAAACGACTGCGCGCGCACTTGCTCCAAAGTCACCTCCCCAGCCTCGGATCGGCGGCGTTCGAACCAGTCCCGCAGGGTCTGACCGAGGGCAGGGCTGTAGCATTCGACGTTGAGCTCGAAATTCAGTCGCAGGCTGCGTGGATCCCAGTTGGTCGAGCCCATGAGGATCCACTCGTCATCGACGAGCATGAGTTTGGAGTGATCGAAGGGAGGTGGGGAGTGCCAGATCCGGCAGCCGCGCTCGAGCAGCTGCCAATACTGCGCGTGAGATGCCCACTGCACGAGACGGAGGTTGTTGCGCGCCGGCAGCATGATGTCCACATCCACGCCGCGCAGGG
>SKUB01000384.1 GCA_007122315.1 Pseudomonadales bacterium | reverse complement strand
ATGACGAAGGTGGCGATGGAGGCGCCCACGGGGCTTGGAATGAACAGGTTGAAGGCCAGGGACGCGAACGCCCCGATCGCCCAGATCGTCAGTGCAGGTGTGTGCCAGCCTTCCTGGTACCAGTAACGGCCGCCCTCGGTGAGAAGAATGTCCTCGCTGTAATCGCCTCTGTGCGCAACGTAGTAGTCGACGATCATGATCGCGAACAGGGGGATGAACAGGGTGCCGATCAGCGCGAGAAAGTTGGTGAACTGATCGAGCAGCTGGAACCAGGTGGCGCCGACGATGGAGATCGCGCCGAGGACGAGTGCGCAGGGAAGGAATTCCAGGCGCCGCAGCGGTGCTGCATTGATCACTGACGAGACCATCCCGTACATCACCATGGTGTTGGTCGCCATGACGGAGAAGAAGATCACGAACGCGAGCGGTACGCCGAAGTTGGCCACCAGGACCGTCGGATCGAAACTGGGCGCCGCGCCCTGGCTGATGACCACGTAGGCGATGGCGGTGGCACCGAGGCTCATGGACAGCGTCGTGGACAGGACGTACCCGGAGCCGGAACCCACGATGCCCGCTGTCTGGGAGCCTGCGAGACGATTGAGATCCGCCGACAGTACGGTCCAGGAAATGGCGGTGGCGATCACGACGTCGAGCACGAGCAGCCGCGTCCAGCCGAGTTCCGGCTCCACCGCGAGGCTCAGGAACGGTTCGAGGCCCAAGTCGGTGAACGCCACGACGTAGACGTAGCCCATGCAAGCGAGAATGGCGACGCCGAGCCATGGCTCGACCTTCGCGATGCCTTCATGGCCGAAGATCGCCAACCCGATCACCAGCACCTGACAGAGGACGGCGAACAGCATCGGATTGGAGTAGCCGGTGGCGGAGTGGACCAGGTAGTCCACGGTCAGCCCGGCGAGCATGGCCTGCACCCAGCTCCAGCCCATCAGGATGATCACGTTGGCGGCCACGGCCACCCAGGCGCCGCGCAATCCGAGCGCACCTTTGGCGACGGACATGGTGGGCAGACCGGTACGCGTGCCGATGTTGCCGACGAGTACCAGGACGATGCCGCCGAGCAGGGAGCCCAAGAAGATCAGGACGATCGTGGTCGTCCACGGCATGCCTGGGACGAACAGCGTGCCTGTCAGCATGGTGGTGACGACGAGATTCGCCGCGAGCCAGATGAAGCCCATGCGCCCGAGCGACAGGCTGCCGTCGATGGGGCCGTAGCGATCGGCGTTGGCCTGGAGCCGATCAGAGAGCCGGCGATAGATGCCCACGCGCGCCGGAGCCGAACGCTACCGGCGCGCTATGGCGGTCAGGAACACGGATGGCCGCTGTGCCCCCACCGCATTCCGAGTGCCGGCCAGCTCATTGAAAGGCATAGGACACCCTGAGACCGAAGGTCCTCGGACGGCCCACATAGAAGTACTTGCCCCGCTCACCCACGCGCTCGCTGTCGACGCCTCCCGTACTGGCCAGGCTGTTGAACATGTTGTCGATGTAGAGGCTGGTGTCCCAGTTGCGATTGTTCGTCAGGTTGATGGAGGCATTCCAGATCGAGAAGGAATCGATGGTGCGCGGCTGTTCCGCGCCCGGCACCAGGCTGACCAGACTCGACTCCACGCTCCCACGGTAGGACCCGTCCACGTGCCAGCGCATGTCCCAGCCCGGCAGCATGGGCGCGGCATGGGTGTAGTCCAGGACCACCGAGTAGGAGTGGCGGGCCACGTTCGGCAGATCATCGCCCGACTGCGTCGAGATGATGGGGACGAACGTCCCGAAGCGCAGGTCCTCGATCTCGAAGGAGTCCGCAATCTCGGCGTCGATGAACGAGTAGCCGAACGAGTAGCGCAGCCCGTCGGTGATGTTGCCACCGAGCTCGAGCTCGATGCCGCGGGAGCGCGCCTTGGTGCCATTGGCGACCAGGCGGTAACCACCGGCTGCGGCGCGACCGTTGATCTGCACGTCGTTCCAGTCGATGTAGTACGCGGCGACGGTGAAGTTCTGTTCCAGGAAGCGTCCCTTCAGGCCGATCTCGTAGTTTTCGGTCTGATCCGGCCCGTAGAGCAGCAGGTCGGGGCTGGCGGCGAAGGGCCCGGCCAGCGGCAGACCGTTGGCGCCGCCGCGACGGAAACCTTCAGCGTAGGTCAGATAGCCCATCAGATCGTCGGTGAAGAAGTACGACGTGTTGAGCTTGTAGATCTGCTCGGTGACGGAATCGCTGGCGTTGACCTGGGTGTCACCGAGCTCGTTGTCGCCACAGAAAATGCCGCAGTACGGCAGGGTCGAGAAGCTGTCGATGCTGAAATCCTGCCAGAACGCCCGCATCCCCGCGGTGACCTGCCAGCGGTCGCTGATGTTCCAGGTGACCTCACCGAACACCGCATAATCTTCGAAGTCGCTGCGGTCACGGGTCTGGAAGTTGATGTCGCCCAACTGAGGGTTGGCGTGGAAGCCGACGGAGATCGAATCGTAGAACGTCTGGCCCGGGATGTACTGCAGGCGGGAATCATCAGTCTTCACGTTCTGGAAGAAGCCACCGACCACGAAGTCCCACTGCCGGTCCCAGTTGGAGACCAGTCGCAGCTCCTGCACCCAGCCTTTCTGCGTGTTGCGACCAAAGTCGATGTCGACCAGACGGGGCATGAAGCCGTAGTAGCCGGAGAAGGCCTGGGCAATGCCCGAGGACAGATCGAATACGGCGTCCTGCTTGTCGTTGTAGTAGGACGTCGACGACGCGAGATTGGCAAAGCCGAGGTCATACTCCATGTTCAGCGCGAAGAGATCCGTCGTCCGCTCGGACGGCTCCTCGAGCAGCTTCGGCAGATCGAATTTGTTGCTGGCACGGAACACCGTTCCGCCGGTGGGGTAGTCGATGGGACCGGCTTCGTTGGGGCTGAACGGGTTTTCGTCCGCGGGAAGGATGTCGGTCACACCGCCCTGAAAATCACGAAATTCAGCCTGGATGTTCGAAACCTCATCCTGCTGACGGAAGTGGCTTGCCTCGACCGTGAAGCGCTCGGTCACGTCCCACAGGAACGCAGTGCGGATGTGCCAGATGTCGGCATCATTCGCGTCCTTCTTGACGGGCAGCAGCACGAAACCACTGTTGATGTCATCCGGATCTGAGGCCGTGGGGATGCCAATGGGGCTGCCTGGCGCGGCAGTGGAGGGATCATCGAACTGCACCAGGTTGTTCAGATTGATGAAACCACCCCAGTGTTGATACGCACCGGAGATCCGCACGGCCATCTGCTCGTTGATCGGGAAGTTGATGGCGCCTGAGACGCCGTAATTATGATCACTGGAACCACTGGCGATCGATGCGACATCGCCGGTGAGGTCGAACGAGAACGCAGTCGGGTCGGGCGCGCGCGGAATGAACCGAACAGTGCCCGCAAGCGAACCGGAGCCATAAAGCGTGCCCTGCGGACCCCGCAGCACCTCTACGCGTTCGATGTCGCGGAGCTGCAGCGGAAGAAACAAGGGCGTCTCACCGATGTAGGTGGACACAGGCGCGACGGTCGCGACTGGGAAGCCCGCGTTGTCGGAGGTGTCGTCCGCCGTCACGCCGCGGATACTGAGCGTGTTGTTGCGACCCCGATTCGACGGTCCGGTGTCGATGAACGATATGCCCGGGACAAAGCGGGCGAGGTCATTGACCTCGTTGATGCGACTCTCTTCGAGCGCGGACCCCGAAAACGCCGAGATGTTGTAGGGAATGTCCTGCACCGCAGTCGCGCGCCGGGTGGCGGTGACGAGCATCTCTTCGATGGCCGCTCCGGGCGCGGGATCGTTTGCGGATGCCGCACCAGCCGTGGCGCCGTACAGCGCGAGGACGATTGCGGAACGCAGGCGTACGCGCCGTGCGCAAGGCCCTGCCCTGTCCGCGCTGCACTCACCTGCGATCGCGACCGGTCGATGTTGTTGGCTCATTTCACGCTCCCGCATGATGCTGCTTCGCCTGCGTTAGATGATAAGAGGACGCTTGCTGGCGTTGCGCCAGAAAATTTCGGACTGAACGTCAGGTGTTTCCCCCGCGATGGCCCTGCCTCGAGTTACAGGGCCCGTTCAGTGCGCTGTTGTTGCGTGCATTTTTGACATTCAGTGCCGTCGAATCGGCCCAGGGTTGCGCGCCGCCTCCGAGGTCAGGATCGGATTCAGCGGCAGCGCTTCACGATCCACCGGGGCACCGTTCTGAATGACCATGCTGATGCGGCGCATGTTCTCGATGTCGTCCAGAGGATTCGCATCGAGAATCAGCACGTCGGCGATCTTGCCGGTCTCCAGCGTGCCGAGATCGTCCAGCAGGCGATAGACGCTCGCTACGTTGCGCGTCGCGGCCTGCACGATCTGCATGGGCGTCATCCCGCGATGCAGCATGGCGCGCATGTTGAGGAAGTGGTCCTCGCCCACACCTGACGCGCCGCCGCCGAGGCCCCCAAGGCCGCTCGGCCCCCAATCTGCAGACACGTCGGGATCGATGGTGCCCGTGTCGGTGCTCATGAGATGGGGAATGCCCGCCTCCAGCATGAGCACCGCATTTTCGAGGTCGTACTTGACGTTCGGGTCGCCGATCGGGCCGTCGGGTCCATGGAAGTCACGGTTGCGAATGCGTGCCTGGTCCTCATCGCTCAGCGGCGCCCACTGCGTGCCGCAGTAGAAGCCCTGCTCGACCATGAGATCGAGCGTGCGCTGATACACCCGCGAGCTGCTCATGTGCGCGCAGTGCTGGGCCATGTCGAATCCGGCCTCGACCAGCACCTGCAGCGATTCAGCGGATCCGTGGTGGGACTGAATGATCTTGCCCTGCTCATGGACCGCTCTGACCATGGCGCGCAGCTGCTCCGGCGTGAACCGGAGAATGTGGCGCTGCCCCACTTCGCTGTTGATCGGCTCACCGTCTCCGGTGACGCCCACCTTCACGAAGTCCACGCGCTGGGCGTACTCGGTCATCTCCTCGTAGATGCGCTCGGGTGACATCCAGTTCAGTTCGGGCCCCATGTTGATCTCGAAGCGCGCATTGATGCGGTCCATGAAGGGCGTACTCGCCGCCGCAATGGTTTCAGGCTCGGTGAACACGGCGCGGAAGCCGACGATGTTGCCGGCCACGAACAGCCTGGAACCCTTCGTCTCGCCCGCGTTGATGCGATCGCGAACGGCGACGAGGTCATCAAGCGGACCCATGGAGTCGAACGAGGACGTGACGCCGTACTTCAGTGCGATCTGCGCGCCTTCCTCGATGATCTCTTCGAAGCGGTCCTCGTAACGCGCGAGGAACTCGATGTAGGTCCAGCTCGGCCAGGGGAAATAGTGGACGTTGGCGTCCATGAGGCCCGGCAGCAGGTACTTGCCGCGGACGTCGATGCGCTCCGCACCTTCGGGGATGGTCACATCCCGCGCCCGGCCCACGGCCTGAATGCGCGTGCCGTCCGTGACGAGAACGCCGTTCTGGATCGGCGTACCGCCGTTGCCGTCGATGATGGTTCCGCCGACGTACGCACGAATCTCCGCTGTCGCTGTCTGCGCGACGATTGCCGCAAGCAGCAGCAGACCGCCTTGAACCAGTGTCCGCATCACGTTTTGCACCGCCGGGCCCCCTCGAATCGCTTAGGAAAAACACGCCCTCCAGCATGGAGGGCGGGATCCGAATATAGCGTTCCGGGAACTGCGATAGGTGCGCCCGATTCAACGTTAAGTCGGGCTCGCCGTAGCACAAGTGCAGTTTTGCAGTCGTAGACTGGTTCCCGGAAGCTTCCCGGGGTCCACTCAGGTCAGCATCCATGGCACCACCCTGACCGGGCCGACGGCCAACACTCGGGGCGCGGCGCGCGACCTTCGATGCACGCCGCAGCACCCGCCCGT
>SKUB01000040.1 GCA_007122315.1 Pseudomonadales bacterium | reverse complement strand
GAGCGCTCCACGAGCCTCGGTGACGAGACGACCGCACGTGCCGGTGAAGAACGCTCCGCACGCGCCGGTGACGACCGTGGCACGCGCTCCAATGGCAAGGAGCTCGGCACCATCGATGACCTCATCATCGACGAGTCGGGTCAGGTCGTAGCGGTTGTACTCTCAGTGGGCGGCGTGCTCGGCATGGGCTCAAACCCCGTTGCGATTTCCTGGGACGCAGTCGAGCGCAAGATGAACGAAGACCGTGACGGTTATGAGTTCAGCGTCGACAAGACCGAAGACGACCTCCGCAACGCTCCGTCCTACGACAAGGACAGCGACGGCATCAGCGAGCGCAGTTCTTCAGAGTCGAACTGGTAATCGCTTGAAGCCTGAAGCAGTCTGATCGACCCGGCGGCGGCCAGATATCTGGCCGCCGCTTTTTTTCATCTCGCGATCCAACTCGGGAAAATTCAGCCGAAGCGAAGCCTATGACGCCCTGCTTGGCGAGAAACCTTCACCGGCCTGATCCCGCCTCTGGCGCAGAACCCGCTCGCTCAAGGCCAGACTGTAAGGCGTATCCACATCGATCGGCGCGTAGCCCCAAGGCACATCGACCACGGTTGCTTTCAGCTTGAAATTGCGCCCGATACGGCCGATGAAGGCGTCGATCGTCGTCAGCCGCAAGCGGTACAGCAGCAGATTGAGCACGCCGAACGCACCAAGCATTCGCCAGGGACGCTTACGGAACTGACCTCCCGAGCGAAACACCTCGGCCATCTGCAGTGCAGCTTCGCTACGCAGCATGAATAGATTGCAAAACGAATAGCCGCCATCACGAAAGCGGAAGAAGCCGATCGTTTCGTCGGGAAACTGCTTTCGCACGGTAGCTTCGCTGGTGGCCCCTATGCTGATATCTCCTCCCTCCGCCAGGCTGCGGTCGATGAAGTGAGTCACGGTCTCGCGTGTATGCAGCGCGCTGTCGGCGGTCGTAATCAGCAACGGAATCGGCGACTCGTTGCGCTCGCGCAGGCTCAGGACACTGTCGGCGAGATTGCTGGCGCTGGGAGCAACGCTCACGATGCCTTGATCCAGCCATAGTGCCACTTGGGGAATCTGGCGCAGAATGTCTTCGGACTCGATCGAGACCAGGATGTTGCGACACAGATTGCTGTCGATCAGTGACTCGATGACCCGCTCGATCATCGGCTTGCCATCGACTTCGACCAGACATTTGTGGGACTTCCCGGCATGCCGGGCAACCGGGTCTTCAGTCCCCTCGCGGCTGGCGGCCAACACGAGTGCGGTCAGGCCGGGCCGATTATCCTTCTTGTGTTGTTTCATAAATTTTCCAATCGATCAGACGCAATCATGTCCTCGGCCGTGGCTTTGGCGATGTCACCGGCGTGGTCCAGAGATGAAAAGCCAGCCACCAGATCCTCGAGCCCGCCCCGTATCTTTCGGGCCACCAGCACCATGCCGCCAGGAACCGTGGCGAGCCAGTTCCCATAGGCAGCAAGCGGGTTGATGGTGGTCATTCAGTCGCCGGAGGTTTGCCAATAGCCGGAAAGGATGCGCTCGCCGTAGCTTCCCTTGTCGTTTTCGGACGCCACGCGCTCACCAATCCCCGACATGTTATCGCTGTGCATGCGGTAGTAGAACAACGGCTCGTTGATGTAATGGCCATACCAGCCCTGGGAGACGATGCGGACCCATTTGTGGTGTTTGGTGGCCTTGCGAATACTTTCATTGAACGGGCCCGCCTGGCGAAGTGCTTCCGACAGCGTCAGCGCCGGCTCGGGCAGGAAGCTCAATTTGCCGACCAGGTCGCGGTCAAACGGCGTGGAACGACCCCGATGGATGAACTCCCCATCGCTGCTCATCAGGTTGCAATCGCTGTAGATGAAACCGATGGATTCATCTGTTTCACGGCAGCGACGCAGTTCATCGATGCAGCGGGAGGCATAGCTGGTCGACAGCCAGTCATCCGCATCCAGAATGATGAAGTACCGGCCACGAGCCTGCTCGACGGCGACATTCAGAGCGGCCAGCTTGCCGCGATTCTCATCGAAGGTGATGAGTTCGGCGCGATCAAGACGATCCTGCTCGGTCAACACGCGCTCGACGCGCTCGACCGAATCGTCCTTGCTGCCATCGTCGACCACGATCAACTCGATGTGCGGGTAGTCCTGCTCCAGCACACTCTGCAGCGTGCGTTCGATGAAGCGGCCGTAGTTGTAGTTGGGCACGGCAATGGTCAGCAGGTGCTCAGACACGTCCGTGGGATTCGTCTCGCGCTGGTCCGGGCCAGCTGAGCCTGCTTCGATCGACATGTGCTTTCTACCTTCTTGACCGACCCGTTCGCTGGATCAGCTTGACACCTCGTTCCGGCCATCTGCTTGATGGCCGGAACGATCCCAACGTCCATTTTACCAAGAAACACTCCGGGAGGGGGGGGGCAGTCCATCTTCGGCACTTGGGCGCGTCTGCCCCGTCAGGCAAGCTCGCGCTCGGCGCGCTGGAACCAGGCGATGACCTGCTGGCGATGCGCGTCGCCCCAGACTTCGACGAAACGGCGCGTCGTGTGCAGACGCGTGTCAGCGAGCTCCTTCAGTCGGCGCTGAACGAAGGCCTTCGTGAGGGGAATGCCGCAGTCCACCGTAATGCACTGCTTCCAGTCGTCATAGGTGTCCAGGGGTCTCACGCGCATGCCTCCATGAACGGTGCCAGTGACGCTTTAAGGGTTGCGGCGTCGAGATCGCGGGTGATGAAGACCAGGCGCGTGCGGCGGTCGGCAGACGGCCAAGCCGGCAGCAGAATGGGCGCCTCGAATCGGTGCTGAACGCCGTGGATGACCATGGGACGCTCCGTTTCCGCGAGGTTGATGATGCCCTTGACTCGCAGGATGTCCGGACCTCGCAGCAGCAGCAGGGCCTCGAGCCACTGATCGAGCAGCGGGCCCGGGATGGGCGTTTCGAAAGTGAGACTCAGGGCTCGTATATGGTCGCCATGGCGATTCACATCATGGTGATGATCATGGCCATGGTCATCGATCGGCCAATCCTCCAGAGCCTCGAGTCGCCCCGACAAGGACGGCGCTGACGCGATAAGGGCATCCCCCTCTTCGATGTCTCCATGCAGCGCCATGCGTCGCGGCGCGGTCGGGTTGATCGCCGCCAGCCTCTTCTTCAGTCGGTCGAGCACAGCATTATCCGCGACGTCGCTTTTCGTGATCAGAAACAGATCTGCCACCGCCACCTGACGCCACGCCTCCTCCTGCCGCGTAAGCGTGTCGAGACCGTGGACGGCGTCCACCACTGTGACGACACGATCGAGTTGGTAATGCCTGGTCACAGCGGGGTCGCCGATCAGCGTCTGCAGAATGGGCAGGGGGTCGGCAATGCCCGTGGTTTCGAGCACCACGCGTCGGAACCAGGGTCGGCCGTCGCGTGCGTAGCGCCAAGGGGCGTCGCGCAGCGTACGGGCGAGATCGCCGCGGATGGTGCAGCACAGGCAGCCGCTGGCCATCTCGATCACCGCATCGTCCGCGAGCGGCGCCACCAGATCGTGATCGATGCCAATGTCGCCGAACTCGTTGATAAGAATCAGCGTGTCCGCAAGCGCACGGTCTTCGAGCAGCCGATTCAGGACCGTCGTCTTGCCACTGCCGAGAAAGCCGGTCAGAACCGTGATGGGGATCGGTGCTGAGCCAGCCGCCATGGTCAGCCCTCCTCCGCTCGGCAACAGGCGCACAGACCGCCGACTTCCAGGGTGCAGTCGCGGGCGACGAAACCGCGGCGGTCTGCCAAGGCCAACAGCGCGGAGTGCGCATTCACATCCTGGCCCTGAACGACGCTGCCGCAGGCGCGGCAGACGCAGTACAGCATGGTGTGGTTCTGATCAGGCAGGTCGCAGGCGACCCAGCCGTTACGACTCTCGATGCGGGCAGCGAGACCGCCGCGCTGCAGGTAGCCCAGCGCCCGGTACACCGTGGGCGGGGACACCCGACGCGCCAGAGCCTGTTCGAGCCGGTCCCGCAACGCATAGGCACCGATGGGTTCGAAGGCCTGCCGCAGCAGATCGAGGACCTGCTGCCGGATGGGCGTCAGCAGCAGGTCATGGGCACTGGCATGCCCGCGCACCCTGGCCTGCCAGGCAGCGCGTGCCGAGGTGTCCTCTGTAGCTCGATGCGACATGAGGCGCGCCGCGGGATTCAGTCGGAGTCACGCTCGCGGAGGAACACCGCGAGCAGGGATGACAGGAGATCACCCGCTTCTTCCGGGACGAAGTGACCGACACCAGGCAGGTGCACGGAGCGGTGCTGGGGAAACGCCGCACCGAGTTCCCGCGTCGCGGCTTCGATATCCAGCGTACGGTCGAGGCCACCATAGACCAGCAGGGTCGATTGCTCCGAGATCACCGCCGGCAGCGGTGCCGAAGTCTGCGGCAGCGGCGCAAGATCCGTCTGCTCCAGCAGGCGCAGCGCGGCCTCGCGACAGGGCTCGGACCGGAACACGGCTGCGTAGCCTTCCATCTGCGTGGCGCCGAGGCTGAACCCATGACCTGTCCCCATGCGCCGCATCAGGCCCGGGAGCAGGGTGTCGAGATCGTCGAACAACGCGGCGAGGCGGGCGTCGGCCTGCCGGTCCAGCAGCCATTCGTACCAGGACGTTCCCAGCATGGGCGCTGTGCTGGCACTGCCGCTGATCAGGCAGCATCGGCCGACGACATCCTGATGGCGCGCAACAAAATCCAGGGCCAGCCTGACGCCCGCGCCATGGGCCAGCAGGTGAACGCGGTCCACGCCCGTCGATTCGAGCAACGCGAGCAGCAGCGCAGTCACACCACGCGGCGTGAGCGCCGCAGGCTGCGCATCGCTGCACCCGAATCCGGGCAGGTCCACGGCCAGGACCCGCCAGTCCGTGGCCAGTGCAGCCAGCGGTTGCCGAAACAGCAGACTCCAGGTGGGGAATCCGTGCAGGCACAGCAGCACCGGCGCGTCGCGCGGCCCCTCGTCCAGGTAGTGAACGCGGCCACCCTGCCAGGGCATGAACCGAGGCTCCCAGGGCAGGAGCTGCTGCAGGGTTGGCGCAGTGGACATGGACATGAGCAGAACCTTTGCGGGCGAAGAGCATTGAGTCGGCAGCACGTGACCCCACCTTGCGGTACGTTATAACATATCTCTCCACCATCCCAGGATTCGTCTCAATCACCCCCGGAGCACACATGGCTACGCTGACTTTTCTGACCACCACCCTGTTCGACCACGGCGCGAGCCGGCAACTCGTCGATGTGCTGCGCATGCACGGCATTTCGCGTCCCATGCTGTGCACGGATCGCGGACTGGTGGCCGCCGGAATCGTCGAGCGGATCGAGACCGTGATCTCCAACTCGGTGCGGTCGGTGCGCTTCGACGAAACGCCGGAGAATCCCACCGAGGAGGCCGTCCTGGCCGCCGCCGAGCGCTATCGGGCGGAAGGCTGCGACGGCCTGCTCGCCGTCGGCGGCGGATCCAGCATCGATCTGGCCAAGGCCGTCGCGCTTCGGGTGACCCACGACGGCGACCTGATGCAGTACACCGCCGGCGAGGGCGGAGTCGAGCGCATCGGCCCGGTGGCACCGCTCATCGCCGTTCCCACCACGGCCGGGACCGGTAGCGAGGTCTCCAGCGGCTCGGTGGTGATCATGAGCAACGGCGAGAAGCTGATCTTCGCCAGCCGCCACCTGGTTCCGCGCACCGCCGTATGCGACCCGGAACTGACCTTCGGCCTGCCGCCGCTGCTCACCGCCGCAACGGGGATGGACGCCATGACCCACTGCATCGAGGCGGTGCTCTCACCCCAGGTGAATCCGCCCGCGGAAGCGGTGGGACTCGATGGTCTGCGGCGGG
>SKUB01000354.1 GCA_007122315.1 Pseudomonadales bacterium | reverse complement strand
GTGCGGATTCCGTTCCCGTGTCAGGTTGCACCCGAACGACCAGGCCGTCGAGTGCAGTAACGTGGAGTGGATCGCCACTCGTCACCGGCACGTCACTGTGGGCGTGCCAGATCTCGCCGTGAACACGTACCCGGCCTTCACCTTCGAAATCTTCCACCGCAACAGCTCTGGCGCCGATCATGCTCTCGCGACCGCTGACCACGGCACTTTTGCGTGCCCGCAAGGCCGCGCCCACTGAAAAGATGAAGATCCCGATGGAGCCTGCGGCGAAGGCGGCAATGATCGGAAGGGAGATCTGAAAGGCGGGCAGGTCGGTATCCATGAGTAGAATCGAACCGATCACGAACGCGATGGCGCCACCGACTCCGAAGACCCCGAAACTCGGTGCGAATGCTTCTGTGATCATCAGGCCGATGCCGATCAGCAGCAGCGCCACGCCGACATAGCTGATGGGCAGCATCTGCAGCGCATAGAAGGCGAGCAGCAGACAAATGATGCCGGTGACGCCCGGGATGCCGAGCCCGGGATTGTAGAATTCCAGGATCAGGCCGTAGATGCCGATCATCAGCAGGATGTAGGCGATGTTCGGATTGGTGATCAGGGCCAGGAATTCGTTGCGCCAATCCGGCTCGATGTGCGTGACTTCCGCGGCGGCCAGATCCAAGGTGACCTCGCGCCGCTCGAGCGTGATGGTACGCCCGTCCACGCCGGCGATCAGGGTGTCGATGTCCTTGGCCACCAGGTCGATGACGTTCTTCTTCAGGGCCTCATTCGCCGACAGGCTTTCAGCATCCCTCACCGCCGCTTCGGCCCAGTCGGCGTTGCGTCCCCGAAGCTCGGCAAGCCCACGGATGTAGGCGACGGCGTCGTTGATCGCTTTGCGGTCCGATGCAGTGCCGCCGGAGGGCGCCTCGCCGTTCTCGTCGGCTTCGTCATCGTCCCCTGCAGGCATCGGCAGGCCGCCACCGCCGCCGATGGCCACTGGGGTCGCGGCGCCGAGATTCGTCGCCGGCGCCATGGCGGCGATGTGGCTGGCGTAGAGAATGTAGGTTCCAGCGCTGGCAGCCCGGGCACCCCCGGGGGCGACCCAGGTCGCAACCGGGATGTCCGCGTCGAGTATGGCGCGGATGATGTCGCGCATGGAGCTGTCGAGCCCGCCCGGGGTGTCCATGCGGATCACGAACAGGGCCACGCCAGCCGCCTCGGCAGCCGCGAGGTTGCGCGTGATGTAATCACTGCTGGCAGGACTGATGGCGCCGTCGAGCTCCAGGACCCAGACCTGCTGGCCCTGCGCAGCAACGGTTGATGACGCCAGCGCCAGCACGATGGCCAGCAGAAGCGAGAGTGGAGTCCAGGTACGGCGAGGTGGGCACCCCAACCTGGAACTGGCGGTGCGGGTGATCATGGTCGGGACTGTACCGGGACTGGTCATGGATGGGAATGGCGCCCCTCGGCAGCCACCTCCAGACGCAGGGCGTTGCCGGCCAGCCAGGCGTCGAGGTGTTCGAGGAAGACACGGGCGCCGCGTGCACTCACCCCATCACCCTCACCCGAGCAATGGGCGCTGATACGCACCTTGGGATGTACCCAGAGCGGATCGTCCTCCGGCAGCGGCTCCGTTTCGAACACGTCCAGCAATGCCCAGGCGGGACGGCCCGCATCGAGGGAGGCCCGGAGGGCGACTTCGTCCAGCAGCGCGCCGCGGGCGACATTGACCAGTACGGCGTCGGAGCGCATCCGCGCGAGAACGTCTGCGTTGATCAGGTGCCGGCTGTCCGGATTGGCAGCGGCGCTGACGACGATGACGTCCGCTTCGGCGACCTCATCACTCACGGCATCCGGACCAACCACCCGCCGTGCGTGCTCGTCCGGCTGCGGCCGGCGGCGGATGCCGACGACCTCGGCACCGAAAGCCGTGGCGCGCCGGGCGACCTCCCTGCCGATGCTGCCATAGCCGAGGATGACCCAGCGGCTGCCTGCGACTTCGCGAAATGCCACCCGTTCCCAGCGCTTTGCTGCCTGGGCGGCGCGGCGGTCATCGATGCGCTGGAAGCAGGCCAGCACCTCGGCGAGGACGTACTCGGCGATGCCGTCACTGTTGCCGTCGCTGCTGCTGAGCCGGATGCCGGCGTCGAGCAGGCCCTGGAATACAGGATGCTCGTAGCCGGCTGCCGCCGACTGCACCCACTCGACGCTGCCCCCATGCACCGCCTTCAGGAACTTGCCCGTCGGGGCGCCTGGGGTGGTCATCAGTTCCCGGGAGAACCAGGCCACGGTGGGGCGCGCCTCCGGCCAGGGTGATCCGTCGGCGCGGGCCAGGTGACCCTGATGTTCCAGCACCACGGCTTCCACGCGGCGCTCAGCGAGCGCATCGCGGACCCGCTCGAAACTCGGCCGATACAGCAACACCTGCATGGTCACCTCTCCTTGATTACGCCAGCAGCGCTGCGGGCGGCGAGCCGGTCGCTTGACCTTTCGGACGGTAGAAGCGAATCCAGCGATGAATCGGACTCTCGTCCAGGTCGGGGATCGTGTCGGCCTCGACCAGGGCGAATGTCTCCCACTCGGGCAGCAGCTCCGGAGCCAGCCGGGAGTCGGCCAGCAACAGCTCCGGGAAACGCGCCTGCAACGTGTCGAGCAGCGGCAGATTGGCACGATCGTAGAGTACGTCCGCCAGCAGGACGAGATCCACGTCAGGCACCTTGGTGAGATCCCGCCAGCACGCGATGGAGACACCATTGAGGTCGGCGTTGGCGCGGGTCGCAAGCAGGGCGTCCGCGTCGATGTCGCAGGCATGAACCGCCGCGGCACCGGCCAGCGCTGCGGCGATGCCGGCAACGCCGGAGCCGCTCCCGAAATCGAGGACTCTGCGTCCGCGCACGGCTTCCGGGTGTTCCAGGATCCATGCCGCCATGGCATGACCGCTGCCCCAGCAGAACGCCCAGTACGCGGGCTCTGCCACGACTCGCGCCGCGACCTCGGGTGGCAGCGGCCCACGGGGATAGTCCGCCGACAGCAGCCACAGGCGCAGTTGCGGCGCCAGTGGCAGGGAAGTGGGCGCAAGGCATGCCTCGGGCAAGGTGGCCGTCAGGCGGGCGCTCAACTGCTGTGCTGCTCGAGTCACGGTGAATTCCAACGCTGCGTGGATGGCAAGTCTCCTGCATATGAGGCTTTAGTGCATCTGCAGCGAGGCACGGGTTAAGCTCGCTGCTTTCCGATGCCAGGAGGTGATGCGTGTCCATGGGAGAAATCGACGCGTGGGTGGATGCCATGGTCGCGCCGTTGGCCGCAGGCGTGTCCGCGCTGATCTTCGCGGAGATCAAAGTATTCGGCGTGGGCTTTCCCCTCGTGGTGCTTTGGCTGGTGGCGGCCGGTGTGTTCTTCACCTTCTATCTGCGCGGCATCAGCATCTTCGGTTTCCGGCATGCAGTCAGCCTGGTCCTCGGACGCGAGGATCGGGATGCGAAACATGGTGAGGTGTCCCACTTCCAGGCCTTGTCCACGGCGCTGTCCGGGACGGTCGGCATCGGCAACATTGCCGGTGTGGCGGTGGCCATCGGCCTCGGTGGTCCCGGGGCTGCGTTCTGGCTCGCGGTGGCGGGTTTTCTCGGCATGTCGACGAAATTCGCCGAGTGCACGCTGGGGGTCATGTATCGGCGTGAGAATCCGGACGGCAGTGTCTCCGGTGGCCCCATGTACTACCTGGAGCGGGGGCTCGCGGAGTCGGGGCGCGCCCGGCTCGGGCGTGCGTTAGGCATCTTCTATGCGGTCGGGATCGTCATCGGCTGCATGGGTATCGGCAACATGTTCCAGGTCAACCAGGCCTTCTCCCAGTTCGTCAGCGTGACTGGAGGTGCGGAGAGCTGGTTCGCGAACAAAGGCTGGCTCTTCGGTCTCGGGATGGCAGCCCTGGTGGGCGCCGTCATCGTCGGCGGCATTCGCAGCATCGCCCGGGTGACGCAGATTCTCGTGCCGGTCATGGCCATTCTCTATCTCGGGACCGGACTGATCGTCATCGGGTTCAACGCGGAGGCCCTGCCCTGGGCCATACGCGAGATCTTCGTCCAGGCCTTCACCGGTGAGGCGGCCGCGGGTGGTGCCCTCGGTGCCCTGATCATCGGCTTTCAGCGCGCCGTGTTCTCCAACGAGGCCGGTATCGGCTCTGCCGCCATCGCCCACAGCGCGGTGCGCACCGACCGCCCGACCACCGAGGGGCACGTCGCGCTGCTGGAGCCGTTCATCGATACGCTGGTGATCTGCATGGTCACGGCGCTGGTGATCATCACCACCGGTTACTTCGAGCCGGACTTCGCGGCAGGCCGGGACGGCATCGCTATGACCAGCGCCGCGTTCGGCCGGACGTTTCCGTTCTTCCCCAACCTCCTGGCCGTGGCGGCGATCATGTTCGCGTTCTCGACCATGCTGGCCTGGTCGTACTACGGCCTGAAGGGTTTCACCTATCTTGTCGGCGAGCGGGACCTGCCGGCCACGGGTTTCAAGGTGGTGTTCTGCCTGTTCATCGTCCTCGGAGCCATGCTGCAGCTCACTTCGATCCTGGATTTCTCCGACGCCATGGTCTTCGTCATCTGCGTTCCGAACATTCTCGGATTGTATTTCCTGGGTCCCCGTTTGCGCCGGGAAATGGCAGGCTATGTGGCAGATCGGGCCCGCGACCGGGCGCAGGTGACAGAGCGGGGGGAGGTGTGATGATGCGATGGATGATCCGAGCGGCCTTGACGGGCCTGATGACCGTGCTGGCGGTGTCCGCGATCGCCGGCGAGGATGCGCTACCGGATGCGGTGGCGGAGCGTATCGAAGCCGTGATGCCCAAGGTGGTGGCCTGGCGCCGTGACATCCATCAGCACCCGGAACTCGCGAACCGGGAATTCCGCACGGCGGCGCTGATCACCGAGCATCTCGAAATGCTCGGGATGGAAGTACGCACCGAAATCGCCCACACCGGTGTCGTCGGTATCCTGCGGGGGGGCGAACCCGGACCCGTGGTGGCGCTGCGGGCGGATATGGATGCGTTGCCCGTGGAGGAGCAGGTGGACGTGCCGTTCGCGAGTCGCGTGCGTGCCGAATACATGGGCCAGGAAGTGCCGGTGATGCACGCCTGCGGTCACGACCTGCACGTGGCCATCCTGATGGGGGTGGCGGAGGTCCTCGCCACCATGCGCGACGAGCTGCCCGGTACCGTGATGTTCGTGTTCCAGCCGGCGGAGGAGGGGGCGCCCCCCGGAGAGGAGGGCGGTGCGGAACTGATGCTGCGCGAGGGCCTGTTCGACGATCCGCGTCCGGATGCGATCTTCGGGCTGCACGTGGTGCCCGCACCGGTGGGAACCATCGGCTGGCGCTCAGGCGGCATGATGGCGTCCAGCGACCGCTTCACGATCAAGGTCCGCGGGCGGCAGACGCACGGCGCCGTGCCCTGGGGTGGCGTTGATCCCATCGTGGTCGCCTCCCAGATCGTGCTCGGCCTGCAGACGATTCCTTCAAGGCAGCTCGATGCGACGCTGACGCCGTCCGTGGTCACGGTGGGTGCGATCCGCGGCGGCGTGCGCCACAACATCATCCCGGAGGAAGTGGACATGACCGGGACCCTGCGTACCTTCGATCCGGACACCCGGGAACAGATCCACGAACGCGTCACGCGTACGGCGGAGAACATCGCCGCCAGTGCCGGTGCCACCGCTGAAGTCGAGATCTTTCACGGCTATCCGGTCACCTACAATGACCCGGAACTCACCGGCCGCATGCTGCCGACGCTGCGGCGCGTCGTGGGTGAGGGTCTCGTCGAGGCGCCCCGTGCCACCGGCGCGGAGGATTTTTCCTACTACCAGCAGGAGGTTCCGGGGCTGTTCTTCTTCGTCGGCATCG
>SKUB01000060.1 GCA_007122315.1 Pseudomonadales bacterium | reverse complement strand
CGCAGCGGGCGTAGCGATTCGTGTCACGCCCGAGCTTGGCGGCAGTCCGCGATCGCAAAGCCGGGCTGCGCCCGACTTTCGCTCCCACCGGCAATACGCAAGATTCTCGCGACAAGTCAGTGGGAGCTTACGTCCGCGCAGCGGGCGTCGCGATCTGCGTCACGCCCGAGCCCGGCGGCAGTCCGCGATCGCAAAGCCGACCCTTCGGGCCTATGCGGCCCAGCGACGTTCGCTCCCACTGACGTCGCGCGTGACTTGAGGACGGACCGATCGGCGCAGCCGCCGGGGCGGGGCCTATCAATCCGTGCTGCGCGCAGCGTCGAAGAGTTCGAGCTGCTCGCCGGGCGCGCTGCGATTGCTGAAGTGCACGCCGAGTCCGAGCAACCGCACCGGCCGTTCCCCCCGTGACCAGGCCGACTCCAGCAGCGCGGCGAAGTCCTCCCCGCCGGGCTCCTGCGCCGCCCGCTCCGCCGTCGTCGTCGTGAAATCGTCGAAGCGCACCTTCACGAAACAGCTGCGTATCCGATCATCCGGATCCATCCCCGCCAGCCGCTCCTTCAGCCGCACTTCGAGTTCCTCCAGCGCCCGCTGACAGGCGGCAAGATTGGGCTTGTCCTCGGCATACGTCGTCTCGACCGACACGGACTTGCGCCCACTGCGCGCGCTGACCTGCCGCGGATCCTCGCCGTTGGCGAGTTCACGCAGGCGCTGAGCCGCGCTCCCGAGCTTCTGATGCAGCGTGACCAGATCCACCCTGCGCAGGTCCGCACAGGTCTCGATACCCAGCGCCGCCAGCCGCGCCGTCATCGCCGGCCCGACCCCGGGCAGACGCTTCACCGGCAGCGCAGCCACGAACGCATCCACGTCCTCCGGCCGCACCACGAATTGCCCGTCGGGCTTGTTCCAGTCGCTGGCGATCTTGGCCAGGAACTTGTTCGGAGCGATGCCCGCAGAGATCGTGATGCCCAGCTCCCGGCGCACCGAGTTGCGGATCGCCTGCGCAATCAGCGTCGCGCTTCCGTGCAGCAGTTCACTGCCGGTCACGTCCAGGTAGCCCTCATCCAGAGACAGCGGCTCGATCCGGTCCGTGAAGCGCTTGAAGATCCCGAAAACGCTGCGCGAAACCTCCCGGTACTTGTCCATGTCCGGCCGCAGCAGCACCAGATCCGGACAGGCGCGCACCGCGTGGCTCGACGGCATGGCGGAGTGGACACCGTAGCGGCGCGCCTCGTAATTGCAGGTGGCGATCACGCCGCGCCGTTCCGGCGTGCCGCCCACCGCCACCGGGCGGCCGGCAAGGTCGGGACGATCGCGGACTTCCACGGCCGCATAGAAGCAATCGCAGTCGCAGTGAATGATTTTGCGCTGCATGAACCGCGGCCCTCACCGACCCTGGAAGGGGGCTGCAGCAGGTGCGTTGCGCACCTCCGACCCTCTGCTAAGATGACCGATTCGCGTCCGGGTTCCGCGGCGCATAGTGCTGCCGGCCTTCCGGGCAGGCAGTTGGCGAACGAACACGAGGGGGAGAGCGTTACGTGGGTCCATTAGCCGGTTATCGCATCATCGAGCTCGCGGGCATTGGCCCGGGGCCTTTCTGCGGCATGATGTTGTCCGACATGGGGGCGGAAGTCATCCGCGTCGAGCGACCTGCAAAGGACGGGCGTCGCCCGCGCGACGTACTCGCCCGCAACCGCAAATCACTGGCGGTGGACCTCAAGCATCCTGAAGGCGTCGAGACCGTGCTGCGTCTGTGCGAAGGTGCCGACGCCCTGTTCGAAGGCTTCCGGCCGGGCGTGACCGAGCGCCTCGGCATCGGTCCCGAAGACTGCATGGGTCGCAATCCGAAGCTGGTCTACGGCCGCATGACCGGCTGGGGACAGGACGGTCCGATGGCCCAGGCCGCAGGGCACGACATCAACTACATCGGTCTGTCGGGCGCGCTGCACGCCATCGGCCGCGCCGGTGAGCGTCCAGTGCCGCCGTTGAACCTGGTCGGTGATTTCGGCGGCGGCGGCATGCTGCTGGCCTACGGCCTGGTCTGCGGCCTGCTCGAGGCTCAGCGCTCCGGCAAGGGGCAGGTGGTGGATGCGGCCATGGTCGACGGCGCCGCCTCACTCATGGCCATGTTCTTCACGTTCGCGGCCCAGGGCGCATTCAAGCCGGAACGCGGCACCAACCTGCTCGATGGTGGCGCGCACTTCTACGACACCTACGAAACGGCTGACGGCGAGCACATCTGCATCGGTTCCATCGAGCCGCAGTTCTACGCCCTGCTGGTGGAGAAGGCCGGGCTCGACAAGGAGCAGTTCGCGCCGCAGATGGACCCGTCGAAGTGGCCCGAGCTCAAGGCGGCGCTCACACAAGTGTTCAAGAGTAAGACCCAGGCCGAGTGGTGCAAGATCATGGAGGGTACCGACGTCTGCTTCGCTCCGGTACTGTCCATCTTTGATGCACCGCAGCACCCCCACAACGTGGCGCGTAAGACGTTCGTGGATGTGGAAGGGCTCGTGCAGCCGGCTCCGGCACCCCGGTTCAGCCGCACCGAACCGGGCATCAGGAGTGGCGCACGCATCCCGGGCGAAGATTCGGAAGACGTGCTCAGGAGCTTCGATTTCTCGGATGCCGAGATCAAAGCCCTGGTCACCGGAGGCGCAGTGACGAAAGCAGGCTGACGGCCGGGCTGGGGCGCGCATGTCGCGCGTCCGCGGTGGCCCGGAAGTGCCGGCAGCCAGGGCATCCGAAAGGATTGGCGGAATGTCCCCGACAGCGGCGAGGTACACGCGATGAGCGTAGAACTTCTGGATACACCGCGATTTCACGGCTTCAGAGTCCGGCGGCAGATCGCCGGCAAGACCTATCAGGAGTACTTCTCCCTCAAGGAGGACGGCAAACGCCTGCGTGGTCCACGCAGATCGGCCCTCAAGGCGCAGGCCGAGGCCCGCGACGCTGAGCTGGAAAAGCTGCAGGCACAGGCCAAGGAGAAGGCCGCGCGCGAAGTCGACATCGATGGCAAGGGCAATGTCCGCGGCATCCTGTTCCGGCTCAAGCGCGAAAAGAGCGGCAATCGAACGCCTGTCTTCCAGATCGGCATCATGTCCGCCCTCGAGAACAAGATCGTCAACACCACGGTGTCCATCACCCGCCACGGTCTGGAGGACGCCTGGAAGCGCGCGGTCGATTTCTACGTCACCCACAAAAAGATCAACAAGCGCTCCCGCGCCTATCGCGATCTGCTTGCAGCCCAGCCCACCGAGGCGCGCCTGAAGCGCATGATTCGTCAGGCGGGACGAAAGCGGGGATGATCCGCGACGGAGCTACCGCCGGCAGATCGAGTCCACTGCTGCGGGCTCCGGACGGATCGGACCCCGACCTGCGGGTGGAGCGGGGCAGTCCCATCGATGCCTGGCGCCTGGCCGGGCAGATTGCCGAGTTCGGCGGCGAGGCGGAGATTCACGGCCAGGAAGTCTATCGGCAGCGTCTGGCTGGTGATTCCGCCCTGGTTCTCATTGCGACGCTCAAGGGTCATCCGGTGGGTTTCAAGGCCGGTTACGACCGCTTTCATGACGGCAGCTGGTACAGCTGGATGGGCGGCGTACTCGAGCCCTGCCGCGGCCGCGGCATCGCTCAGCGCCTGCTCGAGGTCCAGGAGGCCTGGGTCGCCCGTCAGGGCTACCGGCTGCTGTACGTGAAGACCCGCAACCGCCATAAGCGCATGATCGCGTTCCTCGCCATGAACGGTTACGACGCCCTCCGCCTGGAGGAGAAATCCAGCGTCGCCGAATCAAGAATCCTGTTCGGGAAGGTCATCAAGACCTGAGGCTTCCGCGTCCGCCTCCCGTTGCAGACGCTGACCCTGAGCGCTCAGGAAGCCCACCGCAGCCAGGAACAACCCCAGCGAGAAGCCGACCTCGGCACTGCCGGCGAGTCGCCGCTCCGGATCGATCAGCGTCCAGATGCCGAGCGCGAAGTAGATGATGGCGGCCATGCTCAGCAGCAGCGTCCCGGCCCGGTTGCCGCGCAGCACGTAAGGCAGGCAGCCGAGCAGGGGCGCGGTCTGCAGCAGGAACCAGCCGAAGCCACCCGGCCAGAAGGGTTCAGCGCCTAAGGCGAGCCGCTGCAGGCCGTAGGTGGCGATCAGGCTGCCGAGAAAAAACAGCGTCAGAAAGTGAAGGACGCGTTCCGCGGGCGCTGCAGGATTCATGCGCGTTCTCCTTTGCGCAGCCGCTGCGCCAGCGTCGCCAGACGCCTGCCCAGCGCCCGGCACAGTTCGGCTTCGTCAGCTCTGAGCTCCGCATGGTCACTGCCGGCGTGATGGCTGGCGCCATAGGGCGTCCCGCCGTGGGCGGTACGATGCAGTCCAGCTTCCGAGTAGGGCAGGCCCAGCAGCACCATGCCGTGGTGCAGCAGCGGCAGCATCATGCTCAGCAGCGTCGTCTCCTGGCCACCGTGCAGGCTCGCGGTGGACGTGAACACGCCTGCCGGCTTCCCTTCCATGGCACCCTCCACCCACAGTCCGCTGGTGGAGTCGATGAAGTACTTAAGCGGCGCCGCCATGTTGCCGAAGCGGGTCGGGCTGCCCAGCGCCAGTCCATGACAGGAGGTCAAATCGTCCAGCGTGCAGTACAGCGCGCCGTCCGCCGGGATTCCCGGTGCCGCCACCTCCGTCACCGGTGCCACTTTCGGTACGGTCCGCAGCACCGCCTCGGCGCCGCCCGCTTCCACGCCGCGGGCCACCTGCCGGGCCATGGCCGCCGTGCTGCCGTGGACGCTGTAATAGAGAACGAGGATGCGTGTGGTCTCAGTGCTCACAGAATCTCCAGCACCTGTTCCGGGGGGCGTCCGAGGGCGGCGCGATCGCCGTGGATCACCACCGGGCGCTCGATCAGGATGGGCTGCTTCGCCATCGCCTCGATCACAGCGGCGTCCGGCGCAGCGGCGAGACCGAGTTCCTTGAAGGCGCTTTCGCCGCGGCGGATCAGGTCCTGCGGTCCCTTGCCGAGCAGGCCGAGGACGCGCTTGATTTCGGCGGCTTTGGGGGGCGTGTCCAGGTACAGAACGACCTTTGGTTCGATGCCGCGCTCCTCGAGCAGGGCCAGGGTGGCGCGGCTCTTGGAGCAGCGCGGGTTGTGCCAGATGATGACGTCGGACATGCTTTGCGCCCTTGGGCCTCGCAGGGGCCGATCATCTTAGCCCGGATTCGCCTCCGGTTGCCGACCCTGCCGAGCGCCCCCATGCGAAGTTTCACGGGTTGGAACAGCTGGAGTCGTCATGACCGTCATCGTTCGAGCTTGTCTGATCATGCTGCTGCTCGGCGTCCTCGCCGCCTGCAGTGAACAGCCTGCCACGGAAGCACCGCCCGCGGCCGCAGCCGAGCCGGGCGCCATGGCGCTGCTGGACGGCGGCAGCGTGACGCTTGCAGAACTCGAAGGCCG
Organism: Pseudomonadales bacterium; assembly: GCA_007122315.1. Taxonomy (GTDB): domain Bacteria; phylum Pseudomonadota; class Gammaproteobacteria; order Pseudomonadales; family Azotimanducaceae; genus SLTB01. The sequence continues at coordinate 459 of SKUB01000060.1, read as the reverse complement.
CTGGGTGTTCGTGAACTACTGGGCCGAGTGGTGCGCGCCGTGCCGGGAAGAGATTCCCGAACTCAACGAACTGCAGGCCGAGCACAGTGAGGACGTGTTCGTCCTCGGCGTGAACTTCGATCAGCTGCCGCCGGAAGTGATGGGGCCCCAGGCGGAGCGCCTCGGCATCCGCTTCGCGGTGGCGAAAGAGGATCCCCGCGAGCTGCTCGGGATCACTCTGCCCGAAGTTCTGCCGAGCACCTACGTCTTCGACCCGTCCGGCGCCCAGATCGGCGTCCTGCTCGGCCCCCAGAACCTCGATCAACTCCGCGCCGCCATGGCCGAAGGCTGACCGCCGCCCGAGTCTGGCGACCGCCGCCTGCTTCGAGCGCCACGCGTATCGCCACGCCCGCTGCGCGGACGTGCGCTCCCACTGCGTCACGCCGGAATCACGCGATAGGCCAGTGGGAGCAAACGTCG
>SKUB01000319.1 GCA_007122315.1 Pseudomonadales bacterium | reverse complement strand
GTGACCATGAGAATCGTGGTGCCCTGGCTGCGGGCGAGATCCTGCATCCGATCCACGACTTCGCGACCCGAACTGCTGTCCAGGGATGCGGTGGGTTCATCCGCGAGCACCATGGCCGGCTTTGCGGCGAGCGCCCTGGCTATGGCCACGCGCTGGCGCTGGCCGCCGGAGAGCGACTCGGCTCGATAGCCCATGCGCTCCGCGAGGCCCACGGCGGCAAGCATGTCCCGGGCCGTGCGCCGCAGCGCAGCTCCGCGGTAGCGCCGCGTCACGCGCAGACCGAGCTCCACGTTCTCCAATGCGCTCAACGAGGCAATGAGATTGTGCTGCTGAAAGATGAATCCGATCTGCCGGCGGACGGACTCGAGGACCCGTGGCGAGGCGCCCGCGAGTTCCTGGCCGAGCACCATGACGCTACCCTCCTGCGCCGAACGCAGGGCTCCGATGAGTGTCAGCAGCGTGGTCTTGCCGGATCCGGAGGGGCCCGTGGCAATGACGATCTCCCCGCGCTGAATCTCGGTGTCGATCTCGAACAGGATCTGCTTGCGTAGCGCGCCGCGGCCGTAATAGTGATTGAGCCTCCGCACCCGGACGGGTACGTCGTCCGATGCCATCAGAACACCTCCGCCGGGTCGACCTTCCACACCTTGCGCACCGCCAACAGCGCGGAAATGCCGCACATGGCCAGCGTCATCAGCAACACGACGAGCGCGCGATCGAGGGTGACGTAAAGCGGCAGAAAGGTGGCGTTGGCGGTGACCTGATAGAGAAAGTGCACGAGCAGCAGTCCCGGCAGATAGCCGAGCACGGCGAGCACCGCTGCCTGCTGCAGTACGATGCCGGCCACGAACAGAGGCGGATAACCCAGCGCCCGCAGCGTGGCGTACTCGTCCAGATGCTCGGAGACGTCCGCGAACAGGATCTGATAGACGATGATGCCGCCGACCACGAAGCCCATGATGGCGCCGAACGCGAACACGTAGCCGATGGGCGTCGCGGAGTTCCAGTAGGCCTGCTCGCGGCGGACGAAATCCGGCTTGGTCAGCACCAGCACATCCTGGGGCAGGTAGGCGCGCAAGCGATCGCGCACCACCTCGGGATCCGCGCCCGGCACCAGACGCAGCAGCCCCAGATGAATACGATCCCGAGGCTTGTCCGGGAACAGCCGCAGCCAATTGTCATCGCTGGTCATGACGGTCCCGTCGATGCCAAAGGACGTTCCCATCTCGAACAGACCGACCACGGTAATCTCGCGATCATTGACCTCGGTCACGATCGGCGAACGCGGGTCGAATTGCGCGGCCACCGGGCCGAACTCGGGTCGCGACCGGGCGTCGAACAGGAGGCTGTCCTGCCGGCGCAGCAGCATTCGGGCATCAGCGAATCCGGGGGCATCCAGAATATCGTGCTCGGGGTCGAACCCGACCAGATTGAGACTGCGACGACTGTTGTCCCAGGGGTTCTTCCAGATCGCAGGGAAGATGTACACCGGGGACACCTTGTCCACGTCAGGGTCCGCCAGCGTCTGGTAGAGGCGGCGGATGGAGAACGCTTCCGGCCGCACGATGAACACGCTGTCTGGACTGAACAGGGCGATGTCGTAGTGATACCGCTCCTGGAATCGAACCGCGCTTTCGAACAGCGCTGAGCGGAATCCCAGCTGCATCATGATCAGCAGCACCGCGAATCCGATCCCGGTCACGGCGACCACCAACCGCAGCGGTTTGTGGCGCAGCTGCTGCCAGCCGAGCGGAGCTCTGAACATTCCCTGTGTTTCCCTGCATCAATTGCCGATGACGATTTCCACCTGCAGGTGGCTCAGTCCCGCCGCCGACGCGGCGTCGTCGAGAAGAATTTCCACCTCGATGATGCGGGCGTCCTTGCGTGCCGCCGGGTCGGTACCAAGCTGGTCCTGCTTGCGCACCTGCAGCCGCACGTGTTCGACGGTGCCCGCGAGCGGAGCCGGCAGTACCCGACTCGTGACCCTGGCCGACTGTCCCACCGCGACGCGGCCGATATCCGTCTCATAGACCTCGGCGATCGCGTACATGCGTTCCAGCTGACCGAGCTCGACGATGCCTTCGCGGCCGATCAGCTCACCGGGCCGGGCGTTCACGTCGAGCACGCGGGCCGCCACCGGCGACCGGACGTGGGCCCGCTCCAGGGCTGCGCTGGCGCGTTTCACCCGCGCGGACGCCACGGCCACCTCGGCCTCACTGGCGTCCGCATCGAGGCGCGCCGCCCGACAGGCCGCGACCCGGAAGTCGGCCTCGCCCACCGCCCGTTCGGTCTCCTCCACGGATGAAAGATTCTGCTGCAGCAGGCGACTGCGGCGGTCCGCCTCGCGCTGGAATACAGCGGCCCGCACACACTCCGCGTCCGCTGCGCCCGCCACCGCCACCGCCCGGAGCCGGGCGCGCTCCTGATCGGCCTCCGTCTCCGCAAGGACGGCTCGCAGCAGGGGTGCCGTTTCGGTCACCGCGATGAGCTGCCCGGGCATGACGTCGTCTCCAGGCTCCACGAGCAGTTCCCCGAGGACCATACCCGTGGTCGCCTCCGGACTGACTGGCGCGGTCACCCGGATGATGCCGTGCAGCGGTTCGAGTCGGCCGAGGGCCGAGACAGCAGCGTAAGCCGGCGGTGACGAGCACACCACGACGACCAGAGCGGCCAGCAGGCCAGCACTGCTTCGATGTACGACCACAGTTGAATTCCCCGCTCCCCTTCTCGTCGTCGCACAGACTAACCGTGTGAACAGGTTGTTGCCATCCGAACCACCTGTCGGACGCGACACCGGCCATGCTTCGGGTCCAGGGAACCTCCTGTCCGGGCGCGCGTCGAAGAAAGGCCGCTCGGATGCCCCAGAGCAGATGGTATGCCCTTGCCAGAGCCCGCGCCCGGACCGATGATGATGCGATGACGATCCACCGATCATTCCTCTGGGTTATCGCACTCGGCCTGCTCGCCTCGGCAGATACGTCAGCTGCCGCGGTGGATCACGCCAGCACGCCCCGGGTCGAAGCCACTCTGGCGGCCGAGCATGGCACGGTCCCGGCCGGCAGCCGCTCTGCGCTGCTGCTGCGCCTGCACATCATCGAGCACTGGCACACCTACTGGGCCTTTCCCGGCGAATCCGGCGAAGAGACCCGGATCGAATTCGTGCTGCCGGACGGCGTCGAGATCGACGCGATCGATTGGCCGGTGCCGGAACGGATTCCTCTCGGCCCGGTGATGAACTACGGCTACGAAGGCATCGCCGACCATCTGCTGCCGCTGACCGTCGCCGCCGACCTCGCGCCTGGAACCCGGCTGCCCATCGAGGCCCACGCCCGCTGGCTGGTGTGCGAGGAGGAATGCATCCCGGAGGAAGCCAGCTTCTCCCTGACGCTGGAGGTCGGCGAACTCGAGCCGACCACGGGCACTGCGGCAGCTTTCGGCGAGGCCCGGGCGGCACTGCCGCTGGACGCACCCTGGCCCCTGGAACAACCGGAGAGCGATGTCCTGCGGGTCCCCGGCAATTTCGACCCGGACGGGATCACGGACGCCTACTTCTTCGCCGACACCTGGGGGCGGATCCAGCCGTCGGCCGGGCAGTCCTTCCGCATCGAGGACGGGGTGCTGGAGGTGACGTACACCCCCGGGCCGGCTCCAGGGCCGCTCTCGGGCGTGCTGACGCTGGTGGAACGCATCGACGGCAGTGAGCAGCGTCATGGCTTCCGGTTCAGCGCCAACGGCGCCGCGCCTGCCGGCAGCGCATCCGCAGCGGAGGCCGGTCGCAGCGCGGGGCTCGGCCTTGCCCTGGCGCTGCTGCTGGCCTTCGCCGGGGGCATCCTCCTGAATCTGATGCCCTGCGTGTTCCCGGTCCTGTCCGTGAAACTGCTCGCACTCACCTCCCATGCCCACGGTGACCCTGCAGCGCTGCGGCGTGCCGGCTATGCGTGGACCGCTGGCGTACTCACCTGCTTTGCCCTGATCGGACTGGCGCTGCTGACCCTGCGGGCCGGGGGCAGCGCCATCGGCTGGGGCTTTCAGCTGCAGGAGCCACGAGTCATCGCCGCGCTGGCGCTGCTGTTCTTCTGGCTCGGGCTGGCCTTGAGTGGCTGGGTGGAGATCGGTACCCGCCTCATGGGCCTGGCCGGGCAGACGGCCGGAAGGGGCGGTCATTTCGCCACCGGTCTGCTCGCGGCCATCGTCGCCACCCCGTGCACCGCACCGTTCATGGGTGCTGCGGTCGGCTGGGCGGTTCTGCAGCCGGGGGCAGTCGCCATGAGCGTGATGCTCGCCCTCGGTGCCGGCATGGCGGCCCCGTTCCTGGCCCTGTGCTTCGCGCCCCGGCTGCTGGCACGGCTGCCGCGCCCCGGCCCCTGGATGCTGCGGTTGAAAGAACTGCTGGCGTTTCCGCTGTATGCCTCGGCCATCTGGCTGGTCTGGGTGCTGGCACGGCAGGCCGGTCCCGACGCGGTGGCGCTGGTGCTGGGCGGCATGCTCATCATCGCGCTCGCCGTCTGGCTGGGGCATCAGACCCGGGCGACCCGGGCCGCGCCTGCTGTCGGCATCGTCTTCGCCGCGGGCCTGCTGATGGCACTCCTGCCCGGCGCCGGCAGCGCTCCCGGCAGTGCCGATCCGGCGCGTGTCAACGCCACCCGCATCGCCGAGCTGCGCGCCGCGGGGGAACCCGTATTCCTGAATCTGACCGCAGCCTGGTGCGTCACCTGTCTGGTCAATGAGCGGGTGGCCCTGCGCACCGACGCGGTCCAGGATGCCTTTGCGCGTCACCGCATCACGTATCTGGAAGGGGACTGGACGGACCGCGATCCGGACATCACCGCGCTGCTGGAAGAGTTCGGGCGGGCCGGCGTGCCGCTGTACGTGATTTACCCGCCCCGGGGCGAACCCCGGGTGCTGCCCCAGATGCTGACGCCAGCCATGGTGATCAGTGCGTTGGAACAGACTCTGGGCAATTCCGCCCGGGTCGCTACGGAGGAATCGTCGTGAAGTCCAGCTATCGCAAGCGCCTGCTGAACGCAGGCATCGGTGCCTGTGCCATGGTCATCGCCGGCGTCACCGCGGCCGCACCGAGCATCAACGCAGCAGCCCCCGAGTTCACTGCCGTGGACAGCAACGGCATGACCCACAGTCTCGCGGACTTCCGCGGCAGCGCGGTGGTTCTCGAGTGGACCAACCACGACTGCCCCTTCGTGGTGAAGCACTACCAGGGGAACATGCAGGAACTGCAGCGTGAGGCGGCCGACGAGGGCGTGGTGTGGCTGACCGTGATTTCGTCCAGGCCGGGCAGCCAGGGCTATGTCAGCCCGGAGGAGGCCAACGAACTCACGAGCCGTCGCAACGCTGCTCCCACCGCCGTGCTCCTCGACCCCGAGGGCAGCATCGGCAGGGCCTACGGCGCCCAGGTCACGCCGCACATGTACGTGATCGACGAAGACGGAATGCTGGTCTACATGGGCGGCATCGACGACAAGCCGACGTCGAATCCGCAGGACATCCCCGGCGCGACCCCCTACGTGCGCAACGCCCTGGCTGCGCTGGCCGCAGGTCAGGCGGTGGACCCGAGCCAGACCCGCCCGTACGGCTGCACGGTCAAATACTGATCGCGCCAGCTGCAACCACGACGTTCGCCACCAAGGTCGCCGAACCCGACGTGGCGGACGTCATGGCTCGAGCCGGCGTGTTGTCGCTGCGCCCGGGCGCCCGGCATGATGGCGATCCCATCCATCGCCAATGTTGCTCCCCCGCCGAGGTGGCCTGAATCATGGACAGGATCGAACTCACCCGCCCGGATGACTGGCATCTGCACGTCCGGGACGGCGAAGCCATGCGCACGGTGCTGCCGTTCACTGCGCGACAGTTCGCCCGAGCGATCATCATGCCGAATCTGGTCCCGCCGGTGGTGACCACGGCACAGGCCCTCGACTATCGCGAACGGTTGCTGGCGGCGTTGCCCGAGGGAGCGGCCTTCGAACCGCTGATGACGCTGTACCTCACCGACAACACGCCGCCGGAAGAGATCGTTCGCGCCCGGGACAGCGGGCATGTGGCCGGGGTCAAACTCTACCCCGCCGGCGCCACCACCAACTCCGCGTCAGGCGTGACCGACCTGCTTCGCTGCGATGCGGCGCTGGCGGAAATGGAGCGGCAAGGGATGCCTTTGCTGGTGCACGGTGAGGTGACCCATGCCCACGTCGACATCTTCGATCGGGAGGCCGTGTTCATCGACGAGGTGCTGGAGCCACTGCGGAAGCGCTTCCCTGCGCTGAAGGTGATCTTCGAGCACATCACGACCGCAGATGCCGTGCAGTTCGTCGAAGCAGCGCCCGCGGGGATTGCCGCCACCATCACCGCCCATCATCTGCTGCTTAACCGCAACCACATGCTGGTAGGCGGGCTGCGGCCGCACAACTACTGTCTGCCGGTACTGAAGCGCGAAAGCCACCGGCAGGCACTGGTGGCTGCCGCCACATCCGGCAACCCGCGATTCTTCCTGGGCACCGACAGCGCGCCCCACGCGCGCTCGACCAAGGAGCATGCCTGCGGCTGTGCCGGTGCGTTCACCGCAGCGTGTGCGATCGAACTGTATGCACAGGTCTTCGAGGCGGCAGGCCGACTCGACCGTCTCGAGGGATTCGCCAGTCACCATGGCCCGGATTTCTACGGCCTGCCCCGCAATCGCGACCGTATCGCGCTGCACCGAGAGACCTGGCAGGTGCCGTCGGCCTATCCTTACCTGGACGAGACCATCGTGCCTTTCATGGCCGGCGAATCGCTGACCTGGCGGCTGGCCTGAGGCGCTGCTGCCCGAAGTCGCTGCAGCGTCACAGCGGCAACTGGGTCGTTGCCTTGATCTCCTCCATGACGAAGCTCGCGGACACGTCGGAGAAATCCGCGCTGATCAACTGCTGATAGAGCCGATCGTAGTCCGGCATGTCCGCCACCACGGCCTTGATCAGATAGTCCAGCTGACCGCCCAGCCGGTACACCTCCAGGATCCCCTCCATGTCATGGACCAGTTCGCGGAACTGACGCGCCCAGGTTTCATTGTGCTGGCTGGTACGAAGGGTGATGAACACCGTGAGACCGAGGCCCACCCGGGCAGGATCCAGCAGGGTCACCCGTTGGCAGATGACTCCGCTGCTCTCCAGTTTCTGGATCCGCCGCCAGCAGGCGGACTTCGATGCGCCCACCCGCTCGGCCAGTTCGGCCACCGACAACGATGCGTCTGCCTGCAGCAGTCGCAGCAACTTTCTGTCCATCGAATCCACGGCGCGATCCTTCCTGTCCGAAACAAAATTTCGGTTGTCCGATTATTTTTAAAGAAAATGTTTCGATTTAAGGCAGGATTCGAGCACAAAAAGGCACAATGTGCCATCTCGTCCACGCTACCTTAAGTCTCACCCGAACGCGGCGAGCGCTACCAGCATGGATACTCTGATCACAAGGATTCGCCAAGGTGTCATCGGCCGCGGCCAGCCCATCACCACCGCGTTCGGGCAGAAGCCGCTGATCTATGCCGACTACACCGCCTCCGGGCGCAGCCTCGATTTCATCGAGGACTACATCCGCGAGCAGGTGCTGCCCTACTACGCCAATACCCACACGGATGCATCGTTCACGGGTGCGCACACCACCGAGTTGCGGGAATCCGCACGGGAGATGGTACGCAGGGCCGTGAACGGCGACGCCCGGGACAAAGTGGTCTTCTGCGGCTCGGGGGCGACGGCCGCGATCAACAAGCTGATCGATATTCTCGGATTGCGGGTGCCCGTGGCACGGGATGACCGGTGCCCGCCGCCGCGCGAGCGCACAGAGGCGGACCGGCCGGTGGTCTTCATCGGCCCGTTCGAACATCACTCCAACGAATTGCCCTGGCGGGAAAGCAGCGCTGACGTCGAGGTCATACCGCTGGATCAGGCCGGCGGCATCTGTCTGGATGCCCTGACCGCCGCGCTTCACCGCCATCGACACCGGAGCCTGTTGATCGGCAGTTTTTCCGCGGCCTCCAATGTCACCGGCATCAAGAGCGATGTCGCTGCCGTCACCGCGCTGCTCAAGCGCCATGGCGCACTGGCGTGCTGGGACTATGCAGCAGCAGGTCCGTATCTCCCCATCGACATGAACGCGTCCGAGCCGCTCGATGCGGTCTTCCTGTCGCCGCACAAGTTCGTCGGCGGTCCGAGCACGCCAGGCATCCTGGTGGCCAAGAGCGACCTGTTCCGCAACCATGTTCCCGCTGTGGTCGGCGGCGGGACCGTGACCTACGTCACCCCGGAAGTCCACGTCTACAGCGGGGACATCGAGCGTCGCGAAGAAGGTGGCACGCCGGCGATCGTCGAATCCATTCGCGCGGGCCTCGTCTTCGCGCTGCAGCAGGAAGTCGGCACCGACGTCATTGGTCGCCGCGAATCGGCCATGGCCGCACGGGTGATGACACGTCTGCGGGCCTGCCCGAACATCGAAATCCTGGGCAGCCTGACCGCAGCTCGCCTGCCGATTTTCTCGTTGCGGTTTCACCATGGCGAGCGCGATCTGCACTATGGTTTCGTGGTCTCGCTACTGAACGATCTGTTCGGGATCCAGGCGCGGGGCGGTTGCTCCTGTGCCGGTCCCTATGCCCACAGCCTGCTGGGGCTCGATCTCGACTACAGCCGGCAGCTGCAAGCGGCGGTCACGTCGGGAGACGGCCTGATGCGCCCCGGCTGGGTGCGGCTCAGCTTCAACTACTTCATCGACGACGACGAACTCGAGTATCTGCTGCGGGCGCTGGAGCTGGTGGCGGAGCACGGCTGGCGGCTCCTGCCCTGCTACGCGTACAGCGCGCAGCATGGGGTATGGCGCTACCAGGGGCGACATCGCAGCCGCCGGGACCCCATCTCTGCGTTACGCTGGCGCGACTTTGTGCCCGGGGCAACACACACCGCTGCCGGGCCGGACCTGGCTGAACTTCTGGCACTGGCCGAGCATGAACTGCGCCGGGAAGATCGGGAGTTGCCCAGTCACGAACTCACGCTGGCACCGGCCCATGAAGCCCTGCGGTGGTTCGTGTTGCCGCAGGAGGTGGCCACCGCCAGGCGCTACGTTGCGGAAGCCGGGTCGCTCGGCAGGTGACGACTGTGTCAGGCCTCACCAGGCATCGATGTGGCGAACGTCATCCATGGGCTTGCGCGGCGCCGGCTTGAAGTCGGTACCGATGGTGTAGGCCACGGGAATCAGCGCCACCTGCGTAACCTGGTCATAAGGAATGCCAAGGAGTTCCGCGGTGTCCTGCTCGCGGGACAGATGCAAGGTGGTCCAGCAGGTCCCGAGCCCACGCTCGCGGGCAGCGAGCATGAAGCTCCAGACCGCAGGCAGAATGGAGCCGTATGCGCCGGCGAGCATGCCCTGGTTGCCCGCGCCCATGGTCTCCAGGCGGCCCTCGATGCAGGGGATCAGGAAGACCGGCACCTTGTGCATGTTGGCCGACAGATAGTCCGCTGAACTCAGCACCCGCTCCTGGGTCGCGGCCATCTTGGGATCGTCGCCGTGCAGATTGCGGGGCGACTGGGGACTGTTCGCGTAAGCGTCGAAGGCTGCCTTGTACCAGGCAGCGATCTGCGCCCGCTTGTCGGCGTCCTTCACGAACACGAAATGCCAGCGCTGGCTGTTGGATCCGGACGGTGCCTGCAGCGCGAGCTGCAGGCACTCGTCGAGAACCGACTGCTCCACGTCCCGCTCGAGGTCCAGTCGCTTGCGCACCGCCCGCGTCGTGCACAGGACTTCGTCCGCGCTCAATCCCAACTGCATATCACTTCTCCCCGCTCAGCCCCAGTCAGTAGAGTCGTCGCCGTCGTCGCGCCAGCGCCGCTCCAGGTCCCAATCACCATCGTCTTCGACCCAGTCCTCATCATCCACATCGATGAGATCGTCAGGATCCACATCCTCGTCATCGTAAGCCTCTGCGTCCTCACCCTCCCAGGCCGTGTCGTCTTCGTCGTTCAAGTCGGTATCGTCGTCGAGATCCAGTTTGCCCATGCCCCGCCTCCGATGTGACCACCCCAGTGTCCCTGATCCGAAGTCAGGGACACGGGCTAATCATCACCACGGCGACGACCCGACGGCAAGTGGGTGGATCAGCTGCGCAGCGTATCCAGCATGGCGGCGAGTTCGGTCACGAACTTAAGCGGCTGGTCCAGGAACAGATGGTGCTGGGCATCGGCCAGGGCAACGGCGGGGAACGGCTCACTGCGCAGGCTCCGCATGTAGTCCAGGGTGCGCCCGGAAAACAGCCTGCTGTCAGCGCCGTAGATGAGTCCGAACGGCAGCGTGAGTGCGCGGAAGTCCGCCTCCGCATCCTCGCGGGACACGCCGCTCATGCTGGTGAACAGGTCGGTGTCGAACTTGAAAGCGAAACCGTCGTCGATGGCCATCACCGACTGGCGGGCGATGTACTCGAGCAGAAAGCCATTGGCGCAGTCCTGAGGCGGCTGCAACCGGAAACGATTGCGTGCCGTTTCCGCGTCCGGATACAGCACCGGACGTCCGCCCATGGGTGGGCGCTCGCCGCTGTCGTCGTCCGGGTCGCGAATGCCCGCATCCGCCATGATCAGGCCACCGAAGCGGTCCGCGTGTCGGACCGCCGCGTGCAGGCCGATGCGACCGCCGAAACTGTGGCCGACGATGATGCTGTCGTTGCCAAGACCCGCAGCGTCCGCCACCGCAGCCAGTTCATCGGCCCAGGTGTCGGCGTCGTACTCGTGCCGATAATCCGAGTCGCCCATGCCGGTGAGATCGACAGCGGCAATACGGTAGCGATCAGCCAGCTGGGGCGCGATGAAGTCCCACCAGTGGGCGTGGGCATTCATGCCGTGGACCAGCAGCAGGCCCGGTTGGCCCCGCTCGCCCCAGGCGAGGAAGTGGACGTCACATTCGTCCACTTCCACCTGGCCCGCTTCACGCGGCGCTTCCACCGCGGACCAGAACCAGTCGGGAATGCTGCTCACCGTGGAGACCTCATGGATGCGCAGTCACAGGGACAGCATCACTCGAAGCTGCCGTAGCGCTTGAGGTGAAAGTCCACGTTGCCGAACAGCGTATCGATCATGGTCAGGCGCTTGAAGTAATGGCCGACGGACAGCTCTTCGGTCATGCCCATGCCGCCGTGCAGCTGTACCGCCTGCTGACCCACGAAGCGGCCGGATTTACCGACCTGGACCTTGAAGCCGGACACCGCTCTCTTGGCGGCGTCGTTATAGCCCTCGTCGAGGCGCATGGCAGCCATGTACATCAGTGATTTGGACTGCTCGTACTCCATGAACATGTCGACCATCCGATGCTGCAGCACCTGGAATTTGCCGATGGGCTGACCGAACTGCACCCGTTGCTTGGAGTACTCGACGGTGGCCTTGTACAGCACCTCCATGCCGCCTACCGCTTCGCAACCAACGGCCAGGGTGGCATCGTCGATCACCGCTTCGATCAGCGGCAGCGCAGCATCCTTGTCACCTATCAGCGCGTCCTTGCCCACCTTGACGTTCTCGAGCATCACCTCGGAACCACGCAGGCCATCCACAGTCGGATAATCCCGCCGGGACAGGCCCTTGGCGTCGGCATCCACCAGGAACAGGCTGATGCCTTTCGCATCGCGCTGATCACCCGCGGTGCGCGCCGAGACCACGAAGAAGTCAGCGGAAGGACCATTGAGGACCACGCACTTGTGGCCGTTCAGGGTGAAACCTTCACCCTCGGCCTTGGCCGTGGTGGTGAGATCCGCAAGGTTGAAGCGGCCCTGGGGCTCAGCAAAGGCGAAGGCACCGAGCTTGCTGCCGTCGATGATGCTGGCCAGGTACTGCTCCTTCTGGGCGCTGGAGCCGGCACGGCGCAGAAAACCGCCCGCAAGCACCACCGTCGGCAGATAGGGTTCCACCACGAGACCGCGGCCGATCTGCTCCATGATGAGCATCAGCTCGATGGCACCCCCGCCGAAGCCGCCATCCTCCTCGGAGAAGGGAATGGCGAGCCAGCCGAGTTCCGCGAACTGCTGCCAGTTCTTGCGGCTGAAGCCATCCTCCTCGGCCATGACCTTGCGCCGTTTGTCAAAGTCATAGTCGTTCTGGATGAAGCGTTCGACGGAGTCCTTGAGCAGGGACTGCTCATCGGAGAGCGAGAAATCCATGAATCTTCCTCTTGCCGTTTGGGGGATGGGCCGTCAGAGCCCAAGCACCGCCTTGGAGATGATGTTCTTCTGGATCTCGTTGGATCCGCCGAAGATGGTTGAAGCACGTCCGTAGAGCATGGCCTGCATGGCCGCGAGAGCGAACGGCTCGCCGATGGGGCCTTCATTGTCGATGAGCGTCTGATCGGGATAGGGCATGCCGTAATAGCCGAAGGCCTCGATCTGCATGACCTGCAGGGTCTGGCTGATCTCGGTACCGCGGATCTTCAGAATGGAGGACTCCGGACCCGGCGCACCGCCCTGCTCCACCTGGGACAGGACCCGGAGTTCGGTCATGGCCAGCGCCTCGAGATCGATCTCGAGTTCGATGACCCGGCGGCGGAAGTCCGCATCGTCCCACAGGCTGCCGCCATCGACACTGGTCTCAGTCGCAACCTTCTTCAGGCGCGCCAGGGTCATTTCGCTGCGGGCGACGCCGGCGATGCCGGTCCGCTCGTGGGTCAGCAGACCCTTGGCGTAGGTCCAGCCCTTGTTTTCTTCTCCCACCAGGTTCTTCGCCGGAACCCGTACGTCCTTCAACTCCACCTCGTTCACCGAGTGGATGCCGCCAAGCAGGTGGATGGGATTGACGGTGATGCCGGGGCTTTTCATGTCGATGAGCAGGAAACTGATGCCTTCCTGCCGCTTGCCGTCGGTGGCCGTGCGCACCAGACAGAACATCCAGTCCGCGACGTGGGCCCCGGAGGTCCAGATCTTGGTGCCGTTGACCACGTAGTCGTCACCGTCACGCACCGCCCGGGTGGAGAGCGCTGCGAGGTCGGACCCGGCGCCGGGCTCGGAATACCCCTGGCACCAGATCATCTTCTGCTCGCGGATCGCCGGCAGAAAGTGCTCCTTCTGCTCGTCCGAGCCCCAGGTGTAGAGCACCGGGGCCAGCATACGCGCGCCAAAAGCGGACAGCTGCGGGCACTCGGCGCGGGCTGTTTCCTTGTCCCAGATGTACTTCTGGGTGGGCGTCCAGTCCGTGCCGCCCCACTCCTGCGGCCAGTTCGGTACCGCCCAGCCCCGTTCGTTCAGGGCATCGAAGAAGCGCCGGACCTCCGGCGCCTCGCCTTTGGATTCCTCGAAGCGACCTGTATTGCGGCGTGCCTCACGCACGTCCTCGGGCCAGTGGCGATCGAGAAACTCACGCACTTCCCGTTGAAAAGCGAGGTCGTCCTCGCGCAGCTTCAATTCCATGATGGCGCTCTCCCATGCAGCCGGCGAATGATATGCGCGGGTCCGGGGAGGGGCAAGGGAGGCTCTGACCTCGCTGCGCCACAGCTGTGCGGGCCTAAGCCGATTCAGAGCCTGCCAGAGATTGCCGGGTCGACGCCCATGGCAGACGAATCCCGATCCGGGCAAGATACCGGCCGGAATTCAGACCCTTTAGGAGCACTCATGGCGTTCGAAACCATTCGCTACGAAGTCGAGGACGGCATCCTCACCCTCACCCTGAATCGGCCTGAGCGTCTGAATGCCTTCAACGGCACGATGATGACCGAGATGATCGAGGCTTTCGATGCAGCGGACGCGGACGACGCCGTGCGCGCCATCATCGTCACCGGCGAAGGCCGCGGCTTCTGCGCGGGCGCGGACCTCGAAAAGGGGGGCGACACGTTCAACTACGAGGCGCGGGACGATCATCCCAAAGTCGACGCTGCCGCCCCGCGGGACGGCGGGGGCCTGCTGACGCTGCGTATTTTCGAGTGCGTGAAGCCCGTCATTGCCGCCGTGAACGGTCCGGCCGTAGGTGTCGGCGTGACCATGCAGCTGCCCATGGACATCCGGCTGGCATCGGAGAACGCCCGCTTCGGCTTCGTGTTCGCCCGCCGCGGCATCGTTCCCGAGGCCTGCTCGAGCTGGTTCCTGCCGCGGGTCGTGGGCATCAGTCAGGCCCTGGAGTGGACGTACTCCGGTCGCGTTTTCCCCGCCTCGGAAGCCCTCGCCGGCGGTCTGGTCAAGGAGGTGCTGCCGCCGGATCAGCTGCTGCCCCGGGCCCGGGAGATCGCCCGGGAGATCGCCGAGAACACCTCGGCCGTCTCCGTGGCGCTGACCCGACAGATGATGTGGCGCCTGCTCGGCGCGGACCATCCCATGGAGGCCCACAAGGTAGACTCCCGGGCCATCTTCGCGCTCGGCCGTACTGCGGACGCGAAAGAAGGCGTCACCTCCTTCCTGGAGAAGCGCCCGCCGCAGTTTCCAGGGCGGCCCAGTCAGGACATGCCGGCGTTCTACCCCTGGTGGAACGACCGGGACTACAGCTGAAATCAACAGGAGGCACCACGCATGAGCGAACCCGTCATCGCCAGCAAGACTCCTTTCGCTGTGGACGTCACAGCCGGCAAAAAGTATTTCTGGTGCGCCTGCGGGCGCAGCGCCAAACAGCCGTTCTGCGACGGCTCCCATCAGGGAACAGCGTTCGAGCCACTGCCCTTCACCGCAGATGCGGACAAGACCCTGTACTTCTGCGGCTGCAAGCGCACCGGCAAAGCGCCCCTGTGTGACGGCTCCCATGCCGCGCTCTGAATGATCCGCAGGCTGCTTGATCGCCTCGGTTCGAAGCGGACCGAGGCTCCGGAGGCAACGGATCAGGGTCCGGCTCAGCGCAGGGCTGCCATTGCCCGGACGGATGACCCGGAACAGCTGCTGGCGAGCATGGACGAGCCTGAGCTGGCCGGCCCGGCCCGGAAAAGACTCGCGCAGCTGTTCGACGCCGGGCTCGATCCCTTCACGCTGATCGCGTTGAGCGATGCTCTTGCCCGCCGGCGCCAGCTCCTCGATGCGGTCACCCGCAGCGAGCATTGGCAGCCGCTGCTGGAAAGTCTAAGTGGCGACGATCTGCTGGCAGATGTCGCCTGCCACCATCCCCTGGCACCGGTACGCCACGCCGCCGCTGAGCGCCTGGTTGCGGAAGCCGCCCTGCGCCAGGTGGAGAAGGTCTGTCGGGACAAGGACAAGGCGGTGGCCCGGCTGATGCGGGACCGACTCGACGTGCTGCGCCAAACGCGGCAGCGCAGCGGGGAGATCGATCAGCGGTTGACGGCACTGGCCGAAGACATGCGGCACCTCGCCCGCGTCGAGGACGAACCGCGTCTGGCCGAACGGCTGCGCTGGCTCGAGGAACAGCAGCAGGCCCTGTGCCGCGAGCGGGACGCGCTGGCCGAACCCATGGCACGCTTCGGTCAGACTCTGCCTGATGCTCCGGAGGCCGTCACGAGCTTCGCGGCCATGGCGCAGACCCTGCGCGACCGGCTCAGGACCGAACAGGACCGGATCGAGGCCGCGGCCGCGGCCGAACGCGCTCAAAGCGAAGCGGCCGCTGAACAGGCGACCGCGGTCACCGCCCTGGAACGCCTGCTGGCCCAGATCTGCACGCAGATGGAGACGCATCCGGAACCGGCATCGGAGCGCAATCAATGGCGCACCGCCCTCGCGCTCGAGCAGGGACGTTGGGAGGACATCGGCCAGACCCTGGAGCCGCCACCCGAACTGGCGCGACGACACGCGGCAGCCGAAGCCGTCCTCAGCCGCCTGCTCACCGCACTCGATCGCCTGCATACGGTGCCACCTCCGCCCGAGCTGCCCGAGGAGGCCACGGCCGCGACCGTCGAACAGCAACTCGCCAGCTGCGGGGATGCGCTGGCAGCGATCGACTGGCCTGAGCAGTGTCCCGCTCCTGCCGCCGTGCGCGCCCTGCAGGAGGCCCGGGATGCGCTCGCCGCACGCCTGACCGAGCGGACCCGCAAGCAGCGCAACAGAGCCGAGCAGGTGCGGCGCAACGTGGCGCGGCTGGAGCGCGCCATCGAGCAGGGCCGCATGCGGCAGGCGCGCGCCATGCGCGGCGAGCTCGAAGCGCTGCTCAGCGAGTTGCCTGCCCAGGCCAACGACAGACTGCGGCAACGCGCCGATGGCGTCCTCGCCCGACTCGATGACCTGGCGGACTGGCAGCAGTTCGCGACCGCGCCCAAGCGGCGGGACCTGTGCGCTGCCATGGAGGCGCTTGCCGCGGATGCGGATCTCGCACCGGAGCCCCGCGCAGCCCGGGTGAAACAGCTGCGCAGCCAGTGGAACGAGCTCGGCCCGGCCCGCGACGAGGAGGGCCTGGCGCTGGTCGAACGTTTCAACGCGGCCGCTGAAGCCGCATTCGCCCCGGCCCGCAGCTTCTTCGAGGCGCAGGCGGAACGACATCGTTTCAATGCCGAAAACCGGCGCCGGATCTGTGACGAACTCGAGGCCTTTCTCGACGGCTATGACTGGGTCGCGCCCGACTGGCGCGCGGTGGAGCGGATCTACCAGCAGGCGCGCAAGGAGTGGCGGCAGTACGCGGACGTGGATCCCCGCGAGCGCGGAATCGGCCGCCGCTATCACGCCCTGACCCGGAAACTGCGCGACCGACTGGAGGCGCGCTGGCAGGCGAACATCGAGACCAAGGAAGCGTTGATCCGCGACGCCGAAGCCCTGGCGGCCGCTCCGGACGCGAGCAGCCCAGCAGCGGCCCGTCGCCTGCAGGCCGCCTGGAAGCGGGTGGACATCACACCGCGCAGCGTCGATCGCAAACTCTGGGACGCCTTTCGCACCGCCTGCGACACCCTGTTCGCCACCCTGGACGAGCAGGCGAACGCGGCCAACGCGGCGTTCGAGTCAAGCTTCGCCGAGGTGGCCGCTGTCATCGCGGCACTCGAGGCCGACTGCCGCGAACGCAAACAGCGTCCACTGCGTGCTCGAGACGGCATCGACGCAGCGGCGCTGCGGGATGCCGGAGCGCGACTGCAGGGACTGGACAAGGAAGCACCCGGCAACGCCGGTGTGGCCAAACGCCTCGATGGCCTGCGGCGGCAACTCGAAGGAATCCGCAAGGACGCGGCCGCGCTGGCGCAGGACAGTGCGCGGCGGCAGGCTCTGCTGGATGCGGAACAGGCCCTCGCGACTGCGGAACCGGCACCCGCTGATGTCAACGTGGCACGGGCTGCAGTCGTTGATCTCGAACTCGCCCTGGGCATCGACTGCCCTGACGAGGATGCCGAGCTGCGCATGGAGCGACAGGTGAAGCGTCTGGAGTCCGGGCTGCGTGGCGAGAACGCGGCCGATCCCGTGGCAGCGGCGCTGGCCGGGATCACGGCCGCCGCCGGGGATGCGGCACTGCGGGAGCGGGCACGCAAGGCCATTTCGCAGGCGCTGGATGCAGCCTCATGATCGACGACGTGGTCGTCGACTGCCCCTACTGCGGTGAGACCTTCGGCACCCTGCTCGATCCCGGATCGGGCAGCGACGAGACCTGGGAGGATTGTGCCGTATGCTGCCAGCCCATCCTGCTGCGCTGGCAGCTGTCCCCCGACGGTGAACTCCTGAGCCTCGAAGCCCTCACCGACTCGGAGGTCTGATCCGGCGCGCCGGAACCTCGCGATTGATCAGTGGGAGCGTAGGTCGCTGGGCCGCATAGGCCGCAGGCCGGCCTTGCGATCGAGGACTGCCGGCGGGTTCAGGCGTGACGCAGATCGCGACGCCCGCTGCGCGGACGTTTGCTCCCACTGAGTTGTGGCTGCTTCCTTCGCGGACGTTTGCTCCCACTTGGCCTGGCGGGAATCGAGGGAGGCGGTCAGGCGGCGGGTAGCGTGACGGTGATCGCAGCACCGCCGAGGACCTCGTCGGTGTCGATGGCCAGTTCCCCGTCCCAGGCAGCCACCAGTTCCGAGACCACAGCGAGGCCGATACCCTGACCACTGGTCGTCGTATCCGCCCGGGCCCCCCGGTCGATCACCGCATGCCGCAGCGCGGCCGGGACGCCTGGGCCGTCGTCAGCGACGGTCAACGCGACGGTGTCACCCTCCCGGCTGGCGCGCACGCAGACGCTACGGCGGCTGTACTTGCAGGCGTTTTCAGCCAGATTGCCGACGATCTCGTAGAGGTCCCGTTCATCCACGGCCACCGAGATCGACTCCGCCACGTCAGCGGACAGTTCGAGCTGCGCGTCGGCGTGCAAACGCTCGAGCCCCGCCAGAACCCGCTGTACCGGCCGCGCCAGCGGGGTGCGGTGCGCCCGCAGCGGGTTGCGGGTGACGCTGGCCCGCTGCAGATGGTGGTTGACGATGGTCTGCATGCGCTCGATCTGCTCGTGGGCAAGCGGTGCGGCGTCCGGCGAATCGGCCAATGCGTTGCGAAGAATCGCCAGCGGGGTCTTGAGGCTGTGGGCAAGGTCGTCGAGCGTATTGCGGTAGCGCTGCTGACGCGCCCGCTCGTGATCCACCAGCATGTTCAGGTTGCGCGCCAGACCGGCGATCTCGGCCGGCCAGCGATCATCGAGACGTTCGGCGGAGCCCCGCTCCACCTGTTCCACTTCCCGGGCCAGGCGCCGCAGCGGCCGCACTGCCGCCGCCAGTACGGCCAGCAGCACCAGTAACAGGCCGAGACCGGCACCACCGAGACCCGTGAACAGGGCGCGTCGGAAACTCTGGGCCTCGGCCATGAAGGGTGCCTGAGCCATCGCCACTGCGAACACATGGTGAGCGTCGCCCTCAGGCGCCTCCCAGACCACGCCCAGACTGAAGCGATACAGGGCCGCGCCATCGGCGTCCGTGAGCGCATCGAAGCTCGATGCGCCCGGAGGCAGCATAGGCACTGCGAGCGGCGCACTGCGTCCCACCAGACTGCGGGACGCCCAGACCTCCTGGCCACGCCCGTCGAGCACCCTGGCGTAGAGTCCCGATCCAGGCTGGTTGAGCCGCGGTTCCGCCTGCAGCACCGGCAGGGTGAGGCGGCCTGCCATCACGTCGGCGGTCCCGAGCAGAGCCAGCACCCGCAAGCGCAGCTGTTCGCGGGCACTGTCCTCGATGCTGGTTCGAAACGCACGGTCCAGGATGGCACCGGTTCCTGACAGGAACAGCACCAGCACCAGTGCAGCCGCCAACAGCAGCCGCAGGCGCAGCGACAGTGGACCGGCTGTGCTCATTCCACGGCCAGACGGTAGCCCTGCCCGCGAATGGTGGCGATGGGGCGCAGTTCCCCTTCCGGATCGAGCTTGCGGCGCAGGCGGCCGACGAACACTTCGATGACGTTGCTGTCGCGCTCGAAATCCTGTGCGTAGAGATGCTCGGTGAGTTCGGTCTTCGACACCACCTTGTTCGGATGCAGCATCAGGTACTCGAGCAGGTTGTACTCGTAGGCAGTGAGGTCGATCCGGCTGCCGCTGACCTTGACCTCTTTGGCCACGGTGTCCAGTTCGATCCCGCCGAGACGCAGGACGGGGCTCGCGAAGCCAGAAGACCGCCGCACCAGGGCCCGCAGCCGGGCCAGCAGTTCCTCGTAGTGGAAGGGTTTGGCGAGGTAGTCGTCGGCGCCGGCCTCGAGACCGGCGACCTTGTCCTGCCAGCTGTCGCGGGCGGTGAGAATCAGGATGGGATAGCGCCGCTCGCCCTCGCGCAGGCGCTGAATCAGGGTGACACCGTCCAGTTCCGGCAGGCCTAGGTCCACGACGGCAACGTCGTACCCGTACTCTTCGCCGTAGTAGAGCCCTTCGCGACCGTCCGCGGCCACGTCCACCACCATGCCGTCCGCAACCAGCCGCTCCCGCAACTGCTGCGCGAGGGCCGTTTCATCCTCCACCACCAGGACCCGCATCAGGTTCTCCCGCCAGATTCAGTTGCGGCGGCGGCGTTCCACGACAGCCCCGGTACGCGCCTCGACGAACAGGGTCTTCACCCGCCCGTTGTCCAGCAGCACCGTCGCCTGCCAGCCATGACGTCCATCCTGCTCGGCAGGACGGATCGAGATCAACTGCCCGCCGTAGCGCTGTTGGGCGCGGCTGGCGGCCTGGTCGATGTTCAGCTCAGTGGTCGGCGCCTGCAGCTGCTGACCTTCCTCGACTTCCCACGGCGAAGCAAGTGTCACAACCGGCGTCAGCGCACCGATCAGGACAATCAGCATCGACGATAGGTAAAACCGACCCATAACTGCTTCCTGCCCGGACTCGCACCGGCTGCCTCGAGAGATGAACGGTGTCCCGATCAGGCTCGGAACTTCCCTGACGCATGCTGCGTCCCAGGCGCTGAATCTCTCCTGAACCCGCGCGAGCCCGATCCCGCGCCAGGCCGCACCGATGCCACCCGATGCGACTCGTCGAGCTCGAGCAGCAGATCCGACCGCGCCGGCATGCTCCGCTGCATGGCCCGGGTCAGGCGCTCATAATGGGCCACGAAGCGTTCGACCTGGCCAGACGTCATGCCACCCCCCGTGCGCTTGCGTAATTCAGCCTCCTGTTCCTCCCGCCAGCGACCGGCGGCGGCGAAGTCCGGGATCGCCAGGTACACCAGCCCCTCGAGGGCCCCGAACAGGGAGGCGTAGGGTCCAGCCAGCGCAGCATTCACGGCCCGCCGCCAGCGACCGTCCGGATCCTCGTCGCGCTCCAGCGCATTCACCGGAGCCTCGAGCTGCGCCTCGGCCTCGGCCGCCGCGCCGACGCACCAGCCTTCGAACAGCAGCACATCCACCGGCGTGTCCACCCGAACCCACTCGGATTCGGGGAGCCGCTCGTCCTGCGCCTTGTCGAAGCGCGGCAACGCCACCTGACCCGAATCCGCAACCAGCGCCGCGAGCAGCGCCTCGCCGAGAGCGACGTCATGGGTGCCAGGGACGCCGCGGGTGGCGAAGAGAGGATGCACATCTGCCGCAAGCTGCGCCCGCCGCGAACGCGACAGGTACAGGTCGTCCAGGGACAGGACCACCGCAGTGAGCCCGAATTCCCGCTCCAGCAGCGCCGCGGTCAAGCCGGCCAGAGTCGACTTGCCGCTGCCCTGCCCTCCTGCCAGACCCACACGCCGCGGGATACCCTGATGCCGCGCTGCGATCCATGCGGCCAGTTCGCAGCCGTGGCCTGCCAGCATGCCCGCAACCTCCACGGGCAGATGTCCCGGCCAGGCAGGGTCCGCGGCATCCGCGAGGCGGGCGGCCATCCGAGCGGCGGCTTGCGGCGCCAGCGCACGTTCGGTGTCAGGCCAGACCCGGGCCGCCGCGTCGGCGGCATCCAGGGACGGATGCAATGCCATGTCTGGCTCCGCTGCTCGCAATGACCCTGGATTGTGCACCAGGAGCGCGGGTCAGGTAGAGTCCACAGTCCCCGTTTCAGCTTCGAGGTTGTTGCCCCGTGCCCCGCATGCACCCGTGTTCCCGGTTGCTGATCGTGCTGCTGTGCCTGTTCGTCACCGCCTGCGTCGCACCGTCGTCTCCACCCGATCCCACGACCGATCTGCTGCGGCCCCTCACGCCGTCCATCGACACCCGCGAGCATCGCTACCTGGAGTTGCCCAACGGCCTCCGCGTGCTGGTGATCTCGGATCCGGACACGGATCAGGCCGCGGCGGCCCTGAGCGTCGGCGTCGGCAGCCTCGCCGACCCACCGAACCGGGAAGGCCTGGCCCATTTCCTCGAGCACATGCTTTTCCTCGGCACCGAGAAGTATCCGTCGCCCGACGAGTACAGCGACTTCATCAGCCGTCACGGTGGACGCTACAACGCCTACACCGCGCAGGACCACACCAACTACTTCTTCGAAATCGCCCACGGCCAGCTCGATGGCGCCCTCGACCGTTTCGCGCAGTTCTTCGTCGCGCCGCTGTTCGATGCCGATTACGTGTCGCGGGAGATCAACGCCGTGCACTCGGAGTACATGCTGCAGATGCGGGAGGACGGCTGGCGCACGTTCATGACCCAGAAGCAGGCCATGAACCCGGAGCATCCGGCCGCGCGCTTCAACATCGGCAGCCTCGAAACCCTCGCCGATCGTCCGGATGACCCGATCCGCGAAACGTTGCTGGAATTCTACGATCGCCACTACTCAGCCGACCGTATGGGGCTGGTAATCCTCGGGCGCGAAGACGTGACGACGCTGGCACGCTGGGCCAGCGACCTGTTCAGCGGTATTCCCCGGCGCGATGTAGCCGAGAGCGAACCGGATCTGCCGTTGTTCCGGGACGAGGACCTGCCGGTCCTGCTGCAGATCCAGCCCATTCGCGAACTACGCAGTCTGCAGATCAGCTTCCCCCTGCCGCCATTGGACCCCCACTACCGGGTCGCGCCGGGAAACTATCTCGCCAACCTGATCGGTCATGAAGGCGAAGGCAGCCTGCATGCGTGGCTCACGGAACAGGGATGGATCGACAGCCTGAGCGCGGGAGCCGGCCACTATGGACGCAACAACGCCACGTTCACCGTCACCGTACGCCTCACCGAATCGGGCCTCGAGCACTGGCAGGACGTGGCGGCAGCCACGTTCGCCTACATCGACCTGGTGAGCGCAGGCGGTATCGACCGCGACCGCTACACGGAACAACAGCAGCTGAACCGTTTGTCCTTCGATTTCCGCGAGCAGGGGCCCGCATTCGGGTATGTCCGCCGGCTGGCCGAGAATCTGCTGCTGTACCCACCTCGGGACGTGGTCCGCGCCAACTTCGCCATGGACGAATTCGACCGGGAACTCATCGCCAGCATCCTCGCCGAACTCAAGCCGCAGAACGCCTTCGTCACGATCACCGCACCGGAGGTGGATACGGACAGCGAGGAGCCCTTCTTCGGAGTCCGCTACAGCATCGCACCCCTGTCCGGCGAGACCCTGGCCCGCCTGCGTGATCCCGGTCCCCACCCCGCGCTGGCATTGCCGGCAGAGAACCCCTTCGTGCCGGAACGCCTCGATCTGCTTGCGACGACGGACGACGCCCCGCAACGCATCGCCGCGGCCGACCCGATGCAGATCTGGCACATGACGGATCCGAGCTTCGGGGCGCCGCGCGCCACCCTGCGCATCGACCTGCGCAGCCCGGCTGCCGAAGGCCCCGAGGCCTGGGTGCTCGCCAACCTTTACGGACGCCTCGTCGATGACGCGCTGAATACCCGTGCGTACCCGGCCCGGCTGGCGGGACTGTCCTACAGCCTGCGGGGCGATCGCACGGGGATGACCCTGAGTCTGGGCGGCTTCGACGACAAGCTCGAAGTCCTGCTGGACATGGTGCTGGACACGATGGTGACGCTCGAGCCGCGGCAGGAGCGTTTCGAACACTACCGCCGGGAGCTGCAGCGGGAGTTGCGCAACGAACTGCAGCAGCGTCCCTACGAACGGGCCATGGGTGAATTGCGACGCCTGCTGCAGATCCCGGAGTACGACCTGCAGACGCTGCTGGCGGCGGCGGAAGCCGCCACCCTCGAGGATCTCGCCAGCTGGCGCCGCAGGACCCTGGACGGACCGGGCGTCCTTGCCCTGATGCACGGCAATCTGGATGCCGAGCGCTCCGGCCGGCTCGCCGATCGCATCGAAGCCACGCTGGGCGGAACGGATCCACAAGTCGGCCCCGAGCCACGTCTGGTGCGTCTCACCGACGAGCCGGTTCAGCGGCGCGTGGCGGTGGAGCACGACGATGCTGCCATCGCGCACTACGTGCAGGGCAGAGATCAGAGCTGGGAAGAGCGGGCCCGCTTCGGGCTCCTCGGGCACATCATCTCAACGCCTTACTTCAACCAGCTGCGGACGGAACAGCAGCTGGGCTACGTGGTCTTCGCCGGGTCCTGGGTGCGGGTCAATACGCCCGGGCTGATTTTCGTGGTGCAGAGCCCGGTGGCGGCACCGGCCGCCGTCGCTGCTGCAACGTCGGCGTTCCTCGTCGACTTCCGCGAGCGTCTCGCCAGGATGACGCCGGAACAGTTCGAAAGCGAACGCGAGGGCCTGCTGGCACGCCTGCTGGAGCGGGATCAGAACCTCAACAGCCGTGGCTCGCGTCTGTGGCGCGATCTCCAGGACCAGGTCCTGGACTTCGACTCCAGGGAACGGCTGGCGACGGCCATCCGCGCGGTTGAGCTCGACGCCTTCCGTGACTTCTACGACCACTTCACGGAATTGGCCGAGACCCGGGCCGCCACGCTATGGGCCTCGGGACGCTTCCCCCTGGACGAGTCCGTACCGCCCGGCACACCGGTGGAGGACGTCGATGCATTCAAGGCCGCCCGCGACAGTTTCGGGCTGAACCGTGAGCACTGATCGCTCCGAAACCGGCTCCCTGCGTCAGGATCTGCTCAGGCAGGTTCGCGACAACCTCAGGGATGGTGCCAGTCACCTGGCGAGAGTCGCACTCGATGCCTTGATGGCATTTGCCGAGGCGGAGCCCGCCGACGACGCCGAGACCTTGCGGGCGGGGCTGCTGGCCTTCGCCGCCGATCTCGGCGCCCAACGGCCGAGCATGACCGCGATCCACAACCTGGTGGCACGCTGGCGCCAGGGTGTGGCGGAGTTCGAAGGCGATGTCCATGCGCTGCGCCGCTACGCGGTGGATCAGGCGCGGGACGTGCGCACCTGGGCCGATGCCGCCACGGACGCCACCGTGCGAGCCGCCGAGCAGCGCATTCCGGCAGGCAGCCGCATTCTGCTCCACTCCAGCAGTTCCACGGTGGGGCGCATCCTCGAGCGCATGAGCGAGGCCCGCATCAGCGCCATCGTCACCGAATCCCGGCCCGGGCTCGAAGGCTGGAACGTGGCCGCGACCCTCGCCCGCAACGGTATGGCCGTCACCTACATCACCGATGCCCAGGCGGGCCTGTTCGTGGGGGAAGCGGATCTGGTGCTGTTCGGCGCCGACTCGGTGCTGGCCGACGGCAGTCTGGTGAACAAGGCGGGCAGTCTGCTCATCGCCCTGGCGGCCCGCGAGGCCGGCGTACCGGTCCTGGTGGCGGCGGAAAGCTTCAAGTGCACGGGCCTCGCCGCAGAGGAGGTGGAGCTCGAGGAGAAGTCCGGCAGCGAGTTGCGGCCGCCGCCGGTACCCGGCATCCGTTCCCGCAACATCTACTTCGACATCACGCCGGTGGAGCTGATCAGCGCCTACCTGTCGAACGAACCCCTGGCGGAACGCTTCAGCCGCTGACTCCTTCCTCCTGCTGCATCGTCTCGGGCGTCGCCAGGCCGACGCCCATCATGCGCACGTCCCGACCGGTGCTGCGGACGTCAGCGAGGTGCGCCGGCGCCATTTCGCGATACCGGCGGGCCAGCGTGTAAACGAAACCATGCGCGTTACCCATGATCGCGTCCTCGAGGATGCCGTCGGTATCCGCCTCCCGTGCCCGCGCCCGCAGCCGCTCGAACGTGAAGATGAAGTTGTTGCTGTGGCGGGCGCGGATCTCCGTGCCGTAAAACAGGTCGTAGCGCGCCTGCGGGTCCTCTTCTTCAAGATGGGTGAACAGCATCTCCCGGGAGAAGGCTTCCGGGTCCCCCTTGTTCACTTCCGACCAAAGGTGGGCCATGGCTTCGTCCGACACCCGGCCGTTGCCCGCCGTTCCCTGCGAGGAGATGAACAGCAGACCCATGATGCCTCCGAGCTGACGTCGCACCTGCTCGGCGATGCGCAGGAAGGTCTCCTGCCGCGTATGCCGCTCGGACGCAGCGATGGTCTCGGTGCGCCGTACCGCCTGCTCTGCGGAGCGCTGAATCTCCTGGAACTGCATGCGCAGCGCATCCGTGTTCTGGGACAGGGCCTTCTGCTGCAGAAAGTAGCCGATCACCAGCCACAGGAATGCCAGCGGAGCGAAAGCCCCCTCCAGGAACGCACCGATCACGTCCGCCGGCTGAGCCGCGATGGCGTCCCAGCCGATCTGCTGATCGATGTAGATCACGCCGAGACCGAGCCAACTGAAGGTCACCGCGAGCCCGAACCAGATCTGCCATTCGAGGCGCTTACGGACCACGACGGCCTTGGGCGCCACCACGGGCACCTCCTCGGCAGCCACGGGTGCGGCGCTCTCGTTGCCGCCTGCTTCAGGACCGTCGAGCGTTCTCATCGCTGCAGTCCTCCAGTGGAGGGATTCACGGCCATGACGATAGCCCCGATCGCAGACGCCGGATAGACCACCTCAGCGGGCGATGCTGCGGCGGAATGGCGGCAGGCTGTCGAGGATGGCCCGGCCGTAGCGGCGGCTGACGATGCGCCGGTCGAGCAGCGTCACACGGCCCGTATCCGACTCCGATCGCAGCAGCCGGCCACAGGCCTGCTTCAAGCGCAGGGCCGCATCCGGGACGCTCATTTCCATGAACGGATTGCGGCCCTGACTTTCGAGCCACTCCGCCACCGCCGCCTCTACGGGATCGTCCGGCACTGCGAACGGCAGCTTGGTGATGATGACATGGCGGCAATGGTCGCCGGCGAGGTCGACGCCCTCGGCGAAGCTCGCGAGACCGAAGATCACGCTGCCCTGGCCGGCGTCGATGCGCTCCCGATGGCTCTTGAGAATGCGCGCCTTGGGCAGATCCGCCTGGCTCAGTACCTGCTGCAGGAAGGGCGGCGGCAGTGCGCCCGTCACCGCTGCAAGCTGACGCCAGGAGGTGAAGATCACCAGCGTGCCCTCGTCAGGGTCTACCAGCTGCGGGAGCATCCTGGCGATTTCGGCGTTGTGCTCGTCCGCCCGCCCCGGTTCCGTGGTCATGGCGGGAACCACGAGCTCTGCGGCTTCGGCATAGGGCAGGCTCGACGGCGCCACCAGGTAGCGGGTGTCGTCCGGGACGCCGGCACCATCGGCGAAGCGACGGAAACCATCCGTGGACGCCAGCGTCGCCGAAGTCACCACGGCACCATGGCAGGTGGTCCACAACGCCGCGGACAGCGATTCGCCCGCCTGCAGCGGCGACGACTGGAACTCCAGATCCCAACTCTGCTCGTGCTCCACCCGGGACACCCAGCGCGCCTGCACCGCGTCGCCCGGGGTCGCGAAATCATCCCACAGGGCCAGCGCGCCTTCGATTCGGCCCGCGTGCTGGGCAAGGCCCTCGGTCCAGGTCTGCAGCTCCTGCCGCTCGCCGTGACCCTCCTCCGCCAGGACGGTCAGGCGCTGCAGCACCGAGTCCAACGCCGCGGCGATTTCGCGATGGCCACCGGCGAGCTCCCGGGCCAGTTCCACCATGGGGCCAGGAATCGCTCCCAGCGGAAAACGGTGCGTAGGACGCACCCCTTCCCGACCGGCCGGACGGGAAAGATCAGGCAGCGACTCCGCCTGTTCGAGCATGCTGCGCAGCAGCTGCCGCAGTGGATCGCCGGTGGTGGCCACCCGCTGGGCCGCGTCCACCAGAATCCGATCGCGCCCGGTTCTCTGCGCCAGCGTGCCGAGCAGTTTGTCCACGGATTCCAACGTCTGCACACCGGCCAGCGCCCGGGTGAATCGCCGCAGATGACCCAGGGCCTTCTCGGCTAAGTGGTGGCCTTCGTCGAACACGTAGATGCTCGCTGCCGGGTCCGGCAGCACCACGCCGCCGCCGAGCGCCAGATCCGACAGCACCAGGTCATGGTTGGCGACGATGACATCCGCCTGCTGCACCCGCTCCCGCGCCTGGTAGTAGGGACACTCGCGGAAAAAGCCGCAGCGGGGCCCGGTACAGCCCCGATGATCCATGGTCGCCCCGCTCCACACCCCATCGTCCACCGCCCGCTGCCAGGCTTCCCGGTCGCCGTCCCAGGCACCACGGCGCAGATCGTCGAGCATGTCCCGGTACAGGGCGCGGGCGGCCACGTTCACCGGCATGGCCGCCGCGAAAAGTTCGCCCGGCACCGCCGTGCTGTCGTCCACCAGGTGACGATCGAGGCGTGCCGGACAGGCATAGCGGCCGCGGCCCTTGGCCAGCGCGTAGGTGAAACTGAGCCCGGCATGGCGCGCGAGGTCAGGCAGATCCCGGTCCACCAGCTGGTCCTGCAAGGCCACGGTGGCGGTGGCGATGACCAGCTTCAGGTCCCGGGCCTGGGCCACGGGAATGGCCGCCAGACCATAGGCCACGGTCTTGCCGGTACCGGTGCCGGCCTCCACCACGCAGACCCGGGGCTGGCCGTCACCGGCATCGGCGAGGGTGCGGGCAATCTCGGCGATCATCAGCCGTTGCCCTCGCCGCGGGGTGAATGCACGCGCGGCAAGCCAGGCCCGATAGGCATCCTGGATCGTGGCACGCAGGCTGTCGTCGAGACCGACGCTGTGCAGGGGCTCACTCATGGCCGGCAGTATAGCGATGGCCGGCCGCGGAAGGTGGCGGACATCGTCCCGCGCGCGCGTGCGCTCGTACTGGCGCAACGCCCGATCCACGGGCAACGCGATCGCTGCGTCGCCTGCGGCGCCTGCAGCCTCCCACATCCCATCGTTCGAGCGTCGCTCTGTGGGAGCGTCCAGGCCACGCGTAGCGCGGACGGACCGAGCTTTTGGGCGCAACGCTTCGGGTCGGGACCAGTCGCCGATCGCGACGCCGGCCTGCGGCCGACATCTGCTCCCACTGGGGCGTCGCGAGGATCTGGCGCGCGTGCTAGAACGGTCGCCACCAGGGGCGGGAGAGGCGGCGCTCACAGCCGGCGAGTTGGTTCTGGTAGCTGTTCGCCCTGGAGTGCACGCGGCTCGCGGTGTTCTGCAGCCAGGTCTTGTTCCGATACGTTCCGCGACGGAAGCCACCCGGTCCTTCGTGGTAGGCGAGATACAGGCTGTAGGCATCGTTGCGCGGCAACCCGAGCTGATCGGCGCTGCGGCGGTTGTACCAGCCGATGAAATCCATGGCATCCCGGAAATTCGTCCGCCTCGCCCGGGTCCGGCCCGTGGCACGCTGGTACTCGGCCCAGGTGCTGTCCAGCGCCTGGGCATAGCCGTAAGCCGTGGACGGACGCCGCCAGGGGATGACCCAGAGCAGACGCCCACGGGGCGGGCGCGCCCGCGCCTGGTAGCTGGACTCCTGGAACGAGAACGCCATCAGCACGCCGATGGGAATGCCCCAGCGCTGCTCCGCCCGTTTCGCATCCCGGTACCAGCCGCGCTGCTCACTGAAGATCTCGCAGACGTCGTCCACCTGGGACGGTGGCGAGATGGTGCAGCCGGCCAGCAACAGAGCACCCGCCAGCAGCCAGCCCAAGCGCGGGACATAGCTATCGATCATGCTTCCAGTTCCTCCAGGCGGGCCAGAAACGCCGCCTCGTCCAGCACCGGAACGTCGTGCCGGCGCGCATCGGTGAGTTTCTGACCGGCACCCGGACCAGCCACCACACAATCGGTCTGGGCGGAGACGGAAGCTGAGACCCGCGCGCCGAGGGCTTCGAGCCGCGCCTTGGCTTCCTTGCGCGTCAGGGTCTCCAGAGTCCCGGTCAGCACCCAGGACTGCTCCGCCAGCGGCGCGTGGGCCGCTTCGGCTGGAGGTGGTTCCGGCTCCACGCCGGCGGCGAGCAGGCGTTCCACCAGCGCCCGATTCTCGTCCTGGACGAAAAACTCCGCGATCTCCCGCGCCACCACCGGACCCACGTCACGAACCTCCTGCAGACTGTCCTCGTCCGCTTCCCACAGCGCAGGGAGGCTGCGGAAGTGGCGCGCCAGCGCGGCTGCAGTGGCCTCGCCCACCTCGCGGATGCCGAGTGCATAGATGACCCTCGCCAGCGGCCGCTGCTTGGAGCCTTCGATCGCCGCGTGCAGGTTGCGGGCCGACTTCTCCGCCATGCGCTCGAGGCCCGAGAGCCTGTCGACATCCAGTTCGTAGAGGTCGGCTGCATCACTGACCAACTCACGTTCCACCAGCTGGGTGATGACCTTTTCGCCGAGCCCGTGGATGTCCATGGCACCGCGGGAAGCAAAGTGCATGAGACCGTGTACGAGCTGGGCGGGACAGGTTCGCCTGGCCACGCAGCGCGCGACCACCTCACCTTCGGAACGCAGCACGTCTGCCCCGCACACCGGACAACGATCAGGGAACTCGATGCTGTGGGCGTCCGCCGGACGCTGCTCGTGGTCGACGCGCACCACCTGGGGAATCACGTCCCCGGCACGACGCACCCAGACCGCGTCCCCAACGCGAAGATCGAGGCGCGCAATCTCGTCGCTGTTGTGCAGGGTCGCGTTGGACACGGTGACGCCGCCGACGAACACCGGTTCGAGCCGCGCCACCGGCGTGACCGCCCCGGTGCGCCCCACCTGAAAGTCCACGCCGAGCACCCGGGTCAGCGCTTCCTCCGCCGCCGGCTTGAAAGCGATGGCATAACGCGGTGTCCGGGTCAGGACCCCGAGGGCATCCTGGGCGGCGAAATCGTCCACCTTGATCACGACGCCGTCGATGTCGTAATCGAGATCGCCCCTCTTCGCCAACAAGGTCTCCACGTAGTCGATGACGGCATCCACGCCGGTCACCGCCCGGGTGAGCGGATTCACCCTGAAGCCCCACTCCGCGAGCAGCTCGAGGGAAGCCACGTGGCTCGTGATCGGCCAGTCCGCATCAATGCGACCGATGCCATAGCAATACATCGTGAGCGGACGCCGCGCGGTAACGCCAGGATCGAGCTGCCGCAGGCTGCCGGCGGCACCGTTGCGAGGATTGACCAGCTCGCGCTCGCCTGCGCCACGGGCAGCCGTATTGAACGCGGCAAACGCCGAACGCGGCATGTAGACCTCGCCGCGCACTTCGAGGCGTTCGGGCCAGTCACGGCCGCGCAGGCGTAGCGGCACCGACTCCAGGGTGCGGACGTTCGCGGTGATGTCCTCACCGGTTTCGCCGTCGCCCCGGGTGGCACCGAGCTGAAGGCGACCCGACTCGTAGTACAGCCGCACCGCGACGCCATCGACTTTCGGTTCACAGGCGTAGGCGATGTCATCCGCTGTGTCGAGCAGACGTCGGATTCGGACATCGAATTCACGCAGCTCGTCATGGGTGGTGCACTTACCCAGGCTCAGCATCGGCAGCGGATGGCGGACGCTGGGAAAACGCTCGGACGGCGCCGCACCAATGCGCTGGGTCGGAGATTCCGACGTCACCAGCTCAGGATGCTCCGCCTCCAGAGCCAGCAGGCGATCGAACAACGCATCGAACTCCGCGTCGGAAATCGTGGGCGAATCGAGGACGTGATAGGCGTGATTGTGGCTGTCGATGAGGTCGCGCAGGTGCTCGATTTCCGCAGCGGGGTCGCCCGTAGGGCTCTGCGACGCCACCACCGATCAGTTCCGTCGCGACATCTGCCGGCGCCGGAACTCGCGGATGCGCTGGCGGCAGTGTTCCAGGGTCTGGGCCGTCATGACGCTGTGGCGCTCGTCCTTGAGGTCCGCCTGCAGGCGCTGCGCGATGTCACGCGCCACGTTCGCCATGTCGTCGAAGGCCTCGAGGGGCTGGTCCGGACCCGGCAGTCGCATGAAGAAACTCACCCCGGGCGTATAAAGATCGTCGATGGCACCGAGATCGAAGGTGCCGGGCTTGACCGCATTGGCCATGGAAAACTCGATGCGCTGGCCGGCACCGTAGCGATGAAAAATGTTCATGTCGCCGTAGCGCAGTCCGTGCTCGCTGACCACCTCGAGCAGATCCGCACCGGGCATCTGGGCGCCGTCGCGGCGCAGGACGTTGATCACGAGGACCTCATCGAAATCTTCTTCCGGAGCCTCGTCCGCAGTCGGTTCCGGCTCAGCCGCGCGCCGG
The DNA here is from genome assembly GCA_007122315.1 of Pseudomonadales bacterium. Lineage (GTDB taxonomy): Bacteria > Pseudomonadota > Gammaproteobacteria > Pseudomonadales > Azotimanducaceae > SLTB01. The sequence goes on along the minus strand of SKUB01000319.1, from coordinate 14,639 downwards.
TCCCGAGTCGGCTTGCGCGTCTCAGCCGCAGGCTTGCGGCGAGCGCTGCGGGACGCTGCCCGGTCGCGGGAAACGATGGGATCACCCGCAAACAGGGGCGCCTGCTCCGGGGCGGGGTCCGCCGTCGGGGTCGGAGTCGGCGCGCGCTCTCGAGACGGTTTCGGGGCATCGCGGACAACGGGCTCCTGCCGGCTCTCCCGGCTTTTGGCGTTGCGCGACTCCGCGCGGTCAACGCCGACGTCATCCTCGACGTCAGCGGCCCGTGCTTCCCGCTCGAGGTCCTGATCAATGGGATCGAGCATGGCGCCCGCAGGGGGTGCTTCCGTGGGACGGGCCGGCTTGGGCTTCCATCTCGGCTGCTGGCTGCGGGCCACCGCCTCCGGACTGGGTCGCGCCATGCGTGGGCCAGGCTTCGCTTCTGCTTGGCCGTCCGCTTTCACCACCCGCGCAGGTCCGCTGGGAAGTTCGGCACGCAGCAGATCGATGTCGTCGAGATCGAGATCGGGAATCTTGTTTTCGTAGCGCACGCGTACGTCGGACCGCTTGGCCTTCCATGCGATCCATAGCCCATGACCGAGCACGCCGAGGATCAGCAACCCGCCCACGATCAGCAACCAGTCACGCATGCCCAGATCCACTCTTGCTCCTCGCTAGCGCCGCCAGCCTGCCCCCTCAGCCCGCCATGGCCGCGGCTTGTTCGACGTCGACCGACACCAGCCTGGACACGCCTGCTTCCTGCATGGTCACGCCCATCAGCCGCTCCGCCATCTCCATGGTGATCTTGTTGTGGGTGATGAAGATGAACTGCACGTCCCGCGACATCTCCGTCAGCATGCGGCAGAAGCGGCCCACGTTGGCATCATCCAGCGGTGCATCCACTTCGTCGAGCATGCAGAACGGTGCCGGATTGAGCTGAAAAATCGAGAATACCAGGGCAATGGCGGTCAGTGCCTTCTCGCCACCTGACAGCAGATGGATCGATGAGTTCCGTTTGCCCGGCGGCCGCGCCATGATCGAGACGCCGGTGTCCAGCAGATCGTCGCCGGTGAGCTCCAGATACGCGTGACCGCCGCCGAACACTTTCGGGAACAGTTCCTGGACGCCATGGTTGACCTTGTCGAAGGTCTCCTTGAAGCGGGCCCGCGTCTCCCGGTCGATCTTGCGGATCGCCTCCTCCAGCGTACTCAGCGCCTCCACCAGGTCCGCGTTCTGGGCGTCCAGATAGGTTTTGCGCTCGGACTCCTGCTCGTACTCCTCGATGGCCGCGAGATTGATGGGCCCCAGCCGGCTGATGCGCGCATCGAGCCGTTCCAGCGCCTCCTGCCAGGCCGCTTCCGTAGCCTCCGCGTCCAACTCGGCAAGCACGCTGTTCGCCTCCGAGCCACTCTCAGCCAGCTGCTCCTCCAGAGTCCGGCGCCGCACCTCCACTGCCTGCCGCTCCATGCGGGCCGTCTCCAGCGCAGCCTGCTCGCGCTGGACCTGCTCCTCCGCGGTGCTGCGCGCCTGCTCGAGTTCCCGCAGGCTGGTCTCGGATTGGCCTTGAGCTTCGCGGGCGGCGGTGAGTTCCTGCTCCACCGCCAGGCGTCGATCGAGCTCTGCGTCCAGCTCCTGGCGCAGGTCGGTGAGCGGCTCCCGCGCTTCCGTGATGGCCTCCTCGAGTGCTGCAAGCCGCTCGACGAGCTCCTCCTGCTGGCTGCGCAGACGCTCGGCGGCCACGCGCGTGGACTCCAATTGATTGGCCAGATTCTGACGCCTGAGCTCCAGCTCGTAGGCCGCATCCCGGCGCGCCCGCGCCTGCTGACGGGCTTCGTCCAGGGTCGCCCGGGCGGCGTCCCGACGGCCGAGCAGGTCGCCGCGCCGCTGCTCGAGTTCCGTCATGGCGGCCTCGGCCTCGCTGCGGGCAGTCCGCGCCGCCTCGATCTGCCGGCGCTCGGCGGTCAGCAGTTCCTCGAGTTCCGCCCGCTCCCGCTGCAGCCGCTCCTGGCGCGCGGACGCGGCTTCCAGCCGTGCCTGGGCGGCGCTGCGCTCCGCCCGCAGGCTGCCATGCTGCCGGCTCGATTCTCCCAGCGCCTGCTGAGCCTGCTGCCGCGCCTGTTCCATGCCACCGAGATCCGCACGCAGCCGGGCCACCTGCTCCTCCGAGACACGAACCTGCTCGGCCGCCGCTGCAACGTCCGCATCGAGCGAATCGATTTCATGGGCCCGGCGCAGCACACCGCGCCCTGCCGCATCGCCACGGGCCAACCGCAGCCAGCGGCGACCGAGCAGCGTTCCGTCCCGGGTGACGATGGCCTCCCTGGGACCGAGCCGATCACGCAGGGTCAGCGCCGAGGCCAGATTCTCAGCGACCCAGATTCCCTCGAGCAGCGAGGCGAGATCGTCGTCCGCACGCAGCAGATCCAGCAGCGGCTGCCGTCCCTGCGGGTCCGCCTCCGGTTGCGGCGACCGTGCACCACCGGCCTCGAACAAAGTGAGCTCTACATCGTCGAGGGCCATGGCCGCTTCTGCGGGCGCGTCGAGCACATCCACCACCACCGCCTGCAGGGCACCGCCAAGGGCGGCCTCGACAGCGGTTTCCCAGCCCGCCTGCACCTGCAGCCGCTCGCCGAGGCGGGGTTTGCGATCCAGACCCCGCTCCGCCAGCCACTCCCGGGCAGCGGCGTCATTGCGTCCGAGCGCGGACTCCTGCAGCGCCTCCAGCGACGCCTTGCGTCCGGTCAGCACCTGCACCTGGCCGCGACTCTCTGCAAGCTGGCGCTCCGCCTCCTCGAGTTCGCTGCGATTCGACGCCAGCCGTGCTGCCAGCGCCTCGAGTTCGGTCTCGCGTCCGGCCATGGCCTCCTCGATGGACTCGATGCGGGCATCGAGGTCACCGAGTTCACTGGCGTCGAGATCGGCTCCGGCGGCATCCGCGTCCGTTTCGAGCCGCTCCCGGCGCTGGCTGATGCGGCCGAGGGACTGTTCGAGCTGGGCGATGCGCGACGCCTCCACCTCGGCCCGGCGACGCGGCTCCGCCGCCGCCTGATTGAATGCATCCCACTCCTGCTGCCAGGCCTGCATGGCGGCTTCCGCCTCGTCCAGCAGGGCGGTGGCTTCCTCCTCCCGGGCGACGATGGTCTCCCGCTCGGGCTCGACGGCCGCAAGCGCTGCCGTGAGCTCCTCGATCCGGCGGGCATCCAGCTCCAGATGGCGCACCGCCTCTTCGCGGCGGCTGCGGGCCGCGGCCAGATCGGCTTCGAGCTGCCGCAGCCGCTGGTCACGCGCCCGCAGGTTCTCCTCGAGCCGGGCGATGGTGGCACCGAGTTCGTAAAAGCGCTGCTGCACCGTGCCCGTGACTTCGGCCAGTTCCGCGTAGCGCGCGCGCTCCTGCTCGATCTGCGTTGCCACGGATTGGCGCGCAGTACGGGCCTGCTCCAGAGCCAGTTCGAGCCGCGTCACCCGGACGCCATGCGCCTCCATCTCGGCGGTCATGGCCTGCCAGCGCAAGGCCAGCAGCTCCGCCTTAAGGCGTCGCTCCTCGGTCTTGTATTCCCGGTATTTCTCAGCCGCCTTCGCCTGTCGCTGCAGGCGCCCGAGCTGGCGCTCGAGTTCCTCGCGCAGATCATTGAGGCGGTCGAGGTTCTCGCGGGTGTGCTTGATCCGGTTCTCGGTCTCGCGCCGGCGCTCCTTGTAGCGGGAAATGCCGGCCGCCTCCTCGAGATAACTGCGCAGATCCTCGGGGCGGGCCTCGATCAGGTTCGAGATCATGCCCTGTTCGATGATGGAGTAGCTGCGCGGCCCGAGGCCGGTGCCGAGAAACACGTCCTGGATGTCGCGCCGCCGGCAGCGGGTGTTGTTGAGGAAGTAAAGGGACTGACCGTCCCGGGTCACCTGACGGCGGATGGAGATCTCGGCGAAGTTCGCATGCTGACCACCCAGGCGGCCGTCACTGTTGTCGAATACCAGCTCGATGCTGGCCTGGGCCGTGGGCTTGCGGGAATTCGAACCATTGAAGATGACGTCGGTGATGGACTCACCGCGCAGCTGTTTGGCGGAACTCTCGCCCATCACCCAGCGCACCGCGTCGATCACGTTCGACTTGCCGCACCCGTTCGGGCCGACAATGGCGGTCAGGTTGCCGGGAAACGACACCGTGGTCGGGTCGACGAAGGACTTGAAGCCCGCGAGCTTGATGTGCTTCAGGCGCATGGATCGGCGGCGTGCCCCAAGGGTGGTCCCACAGCATGTGGAACGGCTTCTGCTATGGGCTCGGCAGTCTATCGAGGTTTGGCAGGCAGGTCACGATCGCCGCGTTGAAACACCGGAAATCACTGGATCACACGGTCGATCAGCACGTTCACCACCCGCCGGCTGTTGCGTGGATCCAGGGTCGCGCTCACCCCTTCAAGGTCGCCAGGACGCGGGGTGACACCGCCATCCGCGGACACGCGGGCGACGATCTGCACGCGGCCGGAGGCGGACAGGAGACGTTCCGGCGTCATGGCCATGGAATCGTCCAGAGCCACCAGCAGCGGCAGTTCATCTGCGCGATGCCGGGCGACCGCCAGCGGTGCAGGTGGACCCTCCACCTCCCGGGCGAAGACGTAAAGCGTCGACCCCGGCGGCACGCTCACGTCGGGAGAGACTTCGACCAGCGCCTGCACCCGGCCCCCCGCAGCGGGCGTAACGGCCGCCAGCGGCTCCGGTTCCGCCCGCGTTACAGCAGGCGGGTCACCGGCACCGAGCCAGAGCTCCACCGGCGCCGCGCCCCGGGTGGCCACCGGCGCGGCCGTCCGCTCGAGATCACCGGGCCCGCGCTCAGCGGTTCCGGCCCGGGACAGACGGGCGACGATCTCCACCTCGTCGACGCTGTCGAGCGCCATGTCAGGGGCCATGGCATCGTCCAGGGTCAGGCGCACGTCGAGCCGCGAGGCCGGCCGCAGCCGCTGCACGGCCAGCGGCATAGGTGGCCCGCCAACGGGCCGGGCCATGACGAAGACTGCCGCGTTCGAAGGCAGGTCCTCGAGCACGGCGTCCGGAATCTGCACCTGCACCCGGATCCCCTCGCCCGCGGGTTCAGGCAGCGGCGTCGGCAGCCCCGCCAGCTCGCGGGAACGCTGCAGACCATCCTGCAGGAAGGCCCGGCGCTCGCCCTCGGGTATGCCGGTGGCCAGCACCTGCTCGAACAGGCTGGCCGCCTCGGCGAAGCGTGCGTTCTGGAAGGCATCCATGGCCAGGATCTCGAGCATGATGGGCTGGCCCGGAACCAGTTCCAGCACCCGGTCGATGACCCTTCGCACCCGCGGAGTCACCTGCCGGTCCTCCGCCAGATACAAGGACTGAGCCTGGAAGACCAGGGGTCCCGGCTCGTCCGGCAGCAGTTCCCCGACCCGCCCGAAGGCCCGCCCGGCACGCTCGAACGCGCCCTGATTCAGGGCCGTGCGGCCCAGCAGGAACCAGCCGTCCGCGTCGTCCGGGTTCGACGCCAGCCGCGATTCCAGGCGGCCTATGAGCTGCTCCACCTGCCGGCTGTCATGGCCACTGCCGGCCAGGCCCTCCACCTGGCGCATTTCCCGCGCCAGGGCCAGCTCGTCCTGAAAGCCCAGGGACAACCCCCAGTCCGCATACAGGACCAGGGCCAGCAGCGGCACGAGCACCGCACCACCCACCAGGACCGGGCCGCCAAGGCCGCGGTCCGTGGTCGACGCTTCCGGCGCAGCGTCATCGAGATCGTCCACGTCACCGAGCAGGGACCGCTCCAGCTCCGCCCGCAGGACATCGAACTCCGCAGTATCGACCCGACCTTCGTCGCGGTCCGCCTCCAGCTCCGCAAGCCGATCCTCGAAAATGGCGAGATTGGAGTGCGCCCGGATGCGGGCAGCACGGCTTTCACTGCGACCGCGGAACAGCGGCCAGAGCGTGAACGCGACCGCCACGACGACCATGGCAACGACCAGAATCCAGAACAGCATCATGAGCGCGAGGCAGCTCCGCTCGTGTCCCGGCGCAGTTCGGCACGCAGACGTGCCACCCGCTCCGCGTCGGCCGGCGAGATCATCTCGTCCCCGGCGCGGGCAGCCCGGCGCTGATTGCGGATCATCACGCCGATGATGGCGAGGCCGAGAAACAGCAGCACGAAGGGCCCGACCCAAAGCGCTGCCGTTTTCGCGGTAAAGCGGGGATTGTAGAGAATGAAGTCGCCGTAGCGGGACACGAGGTAGTTGCGGATTTCCTGATCGCTGTGACCCTCGCGCAGCATGGTCGCGACCGTACGACGCAGGTCGCGGGCGATGGGCGCGTCAGACCCCCAGAGATTCGTATTCAGACACTTCGGGCATCGCAGCTCCGCGTTCAGGGCATGGAAGCGTGCCTCCTGTTCCCGGGTATCGAATTCGTAGACATCAATGGACGACGCCTGACCGTGCCCGGCGAGCAGCAGCAGACCGAGAATCAGGCTGCGAAGAAGGACACCGTCAGGACGCATCGCGCAGCTCCGCCAGCAAGGGGCCGAGCTTGGTGTCCCACACCCGCCGGTCCACAGCACCGATGCGCTTGTAGCGAATCACGCCCTCGGCATCCACGAGAAAGGTCTCCGGGGCCCCGTAGACGCCGAGATCGATGCCCAGACTGCCGTCGGCATCCACCACCGAGAACACGTACGGGTCGCCGTAGCGCGCCAGCCAGCGCCGCGCCTCCGCCGGGTTGTCCTTGTAATTGATGCCGAAGATGGGCACCCCGTATTCCTCGGCGATACGCGCGAGCTCCGCATGCTCTGCGCGGCAGGTGGGGCACCAGGTGGCCCAGACGTTGAGCAGGAAAGGTTCGCCGTGCATGGCCTCGGAGCCCACCACGCGACCGGGCTCGTGCAGCACCGGCAGGGCGAACTCCGGCAGTGGCTGATTCAGCAGCGCCGACGGTAATGCGTGGGGGTCGCCAAGACTGAATCCGCGCCAGAGCAGGGCCAGGATGACCAGGAAAACAGCCAGGGGAATGAACAGACTGGCCCGGCTCGGCATGGATCCGGTCGCAGTGTCTGCATGCTCGCTCATGACGTGCCCTCCGCCAATGGTGCGTCCCCGGTGCTGGCGATGCGGCGGCGTTCCACTGCCCGCTCCGCCAATCGCCGGTAGCGCTTGTCGACCGCCGCAATGACCCCGCCGAAGGCCATCAGAATGGCGCCCAGCCAGATCCAGCGCACGAACGGCTTGTAGTGTACCCGCACCGCCCAGGCCTGACCGCCCAGCGGCTCGCCAAGCGCGACGTAGAGGTCGCGGGTGAATCGGGGATTGATCGCGGCCTGGGTCATGACCATGCCCCGCACCGGATAGTGCCGTTTCTGCGGCAGCAGGGTCATCCGCTCGCGGCCGTTCTTGAGCACGGTGACCACGCCTTCGTCCGCAGTCCAGTTGGGCCCCTCAGCCGGGCGGATGCCGTCGAAGCGGAACGTCCAGCCCCCCACGTCGACCGTGTCGCCGGGGGTCATGCGCACGTCGCGCTCGTCGGAATAGACCACCACCATGGCGATACCGATGACGGACACCGCGATGCCGATATGGGCGATCCACATGCCCGCGTAGCCAGCTCCGAGTTTGGGAATGGCCGCGAGACGTGACGGCCAGTCGCCCTTGTGGGCGACCCGCGACAGCGTGTCCTGCACCAGGGACAGCGTGATCCAGGCCGCCAGCGCGACGGCCACCACCGCCCACAGGTCCAGCGCACCGGTGAACACCAGGGGCAGCAGCACGCCGAGCACGACGCTCGCCACCGCGATGCGCCCCAGATTGCGGACCAACTCCTTCGCGCTGGTCCGCTTCCAGCGCGCCAGCGGCCCTGCCGCCATGGCCACCAGCAGCAGCAACATCAGCGGCACGAACACGGCATTGAAATACGGCGGCCCCACGGAGATCTTGTCACCGCCGGTCATGGCCTCGTAGAGCAGCGGGTAAAGGGTACCGAGCAGCACGGCGGCGGTGGCCACAACCAGCAGCACGTTGTTCACCAGCAGCAATACTTCCCGGGACAGGCCGTCGTATTGCGCATCCGCACGCATCACCGGCGCGCGGAACGCGTACAGCGCCAGCGAGCCACCCACCACCAGCAGCAGGAAGGCCATGATGTAGGCGCCCCGCTCCGGATCCACCGCGAATGCATGGACTGACGTCAGCACGCCGGAGCGGACGATGAAGGCACCGAGCAGTACCAGGGAGAACGTGGCGATGGCCAGCAGCACGGTCCAGCTGCGGAACACGCCCCGTTTTTCGGTCACCGCCAGGGAATGGATCAGCGCCGTGCCCACCAGCCAGGGCATGAACGAGGCGTTCTCCACCGCGTCCCAGAACCACCAGCCACCCCAGCCGAGCTCGTAGTAGGCCCACCAGCTGCCCAGCGCGATACCCACGGTGAGGAAGGCCCAGGCCACGTTCGTCCACGGCCGCGACCAGCGTGCCCAGGCCGCATCCAGCCGGCCGGACATCAGGGCGGCGATGGCGAACGCGAACGCCACCGAGAAACCCACGTAGCCCACGTACAGCATGGGCGGATGCACGATGAGACCGAAGTCCTGCAGCTGCGGATTGAGATCGGAGCCGTCGCTGGGCGACATCGGCAGCAGTCGGTCAAAAGGATTCGAGGTCAGGAGCATGAACAGGATGAAGCCGATGCTCACCATGCCCATCACCCCCAGCACCCGCGCCAGCATGTCCAGCGGCAGACCCTTGCTGCGCACCGCCACCGCCACGGTCCAGCCAGCCATGATCAGGGTCCAGAGCAGGAAGGAACCTTCATGGGCGCCCCAGACGGCACTCACCTTGTAGTAGACGGGAAGCAGGGAATTGGAGTTCTGCGCCACGTAGGCCACGGAGAAATCGTCCGCCAGGAACGACCAGGTCAGGCAGATGTAGGACAGCAGCAGAAACGCGAACATGCCCGCGGCCAGCGACCCCCCGCTACGCATCCACACCAGGCGCCCGGTGAAGGTGCCCGCGATGGGGAGCGTGGCCAGCAGGATGGCGAAGCCCAACGCCAGCGCCAGTGCAAAATGACCGAGTTCAGGAATCATTCCGGGTCTCCGCGAAAATCATGGGACCGCTGCCCGGAGCGGACGACGAGGCCATCGAGGGCCTAGTAACTTACACCGGGATCGCTGTTCACCTGGTTACCCATCGGTGGCTTGCGCCCCTGCATGGCAGCGAGTTCCGTCGGCATGTAGTTTTCGTCGTGCTTGGCCAGAACCTCGGAGGCGACGAACACGCCGTCCGCACCGAGCCGCCCTGTAGCGACGATGCCCTGCCCCTCTCCGAACAGGTTGGGGAGGATGCCTTCGAACGTCACCGGAACGTCGTGGCCATCGAGATCAGAAATGACGAAGGACACCGACATGCTGCCGATTTCCCGGAACACACTGCCGTCCACCACGATGCCGCCGGCACGGATGCGCTGATCCACCGGCGCCAGGCCGGCGACGATCTGATCCGGCGGATAGAACAGGTTGATGTTCTCGTTCAGCGCGTTCAGCACCAGCGCCGCAGTGGCGCCGACGCCACCGATGAGCACACTGATGATGAGGAGTCGTTGCTTACGTTTCGGGTGCATCACTTGAACTTCCAGTCTGCCCGCCCAGAGCCCGGGACCTACGCAGTCGTCCGCGCTGCTCCCGAAGGAAGCGGCGCCGTCGCCACACCGGCCACACGAGTATCAATGCTACCACGACAGCCGTCAGTAGGTAGGCCCACCAGACGTAAAATCCGTGCCCGCCCATGGCCAGAAAATCGCCGAAGCTGTCGAAACTCATGCGCGCTCCCGCAGGCACAACTCACTGACCCAGCGGGTGCGGCGCTCGCGAACGAGCACCTCCGTACGTGTCCCCTGAATGACGCTGACCGCGAACAGCAGGTTGAACCCGAGCACGTTCAGCAGCAGCGGCACCCACATGATCGGCGGCATGGCCGGCGCCGAGGTGACGCTGAACGTGGCCGGCTGGTGCAGCGTCATCCACCAGTCCACCGAATATTTGATGATCGGAATGTTGATCACGCCGACGATGGCGAGGATCGCGCAGGCCCGGCCCGCCGCCTCCGGCCGCTCGATGGCGCGGCGCAGGCCGATGATGCCGAGATACAGGAACAGGAGAATCAGCACGGAGGTGATGCGCGCGTCCCAGATCCAGTAGGTGCCCCAGGTGGGCTTACCCCAGATCGAGCCGGTGGCCAGCGCGAGAAACGTGAACGCCGCGCCGATGGGAGCCACCGCGGTCATCACCATGTCCGCGAGCTTCATGCGCCAGACCAGAAGAATCACGCCGCACACGGCCATCAGGATGTAGCCGGCCTGGGCCAGATACGCCGCCGGGACGTGGATGTAGATGATGCGAAAACTGTCGCCCTGCAGGTAGTCCGGCGGCGCGAACGCCAGGCCCCACACCGTGCCGACCGCAATCAGCAGCGCTGCCGCTCCGCCCAGCCATGGCAGCCAGGACGCCGTGGTTTCGTAGAACCAGCGCGGCGAACCCATGCGATGCCAGAGTCGTCGTAACCCATCAGGGATGTACTTCAAGCCAACCTCTCCTCAAGCCCGCGTCACCCGACCTCGACCCCGATCCGCAGCGCCGCCGCAATGGCGAACGGCACCGTGGTGATGGCGAAACTCGCGCCGGCCGCCAGCCACAGCAGTGGTCCGGTGGGCGACAGACCCGAACTCGCCAGCTCCGCAGCGCTGACACCGAGAATCAGCACCGGCACGAACAGCGGCAGCACCAACAGGGCCAGCAGCACGCCGCCGGTGCGCAGACCCACGGTCAGGGCCGCACCCACCCCACCGAGCAGGACCAGCACCGGCGTCCCCAGGGCCAGCCCCAGCATCAGCGGCAGCCGGGCTTCCGGCGCCAGGTTGAGCATGCCGCCGAGCAGCGGGGCGAGCAGCGTCAGTGGCAGTCCGGTCACCATCCAGTGGGCCAGCATGCGCGCCACCACCGGCAGATACAGCGGCTGCGCCCGCAGCACCATCTGTTCCAGCGTGCCATCGTCCCGATCGCGACGGAACAGGGCCTCGAGTCCCAGCAGCGTGGCCAGCAGCGCCGCGATCCACAGTACGCCCGGTGCCATGCCCGCCAGCACGTCCGGCTCCGGACTCACGCCGAGGGGAAACAGGGTAATGACCACGACGAAGAACGCCAGAGGATTCGCCAGCTCCGACGGCTGACCGAAGGCGAGCTTGAGATCCCGGCGCAACTGGCCCCGGAACAGCACCCACAAACTCGGCTCCCCCGCTGCCGGCGCCGTCACGCAGGAGCTCCGATCCAGCGTGTGCTGAGTCCGGGCAGCGCGGGCGCCGCCTGGTGGGTGGTGAAGAGGATGGCCCCCGCGCCCGCCAGTCGCTCGGCCATCAAGCCGCTGATCAGCTCCAGTCCGGCATCGTCGAGTGCGGTGAACGGCTCGTCGAGCAGCCACAGCGGCACCTCGGCCGTGGGCAGGGCGAGACGCGCCAGGGCCACCCGCCGCTGCTGCCCGGCGGAGAGCTGCTGACAGGGCACGTCGTTGTAGCCAGCGAGTCCTACCCGGTCCAGCGCCGCGCCTATCACGTCACCCGCCCCGCGCCAGCCCGCCAGATCCAGATGCCAGCGCAGATTATCCGCCGCGCTCAGCAGACCGGAGATACCCGGCCTGTGCCCCACGAACACCAACTGTTCGCCACTGACAGGTGCACCGAGCAGCCGGATGCTGCCCTCGTACTCGGGATGCATCCCGGCAATACAGCGCAGCAGCGTGGTCTTGCCTGCGCCGTTCGGGCCGCGCAGCTGCACCGCTTCAGCGGCAGCGATGCGCAGGTCGAAATCGGCGAACAGCTCGCGATCGTCGCGTTCACAGCGCAGGCCGGCGATATCGAGGACAGCATGGGACAAGGCGCGCTCCGCGAAGCAGCGGTGAGCTCTCGAGACAGCGGCGGATTATAGACAGGGCCTGCAGCAAATGCGCACAGGCAGACCTCGGTGACCAGCTGACGCTGGGGCAGGTATGAAGTAGCGCGCAGATTCAGGGCGAGCCACGTCGTCGGCCGGACATTGAGCGAGGGGTCCACGCAGTTGGTCGCACTTGCCCCCGAGTGTGTGCGACCCCCTGAGATGCAAAAAAAGAACGCCCCAATCAGCCGGGGCGCTCAGGTCTTGTGCTGTCCGGTCAAGTTCAGACCCGTCAATCCGCGGGTCGACGACGCCTGCCAAACAACCCGATTCCGGCCAGGCCGAGGGCCAGCAGGGCCATAGGCATGGGTCCCGGCACTTGGGCGACGGCGACATGGTGGCCGTCGGTTTCGAAGCCGAAGTTGCTGGTCTGGAATCGGATCGAGTCGAACATGGCAGATCCCACAGCATCGAAACGAACGAAGCGGTCGATGTGGAAGTTGCCGTTGGCGTTCGCCACGGTCACACCAGCGCTGTTCGCCAGCTGTGTCCCAGATACCGCGCCTACAAGAGCACCATCGAGCAGAAACTCCAACAGGTTGTAGCTGTCGACGGATCCCCAGCGCATCCCGAAGGAGTGGGTGGCAAACCCGAAATCGAAGGTCGCCTGAGCGGGTAGCGAACTACTCAAGGGTACCGTCAGAAAGACGCTGTCTGGCTCCAAACTGCCGGAGTCAGTACCCGGCTGCTTGGTGTGGTGGTGGATCGAGCCCGAACGGAATTCATAGTCACCGAAACAACTCGCGTAGGGGCCGCAAAAGGGAGCGGAACCCGTAGCGGTGAACGGCATGGCCGTGAGGCCGGCGAAGAATGTGTCGTCTTCGGCCGTCATGAAGGTCACGCCTGCCGAGCTGAGCAACGGCGTGGAGAGACCGCTCACGAGTGTTAAGACCAGGAGCTTATGCTTGTTGTTCATGACCGCACCTTCGAAATCAAAATTGGTGGGACTGCCATACTGACCACTGACATGAGCTTCATCTGTTCGATGGGACACATTCAGATCCGCTGCATCACCTATGGACCCATGACGCCGAGATCAGGCGCCTGCCCTGCTGCAGCGGGCCAGCCCCGTCTGATGTTGGAGCTGGAGCCGCATTTCTGCGTGGATACCGTCTGGGTCTAGCCCAGGCTTTCGCGTGGATCACCTTGTTTTCCACCACGGGGATGTCTGCGGGCCTGGTGACGAGCTGGCGCTGGGGCAGATAGGGGAGCAGCCGTTCCGTTTCGCTGTGGACCACCGCATAGCATTCGCAGGCCGCCTGCTCGAGCTTCTGGCGGTCGAGCACCTTGATCAGGCCGCGCGCATAGGAAATGACACCCGCGTCCCGCAGCTTGATTGCCGCAGCGGTCACACCCTCGCGCCGCACGCCGAGCATGCCGGCGATGAACTCCTGGGTCATGGTCAGGTGGTTGTGGGACAGGCGATCCATGGACAGCAGAAGCCAACGGCAAAGCTGTTGATCGATCGAGTGGTGGCGATTGCAGACCGCGGTCTGGGCCACCTGGGTGATCAGGGCCTGGGTGTAGCGCAGCATCAATTGCAGCAGCTCACCGTGACGACCGAATTCGTCTTTCACCCGCGCTCTGGGCAGCCGAAAGGCATGCCCGGCGCTCTGCACCACGGACCGGCCACGCGTGGTTTCACCGCCCATGAACAACGTGATGCCGAGTAATCCCTCGTTGCCCACCACCAGGATCGCCGTCGAAGCCCCGTCCTCCATCATGTACTGCAGCGAGATGATGGAGTCAGTGGGAAAGTAGACGTGGCGCATGGGCCGCCCGACATCGTAGAGGAGAGCCCGCAACTTCAGCGGCACCAACTCGAGGTGCGGAAACAGACGGCCCTGCACTTCGGGCGAAAGCGCCGCCAGCAGATGATTCTGCTGCGGCTCGAGTTTGGACTCTTCCCTGGGCTTGAGAATAGTTCTGACCTTGTTCGTGTTCATGGGCGTGTTCATTCTGGTCTGCCCAGTCACCTATCTCCTCCATGACGGGGGTGGTGAGCAGCGGTGATGAGCCCGCTCGGGACCTGTGATCATGTTGCGGCGACGCGCCATCGACTGTTCGCTGACCCACACAGACCGGAGACGCGGCTGTTTTCGATCAGGGCACCAAGCAGGCCGCTTCGGCAACGCCCAAGGCCATGCAGGCGTGGACAGGCTGATCGAAGTGTTCAACAGTGCCCGTTCGACGGCCTGTCGGCCGACTGACATCGATTTCGGGAGGGAGACGACCATGTGGTTGCGACTGCGACAAATCGCGCTGGTGGCTGAAAAACTGGCACCGGTGGAACAGGCGCTGGTGGACGTACTCGGCATCGCCGTGTGCTATCGGGATCCCGCCGTGGCCACCTTCGGCCTGGAAAACGCGCTGCTTCCAGTGGGCAACCAGTTCCTGGAAGTGGTGGCGCCGGTACAGGCGGGTACGGCCGGCGGACGCTATCTCGAGCGCCGCGGCGGTGACGGCGGCTACATGGTGATCTGCCAGTGCGACGACCACCCCCCGCGCCGGGAACGGGTTGCAGCACTCGGCGTGCGCACCGTGTTCGACCGCGACATGGAGGACTACGCGCTGATGCAGCTGCACCCGAAGGACACCGGCGGCAGTTTCCTGGAGATCGACGCCCAGCTCGGACCCGGCGGACTCGACGCGGACGGTCCCTGGCATCCTGCGGGACCGGACTGGAAGGCGGGCCAGCGCCTCGATC
>SKUB01000330.1 GCA_007122315.1 Pseudomonadales bacterium | reverse complement strand
GCGGTCCGCCGGGGGTGTCGCCAGTTCCAGACGGGCTCCAGTGTTGAAGTAGCGAACGATTCGAAACTGGTCGCCCGGGCCCGCCCGGAAAGTGATGCGGATCTCGTCGTTGACCCAGCGGCTTTGGGCCGCGGCCGCAAAAGGGAGGAGGCTGGCGGTGACGACAGTCAGGGTCAGCAGGGTGGCGAGGACGGTGGTTCTGAGCACGATGACGGATTCGACTCCGGTAGGTAGCTGGACGCCCGCTTGGGCCTGATTGCGGGTCGGGCGACCGAGGGCATCGACACGGCACGGCAGAAAAATCAGGGCGCCATGGCTGGACGCTCTTCAGCATGCCTGACCTGAGCGCTGATGTAAGTTGCAAGGGTCACATAGTGCGGATTCGTCTGCATGGTCGGAACCACTGCGAGCAGCGCAATGGTCAGAGTTGCTCCGCGAGGGCCAGGAAGGCTGCCTCGACGTTCTCACCGGTACGGGCGCTGCTTGGAAGGATAAGCGGATCCTGATCGGAGAAGCGGGCGCGGACGTCTGCTTCGCCGAAGGTCCAGTCGAGATCGGACTTGTTGATCACCGCGACGAATGGCAGGCGGCCGATGCCGGTTTCGACGGTCTCGACCAGCTCCACCGCAGCATCGAGGGTCTCCGGGCGCGTGCCGTCCATCACCAGCAGGTAGCCTGCGGCACCGCGTACGTAGCTGAGCGGCACGCTGAAATGATCCTCGGCACCGGCGATGTCCCACAGCATCAGCATCATCTGCCCGCCGTCGGCCCGCTGCACCGTCTTCTTGTCGACCTTGACCCCCAGGCTCGCGTGGTACTTCTCGCTGTAGAGGCTGTGCACGTACTGCTGTACGAGGCTGGTCTTGCCGACACCCCACATGCCGAGCATGGCGATCTTCTTGCCGACCATTCCTGGTCCTCGTCGGTGGATCCAGCCAGCGCCGAATATAGCTCTTGTCCGGCACCCGTTGCGACCGACTGGACAAGCCCCTGGGCTTGTTCTACAAGAACGGATCGTCCTGGGGGGAGGCATCCGCCGTGAGTACAGAAGCCGAAGCAGGAAATGCCAGCGAAGTGCAGGGCAATACCATCGAGCAGGTGCGCGACCTGTTGTTCGGAGCGGAAGCCAGGGCGCAGCGGGACGAGATCAACAATCTGCGCAAGCAGATGGAGCGCAGCCTGCAGAAGCTGGAGAGCACGCTCAGCGAGCGCATCGACGCGCTGGCTGATCAGGTTCGAAGCGAGGTGCGCGGCCTGAAGGAAGCGCTGGCGCGGGAGTCCGGCGAACGGACCGATGCCATCGATGCCAGCAACGAACAGATCACCTTGGCCAAGACGAGCCTCGCGGAACTGGCCGATGCGACCACCACCGAAGCCCAGGCCCAGCGGGCTGCGTTGGCGGCGGCGAAGGCCGAATTGACCGCGGCGCTGGACGCCGCCCGTTCCGACCTCGATGGTCGCAAGACGGACCGTAGCGCGCTTGCCGGACTGCTGAAGACCATGGCGTCCCAGCTCGAGTCGTCGCCGACGGCGGGCGGCAAGGCTGTGGCGCCCGCCCGTACCGACAGTAAGCGCTGAGTCGAGCCCCGCACCCATGGCCAGGGCGCAGCGAGATTCGCCCGAGAGTACCCACGACGAGGATCTCATGCGCCTGCGGGAGCTGGTGCTCGGTCTCGATCCGGATGAACTTGTCACGGTCGTGCATGCGTTTGCGGACCCGCAGCTGCGCACCCGGGCCATGTCTGAAGTCCTCACCGAAGCGCTGCGCCGGCGCAATGAAGCCGATGGCAGCGTGGGCCTGGCGCTCGGGCCCACCATCGAGGAAGCGCTGCGCACTTCCATCCGGCGCGATCCCGCGCCGCTGGCGCAAGCGATCTATCCCGTCATCGGCCCCTCCATCCGCAAGGCCATCAATGCGGCCATCATGGACATGGTGGAGTCGCTCAACCGGGCGGTGAACGACCAGTTGTCATGGCAGGCGCTGCGCTGGCGTTTCGCCGCCTGGCGGGCAGGCGTGCCGTACTCCGAGTACCTGCTGCTCAACAATGTGGCCTATCGCATCGAGCAGGTTTTCGTGATTCACAAGGACACGGGCCTGCTGCTGCAGCATGTGGCTGCCGCAGATGAGGTGGTGTCCGATCCCGACATGGTCTCGGGCATGCTCAGTGCCATTCAGGATTTCATCAGGGACTCCTTCGACAGCGGCGATAGCGGCAGCGACCTGCGCTCCATGCGCACCGGGTCGCGTACCGTGGTGATCGAGCCCGGACGCCATGCGATTGCCGCAATGGTCGTCAATGGCGTGCCGCCCGCCGAGAAGACGGCCCTGCTGGCGGACCTCGTCGATCGCCTGCATGCAGGCTGGGGATCGATGCTCGATACCTTCGACGGCGATACGGCGCCCTTTGCCTCGCTGCGAGACCTGTTCCAGCCGCTGGTGATGCGTACGGCGGACATCAGCCGGGCGCCTGCAGGCGAGGGTAGCGGCCGGACGCGTTGGCCGCTGTTGCTGGCGGCCGTGCTGTTGCTGGCGCTGGTCGCCATGTGGCAGTGGCAGGGCCATCAGCATCGGGTGCAGGTGGCTGAACTGCGTGCTGCACTCGCTGCGGAACCCGGACTGGTCATCACGCGTATGCACGAGTCCGGCGGTGCCGTTCGGGTCGCGGGGCTGCGCGATGCGCTGGCACGTGACCCTGAGGAGGTTGCCGGCGCCTGGCCGCAGCTGCAGGTGGCCTTCGACCTCAAACCCTACTTTGCAGCCGAGCCCGCCCTTGCTGCGGCACGCATCGAACAGTTGCTGACCCCGCCGCCTGGCGCGAGTCTCCGCATCGAGGGCTCCGAGGTCGAGATCAGGGGTGAAATCAATCGGCCGTGGGTCGAGCGCGCGCGTGGCGTCCTGCAGACCCTGCCCGGGAACTGGTCGCTCGCGCTGGGTGACGTGCGCTGGCAGGTGACGCCTGAGGAGCGAAGGCAGGTGCTGGTTCGGGCCATCGAGGAGGAGCGCATCTACTTCGAGCTATCCTCTGCGGAACTCGGCACCGAGGCGGTCACCCGCATCCGTGCGCTCGCTGCCCGAATCACCGAACTGGCGGCGCTGGCGCCGGAGCCGCCGACGGTGGTCGTTTACGGTCAGAGCGATTTCACCGGACCCCGGGATCTGAACCGGGTGCTGAGCGAGCGGCGCTCGGCAGCGGTGCGCGACGTGCTGCTCGAAGCCGGCGTGGCTCCGGAGATGCTGGTCAGCGAGGGCATCATTTCGGCTGACGATGCCCCCTCGGCCCGCCAGGTGCGCCTGGCCGTACGCTGGTGATCAGAGGTCATAGACGGTCTCGGCCCGCGCCAGTTCGAACTTCAAACCCTCCTGTTCGCTCTTCCGGCGCAGGGTCTCGTCGATCCAATTGCGCTCGGACCAGTCCCGGTTCGGGTCGTGATGACCAATCAGCGTGTGCTTGACCCGGCAGGCCGTCGCCATGTCCAGCACGTCTTCCACGCAGCTGTGTCCCCAGTCGAGACGCGAGACGCCGAACGTGGAGCTGACGCCGATCTCGCCGTCGTACTCGGCCTGGAAGAACTGACCATCCCGGTAGAGCAGGTCCGCATCCATGCTGTGGGCGCGCAAGCGAGCTTCCGCTTCGAGGCTGGCCCGTTGCAGGGGATGCTCCGGATCGTCACCGCGACGCAGTTCGTGATCAGTGCAGAACACGAACACCTTGCCCGCATGTTCGAAGCGGTAGGCCAGGCAGGGTGCCGGATGAAAGACTTCGAAGGGCTGGATCGTGGTGGCGCCGATGCGCAGCGGCTCGCTGATGGGATGGTAGCCGTTGGCGAGGCTGTCGCTATCGCCCTGGGGCGGCTTGCGGGTGAAGTCCCGGATCTCGAGCGACTCGAACTGCGCGGGCATGAGCTCGTAGTGGAGCGGCGTGACCACGCCCTTCAGGTTCACGTCCACGTGGTGGGAGAAGATGCCGAGATTCTGATCCAACGCCTTCAGGTAGCTGCGCTCGGCGCAGATGCGGATGCGGTTGCGCGGGTCGAAACAGACGGCCGCCTGGTCGAAGCCCTCGGTGTGGTCGTAGTGGGAGTGGCTGCCGAGAATGGTGAGCTCGCGGTCCTCCCGGTTGCCCCACTTGGCGACGATGTCTTTCGCGCAGACCCTGAAACCGCTGCCGCAGTCGAGCACGATGTCGTGACCGTCAGCAGTCTCGATGCGCACGCAGGTGGTCCAGCCGCCGTAGACCCGTGGTTCCGGAACATCGAAGCGCCTGCGGTAGGCGAGCAGGGTGCGGCGACTGACGGGGCCGCCGAGCACTTCCTCGACGGTGGCGCTGATGCGACCCTCAGCGTCGGCGTGGCGCTTGAGGTCGGCGAACACCTGCGCGAGCAGATCGTGATCGGACACTTCCGCGGCGGCCTGACGTTCGGCGCGGGACGGAAACACCGAGCCGCTGCCCTGAACGCCGTAGAAGTGAATACGCAGGTTGGGTCGGTCCGGCATCGAAGGCCGCTCCCTGGCGGGCAGGTTCAGCCCTGAATGTTAGCGTCACGCCACCGGCAGCGACAGATGGGATGGCCCCGGCGACCATCAGGTGAATCCTGTCGGTGGGGCCGCACTCACGGTGGCTGCGGCGCAGTTGCCCCATGCCCTGGAAGCAGCCGCGACGAGTAGCCCCTGGGCACCCGCACCCCACGCGGGCGGGGCGCGAACCGCCCCTGCGCTGCCAGGCTGCCATACTCGAACCAGGGCGGATCCTTATGATCCGCGTTCGCATGTTCAGGTAACGCTTCCGCGGAAGCGTGCGATGTAACCAGGAGACGATCAGTCGTGTTCAGGGCCTTCATGTGGCGGATCAGTTCGATGAGGCGGTACTCGGCGCCGTGGATGTGGCCGCAGAAGGCCACAATGGCTTCGGAGAGGGATTCGAAGGTGTCGGCAGGCGCCTGATCCATGGCTGCGCACCCGTTAACTGGCTATGCGTACAGTATAAGTGATCAGCGTGAAAAGTCAACGCTAACAGGTCGATACAGGCGCTACTGGACCTCATGCCGAAGGGCTCATCGAGTTCCACTTGCGCGAGATCCCGCAGCCGAGCAGGCAAAGGTCTGCAGTCAGAATCACAGCCTGCGCAGCTGGCGCAAACCCCGATTCAGCGTAGGGACGTCGGCGACGGCGAGATCCCGCAGACACTGCCGACGCACACTCCTATCCTGAAAGCGTTGCAGTACTTCGGCCAGCACACGGCGGACGACGCTGCCGTAAGCCGCATCCGCCAGCGCATGCCCCTGTTCCAGCGTGGCGGCCGGCCAGTGGGCGGCCATGAAGGCGAGATCCACCAGATCGCGACAGCGCACACTGGCGTCGAGGCCGCGATCGGCATTGGCGAGCAGTTTCTCGGCGATGCACTCGACCGGGTTCAGCACCGGTACGCTCAGCCCCTCGATGCGTCCGCCGCTGAGTGGGATCCTGGCTTCGCGGATGATCTCGAACCTCACCGGGCTGCCATCGATGTCGATGAACGTCCGGATGCCGTAGAGATCCGCACGAACCTCTCGGGCAAGGGTAACGGGTGCGCGAACAATGGCGCCGAGCGAGGCGGAGGTTACGGTGCTCCGCAGTGCTCGGTAGCCCGGCTGATCCGAGCAGCGGGCTGCGTCGGCGGTCGGGAGCTTGACCGGGTAGACAGCCAGTCCGCTGGCGCGCTCCCGCCGGCGCTTGGCATGGCGTAGCTGGGCCGCCCGGTGGGTGGTCTTTTCGGGGTCCAAGCGATCCACCTTTTGCGATGATGACGTGTCATCATCGCAAAAGGTGGACCGGAAGAATAACAGGTCCTTTTCCTGGCGAACCCAAGAATGGCCCGATCAGGAAGGTAGGTATCCACCTCGACGCGCCAGCGAAACCATGCGTTGCGCTTCCGGCTCGG
>SKUB01000081.1 GCA_007122315.1 Pseudomonadales bacterium | reverse complement strand
TCACCGAGCATCCAGTCCAGCGTGACGTAGGCAAGACCGTCCTTGGGATAGCTGCCACCGACGTTGGAATGCGCGCCGGCAAACCAGACCTGCGCGACGTCCTGGCAGAGCTTGTCCCGATCGCCGGGTGGCCGGTGGGTGGACCAGACGTTCGGATGAAAGGTGCGGCGATCGTCGTCGATGGACAGCGCCTGCCGGGCCGTGTGCACCCAGTGGCTGAGCTCACGGTCGTGAAAGCCGTAAGCGCGACGATTGGCCAGCAGCCGCGCCGGCGTCTCGAGCAGGACCTTGAGTTCGTCGATGGGCACACCCACCGCGTCAACGGTGTCCCAGACGCCGAGAAAGCGCACATACACTTCCGGATGCAGATCGACGCTCTCACGCAGCGCGCGCACCTTCGCATCCCCGAGGGAACGGTAGGCGGGCAGGATGCGCCTGCGGATGAAGCGTTCCGGATTGTCCTCGGCGAAGTAGGCGTTCTGCGTCCACAGACCACAGCGGGCGATCAGACCGGCCAGCACCCGCACCGTGAAGGCGCCGCGACTGAAGCCGAGCATGTAGATCCGGTCGCCCGGACGATAGTGGCGAGCAAGAAACCCATAGAGCCCGGTGACGTTGCGGGTGAGACCGATGCCGACGGCACCGCCGAGGATCTTGGCGACGCGCCAGTCGTCGGTCCCGACGCCGTCGTCGTAGCGCACCAGCTGCTCCACCGGCGCGTGATGACGATCGATGCTCTTGTACAACCGCCAGACGTTGGTGTCCCGCGTCACCCCGCCGCGATTGCCGGTGCCGTCTGACAGGACGATCAGGTTGCGCCCCGAAAGCTCAGGCGTCGATCGAGAGCTGTCCATGCCCCCTCCGGATGCCGCCAGCGACCCCCAGTGGCCGCCGATGCCTTTAGCTACCCGCTACGCTGGCCCCGGTCAATACTGGCACGTTGCAACCATCGGTGGCAGCAGCCGACGCGGCAGATGTCAGGAGCCAACAACGGGCATGCGCGGGATTGCCCGGCAGGACCGAAGTCCCGCCGGACATCCTTAAGCTCACGCCGCTTTGGTCAGGCTGCTGTAGCTGTTCATCAGGTTCCGGTAGTCCGGAATGTGGTTGGCGAACAGCGCCCCCAGCCCTTCCACGTCGTTGCGCCAATCCCGGTGCAGCTCACAGGCCACCCCGAACCAGCTCATCAGCTGGGCACCGGCCTGGGACATGCGCTCCCAGGCAGCATCGCGGGTGATCTCGTTGAACGTACCCGAGGCGTCGGTGACGACGAAGACCTCGAAGTCCTCGGCCAAAGCTGAAAGCGCAGGGAAAGCCACGCACACCTCGGTGACAACACCGGCAATGATGAGCTGCTTCTTGCCCGTCGCCATCACCGCCTGGACGAAGTCCTCGTTGTCCCAGGCGTTGATCTGCCCCGGGCGGGCGATGTAAGGCGCCTCCGGAAACGCCTCCTTGAGCTCCGGAACCAGCGGCCCGTTGGGGCCGTCCTCGAAGCTGGTGGTCAGAATGGTCGGCAGCTTGAAGTACTGCGCCAGCGCCGCCAGGGCCAGGACGTTGTTCTTGAACATATCCGGCTGCATGTCCCGGACCAGGGACAGCAGACCCGTCTGATGGTCCACGAGCAACACCGCTGCCTGATCCTTGTCGAGACGCGTGTATGACGTGTTCATGATGTGCCTCCGCATGTTGTTCCCGGTTGCCTCCGGGTGGATGTGGCGCCAGCGGTCGGGGCCGCTGGCGCCGGGTTCAAGGTTGGCTACGGCCGAAGCGGCCACTCTGGAAGTCGCTGACGGCCTGACGGATCTCCTCGGTGGTGTTCATCACGAACGGACCGTGGCCCACCACCGGCTCATCGATGGGCTCACCGCTGAGCAGCAGCACCGTTGCATCGGCGTTGGCCTCCAGCGTGACCTCACGGCCTTCCCGGCTCAGTACGGCCAGTTCCGTATCCCGGCTGATGCTGCTGTCGTTGATCAGCACCGGACCGCGCAGGGTCACCAGGGACGCACCCCACCCTTCCGGCAGGATCAGCTTCGTTTGCCGACCGGCCTCGAGACGGATGTCCCAGACCTGCATCGGCGTATGGGTCCTGGCGGGACCGGAATGGCCGTCGTAGTCACCGGCGATGACACGCAGGCTGCCAGCCCCGTCAGGGAGCCCCACCACCGGGATGTCGTCGGCGGTGATGGCCTGATAGGCCGGGTCCACCAGCTTGTCCCTGGCCGGCAGATTGACCCAGAGCTGCACCATCTCGAGGGTGCCGCCGGACTGCGCGAAACGGTCGCTGTGATACTCCTCGTGCATGAGGCCCGCGCCGGCGGTCATCCACTGCACGTCGCCGGGACCGATCAGACCGCCGTTGCCCGCCGTGTCCTGATGCGCGACCTCGCCCTGGTAGACGATGGTCACGGTCTCGAAGCCCCGGTGCGGGTGCAGCCCGACTCCGCGCCGGGACCGGGTCGGCTGAAACTCGGCCGGACCCGCGTAGTCGAGCAGCAGGAACGGACTCAAGGACTTCGCGTGGTCCTGGTAGGAGAACAGCGAGCGCACGGGAAAACCGTCGCCCACCCAGTGCCGGTGCCCGCCGGAGCCGGAGACGGTGTGCAGAATCGTTTTCATTTGCGGCCTCCTTCGGTTCGTTGAACAGCTTGCCGGGAAGCCTAAACGGAGGACGCTGCTTTGATTAGACTGCTAAAATCATACTCAGCGTCCTACTAAAAGAACGATAGGCGGCGGGCGATGCAGGATCTCAACGACCTCTACTACTTCGTGCAGGCGGTGGAGCACGGTGGCTTCGCGCCGGCGGGACGCGCCCTTGGGGTGCCTAAATCCAAGCTCAGCCGGCGTGTGGCCCTGTTGGAAGACAGGCTGGGCGTGCGCCTCGTGCATCGATCGACCCGCAGCTTCGTGCTGACGGAAGTCGGTCGGCGCTACTTCGCCCACTGTCAGGCCATGCTGGTGGAGGCGGAAGCCGCCCAGGAAGCCATCGACAGCCTCACCGCCGAGCCGGCCGGCATCATCCGGCTGACCTGTCCGATCGGCCTGCTCAACTTCCACATCGGCGAGATGCTGGCCCGGTTCATGGCCGAATACCCGAAAGTGTCGATCCACCTGGAAGCCACCAACCGACGCGTGGATGTGCTCGGCGAAGGCATGGACATGGCGATCCGGGTGCGGCCGGCACCGTTCGAGGACAGCGACTTGGCGCTGCGGGTGCTCTCCGATCGAGGCCAGTGTCTGGTGGCCAGTCCGGCGCTCGTGGAGCGGATGGGCATGCCGGAGAGGCCGCAAGACCTGAGCGACTGGCCGAGCCTGAGCCGGGCGGTGCCTCAGGAAAGCCACGTCTGGGTGCTGGAAAACACGGCTGGCGACAGCGTGACCGTCCACCACAACCCGCGCTATATCACCACCGACATGCTGGCACTGAAGTCGGCGGCACTTGCTGGCGTCGGTGTGGTCCAGCTGCCCATCCTGATGTTGCCAGGCGAACTCGAGCGCGGATCACTGCTGAGCGTCCTGCCCCACTGGCAGCCACGCCGAGAGGTCATTCACATCGTGTTCCCGTCCCGGCGCGGCATGCTGCCGTCGGTGCGGGCGCTGATCGACTTTCTGGCCGAGTGCTATCGCGTGTTCGAGGAGGATTAGCGAAGTACCCGACCCACGGTCAGAAAGAACGCCACCACTCAGCCAAGCTGACCCAGGACAGCATCCGCCGCCGCCTCGCCACTGAGATGGGCGCCTGACAGCAAGGCCGGATAGGCACCGCCGAGGGCCTCCCCGGCGAAGAAGACGCGCTCACCAAGCGGCTGCCCCAGAGCCGCCCGCGCAGCATGACGACCTGGCCGCGCGGCGGCATAAGCACCGAGGGTCAGGGGATCATCCGCCCAGCCGGTCATGCGTCCGCGCAGGACATGGCGCCGGACGTCATTGCCGAGCATGCCGGCGAGTTCGCCGAGCGCGAAGTCGATGGCCGCTTCCTCTCCGTCCCGAGACAGTTCCCAGCCAAAGCGCCCGCCCACGAAACCCACGATCAGATCCCAGCCCGCCGGAAAGGCGAGAAAATAGCAGGCCCGTGCTGGCAGCGGTTCGTGAATCGCCCGGGTCAGGTAACTGGAGTCCTGCAAGCCGAAGCGGTTGCCGTCCGTCTTGAGCGCGATCTTGGTCAGGAGCCCCATCGGTAGATCGTCCACTGCCGCTTGCGTGGCGGCCGGCAGCCGCGGATGGAACGCGATGCGCCCTGAGGCCAGCACCCCGGTTGAAACCGTCACGATGCAGGCCCGCGCGCGCAGCTCCCCGCGCGTGGTGCGAACCGTGACGCCCTGACCGCTCCAGCCGATACCCGTCACGGCTGTGTCCGTCCGGATCGGCAGCCCCTCAGCCAGGCGGACCACCAGCGCGCCGAGCCCTTCCCGGACCAGCGCATCGACCGCATAGGGTCCGTAGATGCCAAAATCCGCGGTCGACAGGTCGAACAGGTCGACGCCGTGATCCATAGCGCCAACCCAGGTCGCCGCAGCCGCCGCCCATGGGTCGGAGAGATCGACGCAGCGGTCAGCCGCCACATCCTCCGTCGCCGCACCAAGCGTTGCTGCGATGCGGTCCGCCGCCGCATCGAAGGCCTCGATCTCGGCCTCGCCTCCGGGACCATCGGGCGTGAAAAGCAGACCGTGCGGCTCACTGTGATCGACGAGCGTGAAGCCGGCTTCTTCAGCAAGCTTGATGTGCGGCAGACTTGACGGACCCTGCAACCAGGAACAGCCATGGTCGAAGGGAAAGCCGAAGGTCTCGCTTTCCGTGAAGGCGCGCCCACCGATACGCGGCGAGGCCTCGACCACCACGACACTGCGGTTCGCGCTTAGCAGGCGGCGCGCCGCCGCCAGACCGGCAGCACCCGCGCCCACCACCACGACGTCTGTTGCTGCCGACCGCGCGTTACCGGACACGACGGCACCTCCAAAGGGCTGACAGCGGCAATCTACACCCTCAGCAGGCCCTTCGGCACACCTCCGATGGCCAGCCGAACGCTCACGGTATCGACCGCGCCTGATCGGTCGCCAGCAGCGCGCCACGAACCTCGTTCATCACCTCGACCAGCGTGCCCAGGCCTGGATCCTCGACAGGGAAGTGGCCGGCGTTCTCGAGGACGACGTAACGCTTCGGCGCCGCAATCCGGTCGAAGAAGCCGAGGCTCATTGCCGGCGGCGTCCAGCGATCATCGCCCGGATGAACCAGCGTCACGGGCGGCGACTGAAACGCCTCGGGCGCCCGTTCCAGTTCGGAGAACAGGAAGCTTGCAAGAAATCCCAGATGAACGCGGTTCCCGCCCCCTCGTGGATCTGTCACACATAACCGTGCCAGGTCGGGATGGTTGGCAATCGTGTTCATGGGCACCAGCCAACGCAGCGGCAGGCGCACTCGACCCAGCCGAGGACCCACGTGCCGCAGCAGGGGGCGAAGCATCCGGAGGGCGGTGGCGCCACCCCAGCGCGACAGTGCGGGCCAGGTGACTTCGTCGGAGGGATCCAGGAAGCACGTGGCCAGAAGATGCGACACCACACCGGTCCTGGCGGCTGCGGAGTAGGCGAGCAGGCCACCCATGCTGGCGCCGGCCAACACCAGCGGGCGTGAGTCGTTCGCGGTTTCGACACGCAGCAGGTCGGACACACAGTCCACCCAGTCCTGATAGCGGATGCCGCCCAGGTCCGGAACTTCGGTTCGACCATAGCCGGGCAGATCCGGCAGCAGCACCTCGTAGCCTTGAGCTACAGCCAGAGCCGCCAGCGGCCACAGCGCATCGGCATGGCCGCCGCCACCATGCAGGATCACCATGCGCACGCGAGCACCCGGCTTCGACGCCCGGGCGATATGAACGTTCGCATCGCGCCAGCGCCACCAGGTCGATTCCGGCTGCGCCGTGGCCTGCTG
>SKUB01000379.1 GCA_007122315.1 Pseudomonadales bacterium | reverse complement strand
TCGATGAAAGCCAGAGCCGGATCCGGCGGAATCACCGAACGACCCGATCGCTCCTGCTCGAAGCGGCGGATCAGCGGCGTGGAGTCCACCACCGCCTCGATCTCGCCCTTCGCGTTGGGCAAATAAAACGTGGGCAGCAACTCCACCTTGGGCTTCGGCAGACCAAGATCGTCGGCCTGATTGCCGATCAGAAACTCGTAGGGAATGCGGCGATAGCGCAGCAGCGCCAGCATCTTCCGAGTGTAGGGCGATCCGGGTGCGCCCTTCAGGCGGACGGACTTGCGCTTACTCATAAAGCCTCCGGATTCTGACGTGAGCGGCGGCGCCCGATGCGCCAACCGGCAACGAGCATCAAGATGCCTGCGGGCACGGCCAGCAGCCATGGCCAGTTACGGGCCAGCAGGCGCTGCCGCGTCGCGCGGGTCATCTGCACCATGGGGTCGTAGCCGGCCGGCAGTTCCAGCACGCCCTCACGCTCCGCGTACGCTTCGTAAGCCGCGCGAAGGGTCCGCTTCAGGTCCGGTTCGGACGCGGACAGGTCGCGGGTCTCACCGGGATCCCGGGCAATGTCGTAGAGTTGCCAGGAACCATCGCCGTAGGGCGGCATGTTCCGGACCAGCTTGTAGTCGCCACGGAACAGGGCCACGTTGCCGCCGACTTCCAGGGCGACAACATCTTCCGGTCCATGGACCACCTCCACTTCACCGCGCAGCAGCGGCGCCAGCGAGCGGCCGGAAAAGGATTGCACCGGGACACCGTCGACACGGTCCGGCCGCGGGAGACCCACCAGATCGAGCAGCGTCGGTACCAGGTCGGTGACGAAGGAGAAGGCCTCGGTGACGCCGGGCTCGATGTCTGGGCCTGCAATGATGAGGGGCACACGAATGCCGCCTTCACCGGCGTGAAACTTGAAGAAGGCACCTGGTGCGGCCGCTGCGCTGGCGAACTCGGGACCAATAGCCACGTAGGAGCCGCGTTCGCCGAGGGTTGCGTAGTCCGTGCTGTAGCCCACGGCGCGCAACCACAGACGCAGTACGGGCACGTCGAGGGGCTGGTTCGGCTCGGGTCCGTTGTCCGACAGCACCAGGAACAGCGTTCGCTCGTATTCGCCGCTGGCCCTCAGGTGCGCTAGCAGCCGACCGATGTGGACATCCATGGCCTCGAGCATGCCCGCGTTCACCGCCATGCTCTTCGCCGCGTAGCGTTGACTGTCCGCATCCAGACTGTCCCATGAACGCAGGCCCTCGGGCATCGGTCCGAGAACCGTTTCCGGCGGCAGCAGACCGCGCTCCATGACACCCCGGAAACGCGCCTCGCGCAGGACGTCCCATCCCTGTTCGTAGACGCCGAGGTAGCGCTCGGTGAACTCGCGCGGAGCCTGCACGGGAATGTGAATCGCCTGAAAATTCACATAGGCGAAGAAGGGACGGCCGCTGCCTGCCTCGCCATCGATGTAGTCGATCATCTGATCGATGACGAACTCGGAGGAGTAAAAATCGTCGGGCAGCGTCGCGGGGCGTCCGTCTTCGAACCAGGGTGCGTGGCCGTAGTAGGGCAGATAACTGCGCTGTTCCCAATTGTCGGCGCCGGAGGCGTCCAGGACGAAGGAGCGGTCGAAGCCGCGCGCACCCGGCAACGCGCCCGGTTCGTGTCCGAGATGCCACTTGCCGGTGACATAGGTCCGGTAGCCCGCCGACCTGAGCATGCTGGCGATGGTCACCACGTCGTCACGCAGTCGGCCGAGATAAGAAGGGTGACCCCGCTGCTCCGGCGGCAGTGTCTCTGGAATGTTGCCGAGGCCGGCCCGATGATTGGAGACGCCGGTGAGCAGCATGGCCCGGGTGGGCGCACAGTTAGGTGAGACATGAAAGTTCGCGAACTGCATCCCTGCCGCTGCCAGCGCGTCGATGTTCGGCGTCGAGACTTCGCTGCCGTAGGCACCGAAGTCACTGAACCCGACGTCATCGGCAAGAAAGATCACGATATTCGGTGGGGCCTCGGCGACCGACAACTGCGGCAACAGGCCGAACAGCATCAGCAGGAAAGCGCACTGAGTACGCGCGGTCACGGCTTGTCCTCCGGCAGCAGCAGCCTGCGCACGCCCCGCTCGATGACCTCGCGTGCACGCCGCTCGGACAGCTCCTGCAACTCGCGAAGTCGCGCCCAACATTCGAACGAGAGCAGCAGTTCGAGCAGTTCGAAGTCCTCTGCTGCCAGGTCACGACTCTCCGGCAGCGCGTCACGGGTCAGCGCCCGCAGCATGGCCTGGTCCTTGTGCACGAATCCCTGCAGGGTCGGCGAACTCCAGTAGCGTGAGATCAGCGCCCGGCGGTACTGGGTGATGCGCACATGGAAGCGCGTCCGCTGCTCGACGAGCTGACGGATGCGATTGTCGAGGGAAGCTTTGAACGGTGTGCCGAGCAGAAAGGGTTGCGCCCGCTGTGCGATCGCATCATGGATCGAGCCGTACAGGGACTCCATGTCCTGGAAGTGCCTGAACACGGTGCGATGACCCACTCCGGCACGTTCCGCCACATCCTGACTGGTGGGCGAGAGATGGCCTTCGTCCACCAGAGCGACGAATGCCGCTGCGATGGCCGCCTTGGTACGAATGCTTCGATTCAGCCGGCCATCGGTCGTCACCGCCGAGCCCTCGTCGCGTTCACTGTCGTCATCCAGCATGCACCCTGCCCTTCAACGAAGCCGACCGTGCTGAATCCGGTTCGAATCCAGCGGCATTGACACCAGCGTCCCGTCCCGGGCCACCGTGACCGGACCCGAATAGACCTCATCCACGCCTTGCAGGAAAGCCGAGCGCAGACCAGGCAGCGGCAACGGCGGCACGATGTGGTAGAGCAGCAGCGCACCCACACCGGCCGCCGCAGCAATTTCCGCGGCCTCCACCGGGGTCGCATGATAATCGGGAATGTCGAGGAGAATCTTCGCCAGACGGTCCTGGCCTGCGGCGCGGGCAGCATCTTCCATGATCCCCACCAGATGGGATGCCAGCGCCTCGTGCGCGAGCAGATCCACGCCACGGGTGACCTCGACGAGTTCCGCCACCGCGGTGGTATCGCCGCTGATGACCAGGCTGCGACCACCATAGTCGAAGCGGTAGCCCACCGCGGGTTCGACGGGATGATGTGCCACCCGGAACGCAGTGACCGTGATGCCGTCCTCTTCCCAGACTACCTGCGGCAGGCCGGCTTCCGGCATGGCAAACGGTTGCGCCTCCATGCCGGCACCGCCGGGGGGGACGACGTCACGGCCGTGATGGGCGACCCGATAGTAGAAGTCCTGGCCGTAGGCACGGTTGAAGCCGGCCACGACCCGCTCGATGCCTGCGGGCGCATGAACCGGCAGCGGCGTGTTCCAGCCCCCGTTCGTCCAGCGCAGCATGGCCATTTCACCGAGACCATCGATGTGATCGGAGTGAAAGTGCGTGACGAACAGGGCTTCGATGCGCCCGGGCGATATGCCGAGTCGCTGCATGTTGCGGGCGCCACCGCTGCCCGCATCCACGACGAACAGCCGGTCGCCGGCGATCACGGCGAGACAGGGACCGGAACGGATGGGATCGGGCAGCGGCGAGCCGGCGCCGCAGACGAACAGGTGCAGTCCGGCCGGGAGGTCGGCGATCCGATCCGCAGTCATGGCAGCGCCAACGGCACGCGCGAACGCGGCAGTCGCCAGTTCCGCACGGAACAGCCAACCCGCTCCGGCCAGCACGACCACGCACAGTGCTGCCACCATCAGCGCTCGTTTCATGGCGGTGTCCTCCCTTCGTTGCTCGGCGAGGTATCAGAAGTGAGGCTGCGTCCTGTCAGTTGGGCACGTAGACGTACTCGTCCTCGGGCAGCTGCGGCTCGGCAAGGTGCTTGTCGATCAGCACCGGCAGCTCACCGGAGGCTGGCCACAAGGGCTCCGCTTGCGCGGCATTGTGGGCATCGAGGAGACGACCGAGTTCCGCGGCCTTGTCTGGTCGGTCACCGGAAAGGTCCCGCTGCTCGGTGGGATCCGTGTCGAGATGAAACAGCCAGGTGCGCTCCGGGCGGGCCGCCCGCTGCAGCTTCCAGCCGTCTGCCAGCACCACCTGGTAGTGGCCCGCACGCCAGAACAGCGCTTCGTGGGGATCGCCCTCCTGCTCGCCGAGGATGAAGGGCAGCAGATCCACCCCGTCCATGACCCGATCCTCAGGCATGGCCGCGCCGGCTGCGGCGGCTGCGGTCGCGTAGATGTCGAAATGGTGGACGGGCCGCTCGAACGCGCTTCCGGCCGGAATGGCCGCCGGCCAGCGCATGAAGAACGGCACGTGGATGCCACCCTCGAAGAACGTGATCTTCCAGCCGCGGAAGGGCGCGTTCACGTCCGGCAGGCCCAGATACCCCGCACCACCGTTGTCCGACGTGAAGATCACCAGCGTATTTTCCGCAAGGCCGTGCTCTCGCAGCGCGTCCAGCACCCGGCCCACGCCGCGGTCGAGGGCCAGCATCATGGCGCCGTAGACGCGCTCCGTGTGGTTGTCGATGTGCGCCAGAGCATCGTAATCAGCGCGCAATGCCTGCAGCGGGGTGTGCGGTGCCCAGTGGGCCAGATAAAGAAAGAACGGCCGGTGGCGATTGGCTGCGATGGCATCCACGGCCGCATCGGTAAAGTAGTCCGTCAGATAACCATCCGGCTGGAAGCGAGGCCCCTCGTTCCAGTTCACCGCGTGGCGCAGATTGGCCCACAGGAAACGGTCGATGGGATCGAAATCCTGTTTCGAGTTGACGACGTCCGGATGATCCTCCGGCAGATAGAGGCCACTGGCCATGTTGAGACTCTCCGCGAAGCCCTGGTCGATGGGTGCGGAGCCGTGGGTGTGTCCGAGATGCCACTTGCCGATGTGGATGCTGTGGTAGCCCTGCGCCGTCAGCAGGTCCGCGAGGGTAATCTCGCTCTGGGGGACACCCATCTGTTCGAACGGCAGGCCTGCCGCATCCCCATGGTCGTTCGGCTCGAAGACCGGATGAATGTTGTTCGGGTTGCTGTTGTGCAGGCGCCGGACGATGGGCGTCATCATGTTCGGCGTCGGCGTGAACTCGAACCCGAAGCGGGTGCCGTAGCGTCCGGTCATCAGCGCCGCGCGCGAAGGTGCGCAGGTCCCGTGGGCGGCATAGCCCTGAGTGAAGTGCACACCCGCGGCCGCGATGGCGTCGATGTTCGGCGTCGGAACCGTGCCACCGCCGACGCCTCCGCCGTAGAACGTGATGTCGTTGAAGCCCATGTCATCGGCAAGGATGAAGACGACATTGGGCGGCCGCTCGCTGGGCAGCTGCTGCGCCTCGGTGGGGCCCTGATCCCAGGCGATGGGCTGATGCTCACCGATGGGACTGCGCCAGTCCGTGATCAGACCGGGCAGATAGATCCAGTAACGATCCGCCAGCCAGGCGCCCAGGCCAAGCACGGCCACGATCACGGCGACCACGATGTGCCACCTACGCATTGCCCCTCCCCCAACCGCTACGATCAGTGCCGAAGCGGATTGTCCTGTACGAATTTGATGATGGCGGCGGCGAACGCCTCCGGCTGATCCTCCTGCAGAAAGTGGCCACCGCCGCGGATGGTGACATGCTCCTGGCCCTGCGCGCCGGGCACCTCGCGCTGGAACCGCTCGTGGCCGCCTGCGGTGACGGGATCGCCGTCTGAGAATGCGGTGAGAAACGGCGCATCGAAGTTCCGCAGGACGTCCCAGGCCGCCCGCTGCGCAGGGATCTCCGGATCGTCGGGAAAGATCGGAACCAGGCTCGGGAACCGGCGCGCCCCCGCCATATAGCGCTCGTCAGGAAACGGCGCATCATAGGCCGCAATCTCAGTTTCACCGAGGGAGCCTGCAGCACTGAACTGCACCAGGGTACCGACCTTGAAGTCGGGCTGTTCGGAGGCAAACTTGATCCAGTAGAAGAAACCCGGGGC
>SKUB01000308.1 GCA_007122315.1 Pseudomonadales bacterium | reverse complement strand
GTCGATCAGACCCACGAGCAGCTTGGTGCCATCGATGTCCTGGTCTGCAACGCTGCGGTGAACCCGGTCTATGGTCCCTCCAAGGAGATCCCGGACTCGGCGTTCGAAAAGATCATGCAGTGCAACGTGCTCTCCAACCATTGGCTGTGCCACATGGTGCTGCCGGAAATGGAGGCCCGCGGCGACGGTTCCATCATCATCGTCTCCTCCGTGGGTGGGCTGAAGTCCAGCAACGTCATTGGTACCTACAACATCTCCAAGGCCGCTGACTTCCAACTTGTCCGCAACCTGGCCGCGGAGTACGGCCCGCATGGCATCCGTGTCAACGCGATTGCGCCAGGCCTGATCCGGACCGACTTTGCCCGCGCTCTGTGGGAGAACCCGAAGACGCTGGAGCGGGTGACGTCCACGCTGCCGCTGCGACGCATCGGGGAGCCGGAGGAACTGGCCGGCGTCGCCGTGTTCCTTGCTTCGAAGGCGGGTTCCTACGCCACCGGTCAGGGCTGGGTCGTGGACGGCGGTTCCACCATCGTCTGATGCTGAGTTACCGGCACGGCTTTCACGCCGGCAATTTTGCTGACGTGCACAAGCACTGCGTGCTGGTCGAGGTGCTCGACTACCTCAAGCGCAAGGCGAAGCCGCTCAGCTACATCGACACCCATGCGGGTGGCGGCAGCTACGATCTCGCCTCGGACTTCGCGCAGAAGAAGCGCGAGTACGACGGCGGGATCGGCCGGCTGTGGGCGGACGATGGGGGTCCGCTGGCGCGCTACCTGGCCTGTGTCCGGAGCTTCAATCCGGACGCTGAGCTCACCCACTACCCCGGCTCGCCGGCCCTCGCCCGCATGCTGCTCGGCGACGACGACCGCCTCATCCTGTTCGAACGCCATCGCAACGAGTCGCTGGCCCTGCGCGCCTGGGCGGAAGGGGACCGGCGCGTGACGGTGCGCGAGGAGGACGGTTTCACAGGCTGCATCGGCTTGCTGCCGCCACCGTCCCGTCGCGGCCTGCTGCTGATGGATCCTGCCTACGAACTGAAGAGCGACGATGACGACGTCGTCCGGACGCTGGCCGCCTGTCACCGGCGTTTCGGCACAGGCGTCTATCTGCTGTGGTATCCGGTGGTGGACCGGTCGCGGACCGAAGCCATGCTCGCGGCGCTGGTGGCGACGGGGATACGTCGCATCGATCGCTACGAACTGGGGGTCGCGCCTGATGGCGAGGGTTTCGGCATGACGGCCAGCGGCTTGCTGGTGATCAATCCGCCGTTCACGCTGCGTTCCACAATGGAACAGGTCTTGCCATGGCTGGCGCAACGGCTGGGCCGCGAGGGCCAGGGCTGGTCGCGATGCGAAACGCTGGTCAGCGAGTAGGGCGGGCGTCCGGGCGTCAGCTGGGTTGGCGGAAGAAGGCGAGCAGGGCGGCGGTGGTTTCTGCGGGTGCCTCTTCGGGCAGGAAGTGTCCGCCGGGGATCGGCTGACCGCGAACGTCATCGGCCCAGCGTTCCCACACCGTCACGTAGCGGTCGTCAGCGAGGGGGCCGTCCCGTTCTCCCCACAGCACGAGCAGCGGACAGCGGATGCGGCGTCCTGCCTCCCGGTCAGCGCGATCGATGGCGATGTCGTGGGTGGCCCCGGCCCGATAGTCGTCGCAGGTCGCGCGGATGGTTTCCGGATCGCGGAACGCGGCGGCGTAGGCGGTGAAGGCTTCTGCTTCGATGGCGTCTTTGCGTCCGAGCCAGCTCGCCAGCAGGTTGCCGAGGAAGGCGTCTGGATCGGCGCTGATCATGGGCTCGGGAACCCCGGGGGGCTGGGCCAGAAAATACCAGTGCCAGGCGGCCAGGCCGCGGGTACCAGTGAGCCCTTCCCAGGTGTCCAGGGTCGGCATGATGTCCAGCGTGGCGAGCCGGAGGACCCGGTCGGGATGATCCAGGGCCAGGCGATAGGCGACGCGGCCGCCGCGATCGTGGCCGGCGAGCATGAACGCGGGAAACCCGAGTGCGGCCATCAGCTCCACCATGTCCATGGCCATGGTCCGCTTGGCGTAGCCGCTGCCGTCGGCGTCCGCTGCCGGTTTGTCGCTGGCGCCGTAGCCACGCAGATCCGGCGCGACCACCGTGAAATGCTCTGCCAGGCGAGGTGCGACGTGGCGCCAGAGGACGTGGGTCTGGGGATAGCCGTGCAGCAGCAGCAGCGGGGGCCCGGAACCGCCGATGGCCGCGTGGATGTGAATGCCGTTGGCGGCGACATGGCGATGGTCGAACCCTGCCAGCATGCGCTGCTTCTCCTGGAGCGGGTCGTTCATGGTCGCATCATCGTCATGGCGCGAACACCGGGCTGCCGTCGGTCTCGAGGATGTCTGCTTTCCCTCCGCGCAGCAGACGCTTATCCTCGCGCGCTTCGCACGCGGGCGCGGCAGCTGAGAACGTCGCATGAGCACGGCAGAAAAGGTCTACCTGCAACTCACGGGCGACGATGAGGGGCGAATCTGCCGGGACATCCCGGAAGAGGCCTGCGACGCGCAACCTGAGAACTTCCTCAAGCATGTGGTGGCCCTGGCGGCCACCAAGACCGGCGACGGCCTGGCAGATGCCAAGCTGGTTCTTGCCTGGCTGATGGGTGCGCTCGGTGCGCCGTCTTATCTGCTGGGTTTTCTGGTGCCCGTGCGGGAATCCGGAGCGCTGCTGCCGCAGCTGGTCACTGCCGGCAGCATCCGTGCCCTGCCGCTGCGCAAGTGGGTCTGGGCTGTCGGCAGTCTGGTGCAGGGGCTGGCCGTGATGGGCATGGGTGTGGTGGCGCTGACGCTGACGGGCACGGCGGCCGGCTGGAGCCTGATCGGTCTACTGGCGGTCATGGCAGTGGCCCGCAGCGTCTGTTCCGTGAGCCACAAGGACGTCCTCGGCAAGACGGTGTCCAAGTCCACCCGCGGAACCGCCACCGGGACGGCGAGTACCGTGGCTTCGGCGCTGGTGCTGCTGTTCGGTCTGGCGCTGGCCGCCGGCATTCTGGAGCTGAGTGTAGGCACCATCGCCGTGGTGCTCTGGGTGGCCGGACTGCTCTGGGTGGTTGCGGCCGCGGCGTTCACGACGCTGGCGGAGAAACCCGGGGCGACCGAGGGCGGCGGCAATGCCCTGACAGTGGCTTTCGCCCAGTTCGGACTGCTGAAAACGGACGCTCAGCTGCGCCGATTCATTCTGACCCGGGCGTTGCTCATCGCCACAGCGCTGGCGCCGCCCTTCCTGCTCGCGCTGGCGGGCCGGTCAGGCGGAGCGGAGCTCGGTGAGCTCGGTACGTTTGTGATCGCGGCCTCCCTGGCGGCGGTGGCGAGTACCTATATCTGGGGGCGGCTGTCGGATGTGTCGAGTCGCCGGGTGCTGTGCTACGCCGGACTGATCGCCGCTGTGCCGCTGCTTGCGGCGGCGGGCGTGGGTCTCATGGCCCCGGACCTGCTGACCGTGCCGCTGCTGCTGCCCTCTGTGCTGTTCGTTCTGATGATCGCCCATCAGGGCGTGCGTCTGGGTCGAGCGACCCATGTGGTGGACATGGCCGATCAGGACACCCGTGCCGCCTACACCGCGCTGTCGAATACGCTGATCGGGGTGCTGCTGCTGGTGGGCAGCGCATTCGGCGCCATCGCCGAAGTCTATGGTGAGGCGGTGCTGCTGGGACTGTTCGCGCTGATGTGCCTCGCGGCCGCGGCTTCGGCGCTGAGCCTTCAGGAAGTTCAGGCCATCGACTGAGCGTTACCGCACCACACTGCCGCTGGGCGCGGCCACCGCTGCGCGTTACAGTGGTCACCCGTCCCGCCACCAATTCCGGTGGGACAGCTGGCAGAGGTCATCATGCGAATCCGTGTCGGCTATGACATGCGTTACGACTGTCCACAGCCCACGCCGATGATCCTGACGCTGAGCATCCATTACACGCGGGTGTCGGACATCATCCGGCCGGATCATCTGGTCACGGTCCCAACCGTGCCCATGTCCGTGTATCGGGACAGCTTCGGCAACTGGTGCACGCGCATCATCGCCCCCCCAGGCGGCGTCCGCCTGACCGCGGATGCGCTGCTCAACGATCACGGCCAGCCGGATCCGGTGCAATTCGATGCCGTGCAGCATCCGGTGGAGCAGCTGCCGGAGGAGACGCTGCTGTTTCTGCTCGGCAGCCGCTACTGCGAAACGGACGTGCTCTCGCAGGCGGCCTGGGATCTGTTCGGCAATACGCCGCCGGGCTGGCCCCGAGTGCAGGCCGTGTGCGATTTCGTCCACAATCACATCCGCTTCGGCTACGAATTTGCACGCCCGACCAAGACGGCTGCGGAGGCGTTCAATGAAGGTGCCGGCGTCTGCCGTGACTTCGCTCATCTCGGTGTCGCGTTCTGTCGGGCGCTCAACATTCCGGCGCGTTATTGCACCGGTTACCTGGGCGACATTGGCATACCGCCGCCCTACGGGCCGATGGACTTTGCTGGCTGGTTCGAGGCCTATCTCGGTGGTCAGTGGTGGACGTTCGATCCGCGCAATAATCAGCGACGCATCGGACGTGTGCTCATGGCCCGCGGCCGCGATGCGGCGGACGTGGCGCTGAGCAATACCTTCGGCTCGAACACCCTGGCCCATTTCGAGGTCTGGGCTGACGAGGTGACCGCCGCGAACGCGTGACTGTGCAGGCGAGCGGGAGGCGGGGATGGGCGACGCGCCATGGCGGACGGAGCGTGCGAGCCTCGATGAGGCGTCGGTCCGCGCGCTGCTGGCGGTGCAGTTCCCCGAGCTGACCGTGACTCACGTGGAGCGCCTCGGCGAGGGCTGGGACTGCGAGACTTGGCTCGTCGACAGCACCTGGGTGTTCCGGTTTCCTAAGCGTGCCGAGGTGCAGCCTTCCCTGGCGCGGGAGCGCGCTCTGCTGCCGCTGCTGGCGAAACGACTACCTGTGCGTGTACCCGTCCCGGAGTGGATCGGTGAATCCGGTGCCTTGTTCCCGTTCGATTTCTCTGGCTATCGCCTGGTCCCCGGCCGCACCTGGGACTGGGCGCGGCGACCGGAGCAACCGCTGTCCGCTTTCGAGGACGATCTCGTCCGGCTTCTGAATGTGCTGCACGGCATTACGGCCCTGGCGCGGCAGGCGCTGGGCGACGAGGCCCACCTGGAAGCGCATGCCCCCATGGACTGGCATGCGGAACTGCTTCGGGTGCGCCCCGTCCTCGAGGCCCACTTCGCTGTCGACAGCCGGCTGGCCGCACTGCTCGATGCCGCGTCTGAGGTGCCGGAGCCCTTCGCCGGCACGCCGGTGCTGCTGCACTACGATCTGGCCGAGGATCACGTGCTGATGGACGATGCAGGCCGCATCCTCGGTCTCATCGACTGGGCGGACGCGGGGATCGGCGATCCTGCCGTGGACATGATCGAGCCGACGGCCTGGCTGGGTCCTGCCTTTCTCGAACGTCTGCTGGCGCGCTACGCGCATCCCGTCGATGCGGGCCTGCGCCATCGCGTTCGCTACGGCGCCGGGCTGCTCGCCCTTTTGAACCTGGCCTATGCACTGGAACGAGGCAACGCGGACCGGGCGGCTCGCCTGCAGCGGCACCTGCTCGAGGTGATGCTCCCCAACGGGGAGCTGTTCCCGGAGTGAAGCGAGCGCCCGCGGCCAGCTTCTGCGACCGGAACCAGGGCTCGAACAGCCGCGCGGTTCAGGGGACCGGTGACATGCCGCCATCCATGTTGATGGCGCAGCCGGTGACGTAGGAGCCCTGTTCCGAGGCCAGGAAACAGGCGAGGTTCGCGCACTCTTCCGCCTCGCCCATGCGGCCCATGGGCAGGCGCTTACCGATGGTGTCCATGTGCTCCTCGAGGCTGCGGTTGCCGTCGCTGGCCTCCCACCAGCGCTTCACCTGCTCCGACTTGATGAGGCCGATCAGCAGGGCGTTGACGAGGACGTTGTGGGGCGCGCCTTCGTTGGCCAG
>SKUB01000390.1 GCA_007122315.1 Pseudomonadales bacterium | reverse complement strand
CGGTTCTGGATCAGTCGGCGATCGCGACGCCGGCCTTTGGCCGACGTCAGCTCCCACTGGCGTAGCGCGAGGTCTCGGCACGCGCAGTGGGAGCGCACGTCCGCGCAGCGGGCGTGGCGATTCGCGTGGCGCTTGGACGGATCAGCGTGGCGCCCGGTTCTGGATCAGTCGGCGATCGCGACGCCGGCCTTTGGCCGACGTCAGCTCCCACTGGCGTAGCGCGAGGTCTCGGCACGCGCAGTGGGAGCACACGTCCGCGCAGCGGGCGTGGCGATTCGCTTGGCGCCGGGCTCAGTCGGCGCAGCGGTGGTGACGGCGCTGCCGGGGCTCA
This sequence comes from Pseudomonadales bacterium, assembly GCA_007122315.1. Taxonomy (GTDB): domain Bacteria; phylum Pseudomonadota; class Gammaproteobacteria; order Pseudomonadales; family Azotimanducaceae; genus SLTB01. The sequence continues at coordinate 5,680 of SKUB01000390.1, read as the reverse complement.
GCTATCGTGCACGTTGACGCACAGCCGCTCGGACGCCCAACTTGACTGCAGCAGCAGACCCCCTCCGCATAGGCATTTTGCAGACCGACTCGGTCCGCCCCGAATTCGTCGAGAAGCACGGCGACTATCCGGACATGTTCCGGGCCCTGCTAACCGATGCCGCCGCGGCCGCCGGCCTGCCGACGCCGGAGTTCGTCAACTATGACGTCCAGCACGGCGAGTACCCGGCGGATCCGGCAGAGTGCGACGGCTACGTCATCACCGGCTCGCGGGACTCGGTCTACGACCCGCATCCCTGGATCGCGCGCCTGGGCGATTACGTGCGCGAACTGCACGAAAAACAGCACAAGCTGATCGGCATCTGTTTTGGCCATCAACTGGTGGCCCACGTCCTGGGCGGTGAGACCGGGGCGTCAGCAGCGGGCTGGGCCGTGGGCGTTCACAGCAGCCGGCTGACGGCGACGCCGCCCTGGCTGCAGCCCGAGGGCAACGGCTTCGCGCTGTTGTCGAGCCACAAGGATCAGGTGCAGCGGCTGCCCGAGGACGCGGAGCTGTTGGCGGAGAACGACTTCTGTCCGTTTGCCGCCTTCACCATGGGCGATCATATTCTGGCGCTGCAGGGTCACCCGGAATTCGAAAAGCCGTATGCCGAGGACCTGATCAGACTCCGGCAGGAGCTGCTCGGGCCCGAGGTCTACGAACGGGGCATGGCGTCGCTGGCCGATCCGATCCAGCGCGTCGAGGTGGGGCAGTGGATGCTGGCGTTTCTGCGCTGGCGGGACGACGCGTCCACGGCGGGCGGCGAGGGGAGAGTGAGGGCATGAACATGTGGAGCGATATGCACAGTGGGCGCGCATGGACGGTGCGCATTCGGCGGCGCGGAGGCCTGCTCGCCTGCACGGCCGTGCTGGCGCTGGTCGGGTGTGGCAACGGCGTCGAGGAGGAGGTGACCGCGGCACCGGAGGATCCGGTGGCGGCGTTGCGGAATGCCTTGATGGATGTGGCACCCGGCGGTGTGGTGACGATTCCGGAAGGGCGCTTCGAAGTGGATCGGGGCCTCAGCCTCACCGTCTCCGGCGTCACCGTTCGCGGCGCCGGCAGTGACCGCAGCGTGCTGTCCTTCGCCGGTCAGCGGGCAGGTGCAGAAGGCCTGCTGGTGACGGCGGACGACGTCACCCTGGAAGGCTTCGCGGTGGAGGACACCCGCGGCGACGCCATCAAGGTGAGCGGCTGCCGCAACATCGTCATGCGCGACGTGCGCGCGGAGTGGACCGGTGGTCCGAGCTCGGACAACGGCGCCTACGGGCTGTACCCGGTGCAGTGCGACGGCGTGCTGATCGAGCATGCGGTGGCCATCGGCGCTTCGGATGCAGGCATCTACGTGGGGCAGTCCCGCGACATCATCGTTCGCCACAGCCGTGCCGAGTACAACGTGGCCGGCATCGAGATCGAGAACTCCATCGGGGCCGATGTCTACGGCAACGAGGTGCGGCACAACACCGGTGGCATTCTGGTCTTCGACCTGCCCGGGCTGCCCATGCAGGGCGGGCGTGAGACGCGGGTGTTCCGCAATCTCGTCATCGACAACAATACGCCGAACTTCGCTCCGGAAGGCAACATCGTCGGCACCGTGCCCGCGGGCACCGGCATCCTCGTGAGTGCGAACCGGGACGTGCAGATCTTCGCGAACAGGATCCAGGAGCACGGCACCGGATCGATCATGGTGCTGAGCTATCTGATCACCGAGCGCCCCTTCGACGACCCGGACTACGATCCCTATCCGAAGCGGGTGCACGTGCACGACAACCACTTCGGCCGCAGCGGCTATGCGCCGGACTCGGAGCCGCTGATCATGCTCGCGCAGGCCCTCGAACGGGACCTGCCGCCCTTGCTCTGGGACGGCTTCATCCGCGAAGGGGCCACCGATCCCGTGATCTGCGCCCACGACAATTCCGAGTCGGACGCGATGATTCTCGATGCGCCGGGCGGCTTTGCCGACGCCCGCTTCGCCGTCGATACGTTTGACTGCCAGCTGCAGCCGCTGGCGGGGATCAGCGATGCGGATGCCGACGTGGTCGTCGGCTGGGAGTAGCCTGCTGTCATGCGCTGCGTGTTCGGGCTTCTCGTGGCGGTCATGCTGGTCGCCTGCAGTGAGACGCCGGCGTCCTGGCCGCTGCAGGCCCCGCTGCCGGAGCGGCTTGAGGATCTCGGCGTCCTCGAGCGCGACGGGGATGCGCTGCGGCCGCGATCAGGTTTCGCCTACGACCTCGGCCATGCGCTGTTCTCCGATTACTCCTCGAAATATCGCACCGTCCACCTGCCCGACGGGCAGGCGGCGGCCGCGAACGGGGTCGAAGCTGCTTCAGTGCTGCAGTTTCCGGTGGGGACGATCATCACCAAGACCTTCTACTACCCGGTGGCCGGCGACGGCGTGGCGCTGCGTCTTGCGCCGGGGATCGCCGGGCCGGACGAACCGCTGGCACTTGCGGGCATGCGGCTCGTGGAGACGCGCATCCTCCGCCATCAGGCAGAGGGCTGGGAGGCGGTGGCCTACCTGTGGGATGCGGACGGGCGCGACGCACGCCGAACGAATGTGGGCGCGCTGCTGGAGCTGACGGCTGAGGATGGCCGCACCTTCGATTACCTGGTCCCGGACCGCAACCAGTGTGCCGCCTGCCACGGGGGTGGCCGCGAGCAGCGGGCGCTGGCGCCCATCGGCCCGAAGCCTGCGAATCTGGCGACCCTCGAGTGGCCGGCGCACGGCGATCAGTACGCGGTCTGGCGTCAGCGGACCTGGGTAGAGGACGACACGGAAGTGACGGCCTGGCCGCGCGGCCCGGATGCGCGCGCCTATCTGGACGTGAACTGTGCTCACTGCCACCGCGGTTCCGGGACGGCGGCGAGTGCCGGGCTCGATCTGCGCTACGATGCCGAGCGCGCGTTCGAACTCGGCGTCTGCAAACCGCCGGTGGCCGCAGGCAGGGGTGCCGGCGGTCTGGCCGTGGGCATCTGGCCGGGAAGGCCGGAGGCGTCCATCATGATGTACCGGATGGCCCACTCCGACCCGGCCGTGATGATGCCGGAGCTGGGGCGCAGCCTGGTGCATCACGAGGCGGTGGCTCTCGTGGGGGCCTGGATTACCGAACTCGAAGGAGACTGTACCCATGCGGGCCTGCTCTGATCGCGGCATGACGGCGCTGTGGCGCGGCCTGTTGCTGCTGGTCGCATTCGGCCTGCTGTCCGGCTGCAGCGGCCTGCGTCTGGTGTATTCGAACCTGGACCGGGCCGTGGTGTGGCGCGCCACCGACTACGTGGATCTGAATCGGGCCCAGCGCAGCTGGCTCCGTCAGGAGGCACGGGTCTACCTGCACTGGCATCGCTATGAGCAGCTGCCCGAATTGTCGGCGCTGCTCACGGACTTCGAGACGGCCGTCGACAACGGCTTCGATCTCGAGCAGGCGAAGGCCTTCGAGGAGCGGGGCCAGGCGCTGTTCGAAGTCATGATGCGCGAGGCGCTGCCTTCGCTGGTGGATCTGATGGCGGGCTTCAGCGACAGGCAGATCAGCGGGCTCGCCAAGGTGCTCGAGGAATCCAACGCGGAGCTCAATGCGGACTACGAGGGTCTGCCCGAGGCGGAGCAGCGGGCGGTGTGGCGCGAGAAAACACGGGATTCACTGGATCGGTGGGTCGGGCGGCTGACGCCTGCGCAGGAAGTGATGCTCGAAGCTGCGAGCGAGGACATCGAGCCGGACAACCAGGAGTGGGTGGCGTTTCGCAGGCTGTGGCAGGCGGATCTGATCGCCGCACTCGACGAACGCGAGCGGACGAACGCGTTCAAGGCTCGCATCACGGAACTCATGCTGCATCGCGAGCGCTGGTATCCGGACAGCTATCGCGAGGTGGTGGAGAACCGCCAGGCCGTCTATCGACGCTTTGCGGTGGAGCTGCTCAGCAGTCTCGACGATGCTCAGAGGCGGCGGCTCTCGAATCGCCTTGGAAGTCTCGTCAGAGATTTCGAGATTCTGGCGGCGAGCTCACGCTCGGCGCCTGAACCAGCGGGCCCGGCTCCCCGGGCCTGAAACACCGACGGCGCCACGACGGCGTGCGTCGAAAGAGCGGCCGGATTCGATGACGGCTGCGCGATCGGGCGCAGGAGGCGCAGTTGAACTTGCAGGAACCCATTCTCCATCACTACGACAGCTCGCCGTTCTCGGAAAAAGTGCGGCTGGCTTTCGGCATCAAGGGCATTGCCTGGCGCAGCGTGCTGATCCCGAACATGATGCCGAAGCCGGACTATGTGCCGTTGACCGGTGGGTATCGGCGCACGCCGTCCATGCAGATCGGTGCCGAGGTCTGGTGCGACACGGCCGTGATCCTGCGTGAGCTGGAGCGCCGCCATCCCGAACCGACGCTGTACCCGCACGGGACCACCGGGCTCGCGGATGCTCTGGGGTTCTGGTCCGATCGCAGCTTCTTCATGGTGGCGGTGCAGCTGATCTTCGGAACCATCGGCCATTCGGTATCCCAGTCCTTCATCGACGATCGCGCCCACATGTCCGGGACCGAGTTCGACATCGCCCGCATGCGGGCGGCGGTTCCGGTCATGCGGGAGCAGTACCGCGCCCATCTCGCCTTTCTCGATCGGCAACTGGCTGACGGCCGTCGCTTCCTGGGCGGTGATGCGCCCGGGATGCTCGATCTCAACCCCTGGCACGTGGTCTGGTTCCTGCGTCAGGTGTGTCCCGAGGAGGCGGAACTGATCGACGGCTTCCCACGGGTGCGGGCCTGGGAGGACGGTCTTAAAGCCATCGGTCACGGTCAGCGGCGGGAGGTCGGGGCCCGCGATGCGCTGTCCGTGGCCGCGGTGGAGATTCCGGAAACGCTGCCGTCGGGTGACCCGAATGAGCCCAACGGTCTGCGGCCGGGGATGAAGGTCGAGGTGGCACCGGATGACTACGGCCGCGATTTCGTCAGCGGCGAGATTCTGGTGGTGAACCCGGAGGAGATTGCCCTCTTGCGGCGGCACCCGGAACTGGGTGAAATCGTGGTGCACTTTCCGCGCGCGGGCTATGTGGTGCTGCCGAAGCCGGATTCCCGGGCCTGACGTCCTGCTGTGGCAGGCGAGCTTGCAGGCCCGGAATCTTCAGGGCAGGCGGAACTCGTCGCGGCTGTGCATGAACAACCATGCGGCGCCGTAGGCGATGAGCGTGGGGGCGGTGAACAGCACCGCGCAGACCGCGACGGCAACGCGTACACCTATGGCGCGGATCCCGAGTCCCCGGGCGATTCCTGCACAGACACCGCCGAGGTAGGCTGCGGTGGTATCGCGCAGGAAACGGGGTGGACGCTGGTCATGATGATGCATGGTCTTACCTCCGTCAGAACCGCAAATGGTGCAGCAGCGACCAGAGGTCCAACTGCTCCGCCTTGGCTGCGGCGGGGGGTGATTCCCGTACCACTTCGGCACCGGTGCGCTGCTGCTCCACTGCGAAGTGGGCGATCACCGCGAACACGCTGAAGGTGATGACCAGCAGTGCGGTCGAGGCCAGATTGCTGCGGGGGCTCCGCAGGCGGCTGATGCGATTGAGTGCGAGCATGTCGGCTTCCCTCCTTGAACGTCCCCGGCTTGCTGCGGGGTCTCGCTGTACGTCCATGTCCTTACACACTCCGTGCCAGATTG
>SKUB01000163.1 GCA_007122315.1 Pseudomonadales bacterium | reverse complement strand
GGCGGACGGCGGTGGCCTGTTGCCTGCTCGTAGGCGTAGGCCAGGGCCAGCAGCATGGCGTCATCCCAGGGTCGGCCGGCGATCTGCAGCCCGACCGGCAGCTCGTCCCAGAGCATCCCCATCGGTACGGTGACCGCCGGCAGGCCTGCCGCTGGTACCAGTCCCTGGGAATTGTCACCGCGGTAGTCTTCGACCGCACTCTCCAGTGGGGCCGGCGGGTGGCGCCAGGTCGGGAACACCAGCGCATCAACCGCGTCGGCGTTCATCGCCGCTACCACGGCGGCCAGCAATGCCTGTCTGCCTTCGTGTGTCGCGAAGTCGCGGCAGTTCGGATTGGCCTCGCCGGGATGGGTATCCGCCGAGGTGTCCAGGGCGCGGCGCAATCCGGCCTCGACATCCGGGCTGTACTGGCCGGTGTCGAGAACGTCCACCACGTCACGGAGCAGCGCAGCCCCACCCGAGCGCTCGAGGTAGCGGGCCATGTCGTAGCGGAAACGGCCGCAGAACAGCTCGGGTGTCAGCAGGGCATCGAGCTCGGGGATGCGCCACGCTGGCAGCAGCGTCGCCCCGAGCTGCTCGAGATCTTCGAGTGCGCGGGCGAACAATTCGAAAACATCGGTGTCGCCCTCGTCGGGGTCGGCGTGGGGCCAGAGCACAGCGAGGCGCCGCCCTTGCATGGCAGCGGCATCCAGGCCGGCCGTGTAGTCGTCCGCCCGGCGCGCATCCGCCTCCTGCGTATACGGGTCCTCGGGATCAGAACCGGCCATGACGTTCAGCAGCAGCGCAGCATCGCGCACGCTGCGCGCCATGGGGCCGGCGGTGTCCCGATCGAAGGCGAGTGGAACGATGCCGCTGCGCGACAGCAGTCCCAGCGTCGGGCGCAGGCCCACCAGCCCGAGGTGGGCGCCGGGACCGCGCACGGAGTTACCGGTATCGGTCCCAAGTCCTGCAACCGCGAAGCTCGCGGCGACGCCCGAGGCGGTCCCACCGCTGGAACCAGCCGGTGTCCGATCCAGGGCATAGGCGTTGGCGGTACGCCCATGCGATGAAGAAACCGTCTGCCTTGGGCTGAACGCCCACTCGCCCATGTTGGTCTTGGCCAGCACCACCGCGCCTGCGACGCGCAGTCGCGAGACGACGAAGGCATCCGCTTCGGGCACATGATCGATCAACGCCACCGAACCGCCTGTGGTCGGCAGGTCGTGGGTATCGAAGTTGTCCTTGATCAGCAGCGGCGCACAAAGCAGCGGTCCGGGCAGCTCGTCGCGGGCGAGCGCCGCATCGATCTCAGCGGCCCGTGCACGCGCCGCCGGGTTCAGCGTAGAGATGGCGCCGAGTCCACGCGGGGCGTCGAATGCCTTGATCCGCGCGAGATGCTCATCAACGACCTCGACGCAGCTCACCTGGCCCGCGAGGATGGCTGCCTGCAGAGAGGGCAGGGAGGCCTCGACGACCTGGACCCGCGTTGTGTCCTGGGGCGCCGGGGTGCAGCCAGCCATCAGCGCCGTCGCCAGCAGCACGGTTCCAGTCGCCCGCATTGGACTCAACGCTGGTAGAGGCCGGTCAGGCGGGCCTCGCCCAGCTTCGCACCCTCGACCATGAACGCCACCAACGCCGTGCTGGCGCCCTCGGGAATCTCCAGCTGCGGGGTATCGAGCGCCACCAGCGTGAAGTTGTAGCGATGCGGTTCGCGGCCCTCCGGCGGGCAGGGGCCGCCCCAGCCCGGCACGCCGAAATCGGTGACGATCTGGCGGCTGCCCTCCGGCGCGAGCCCCGCTGCTGGATCACCCGCGTTCGCCGTCAGCGCTCGCGTGTCGGCCGGGATGTCGATCAGGACCCAGTGCCACCAGCCGCTGGCGATGGGCGCGTCCGGGTCGTGCACGAGCAAGGCGAAGCTCTCCGTGCCCTCCGGCGGATCACTCCATGCGAGCGCCGGCGAGCGGTTGTCGCCGCTGCAGCCGAAGCCTGCGAACACGTGCCTTTCCGCGAGCATGCCGCCGTCCTCGAAATCCGGGCTGTGCAGCTGGAATTCGGCGCGGGCGCAGGCCGCCCCGAGGACGAGGACAGAGGAGAGAAAAAGGAGAACGCTTGCACGCTGCATGAGGCTACCTCCATGGCACTACGGAACGTTCTTGAATTTTGCCATACCAGCCTGAGACTGTTCGCCTGCGGCGTTCCGGGCGTGGACGTGGTCTGAGCTGCGGTGGTCTGACCCCAGCCGGCCAGCGGTCAAGGTCCGGCTGGCTTCCATCGAGATGTTGTACCCTCACAGGGGGCCGTCGTTGTTCAGGCGATGGCGGCTCGGTGCCGTATCTCGGAATGGAGGACCCCGCAATGTCCGAACGCGACGAGTACGTTGACAAGCTCAAAGCCCGGCTGGATCAATGGGACGCTGAGATCAAGAAACTCAGGGCGAGGGCCGAGGAAGCCAGTGCCGATGCCAGAATCCAGCAGCAGAAACGCCTCAGCGAAATGCGTACGCAGCGCGACAAGGCCGAGCAGAAGCTGAAGGAAATGCGGCAGGCTGGTGACGAAGCCTGGGCCGATCTGAAGTCCGGCTTCGACAAGGCTATCGACAGCATGTCGAAGGCGTTCGACGAGGCCAGATCCCGGTTCAGATAGTCGGTTGGCGCCGGCGGTTCATGGAGCCCCGACTCCCGCCTGCGCCTAGGAGCTGCCCATGACCACCGACGACCCTGCTCTCGAAGCAGAGCGCCTGCGCGCGCTGCATGGCTACGAATCGTTGAAGACGCCTGGAGATGGCGCGTTCAACACGATCACCGCACTCGCGGCGCGCCACTTCAACGTCCCGGTGTCCCTCGTCTCGCTCGTGGATGAAGACCGGATCTGGTTTCACTCCGGCTTCGGCCTGGAGACGAAGGAAATCAGTCGGTCGCCAGGCCTCTGCGCATCCGTCATCCTGAGCGACGACGCGTATGTGGTCAGGGATGCGGTCGATGATCCCCGAACTCTCGCGAATCCGCTCGTCGCAGGGTCGTTCGGACTGCGCTTCTACGCCGCCGCCCCGCTGCGCACGCGGGACGGTTATCGGCTCGGCACGTTCAATATCCTCGATTTTCAGCCGAGGGAATTCGATGCGGCTGACGAAGCGGTGCTCAAGGACTTCGCGAGCATCGTCATGGAGCAGATGGAGCTGCGGCTCGAGACCCGGCGCGCCATCGCCACCCTGAAGCAGGCGTTCCAGAACACACCCGATCCGAGTCAGCTGGTGACCGTCTGCGCCTGGACGAACAAGGTTCGCCTCGACGGTCGCTGGATGTCATTCGAGGAATTCCTCACGGAAAAGCTCGGCTTCCAAGTGAGCCACGGCATTCATCCGGGCTCGATCCGGGATCTCACCAATGAACTCGACAACCCGAGTTGAACTCAGAAGCTTGACGTCTGATGCAGCCGGTTACCTTACGCTGTCTCGACTTCTACCAGATCTGCCGATGCCCCGACTTTTCTATTGAAATCAATTAGTTGTGTTAGGCTTGGAGCTTCGCGGACCTCGCTGTGGCTTAAGGATGAGAAGAGGATGGCGCGCGCATGGCCAGCGCCGTTTGTTGTCATCGCCCTGGTGTTGGGGCTGTCGAGCGGGGCGACTGCGGCCGAGCCCCAAAGCGAGAGCGTCCGCGTCGTCGATCTGACCCCGCGGTTTCTGGAGTTTCACACCCGGGCCCGGGAAGTCGATGACGGCAGCGTCGGGGCGCTGGTGCTGTCCGAAGGCGTGGCCGGTGAATCATGAAGCCCTCCCGCCGGGTCAGGCAGCGGATCAGGTTGCAGGTCTCGGGTGTAAACTCCGGAAATCACACTTGGCGCGTTGGCCCCGAACACAGGGCCTTGCAGCAGTAATCCTGAGGATCGTCTATGAGCGTCACCACGCCCCCACCCGCCCTGCGCAAGCCCATCGACAAGGACGCGCTGCGCCGCAAGTACGCTGAAGAACGCGACAAGCGGCTGCGTCCCGACGGCAACAATCAGTACCTGCGCCTTCAGGGGCAGCTGTCGCACTACCTGGACGATCCCTACACGCCGCGGGTGGAGCGGGCGCCGAAGACCGATCACGTGACGTTCGCGTTCATCGGCGGCGGCTTCGCGGGTCTCGTCACGGGCGCACGGCTGAAGGAAGCGGGCGTCGACGACGTGCGCATCATCGAGAAGGGGGGTGACTTCGGCGGGACCTGGTACTGGAACCGCTATCCCGGCGCGCAGTGTGACACCGCAGCGTTCGTGTACATGCCGCTGCTCGAGGAAACGGGCCACATGCCGAGCGAGAAGTACACGCATGCGCCCGAAATCCTCGAACACTGCCAGCGCATCGGCAAACAGTACGGCCTGTACGACAACGCGCTGTTCCACACTGAAGTGAAGGACCTGGTCTGGGACGACGATCAGTCGTACTGGATCATCCGCACCAATCGCGGTGACGAGTTCACCGCCCAGTTCGTCGGCATGGGAACCGGACCGCTGCACGTGCCCAAGCTGCCGGGCATTCCAGGCCTCACGTCGTTCCGTGGCCACTCCTTCCATACCAGCCGCTGGGACTACGACTACACCGGCGGCGACCCGTCCGGCGCGCCGCTGGACAAGCTCGCGGACAAACGCGTCGCGATCATCGGCACCGGAGCCACTGCCGTGCAGTGCGTCCCGCACCTCGCGCGCGCCTGCAAAAAGCTCTACGTGTGCCAACGCACCCCGTCGTCCGTGGATGTGCGTGACAACCGGCCGACGGATCCGGAGTGGTTCAAGGAAATCGCGACACCAGGCTGGCAGCAGCGCTGGCTGGAAAATTTCACCGCCAATCAGACCGGTGGCATGGCCGAGGTGGATCTGGTCATGGACGGCTGGACCGACCTGTCGCGCAGGATCCAGGCCAGGATCGCCAGCCTGCCCGCGGAAGAACGCACCCCGGCGAAGATGTGGGAAGCGTTCGAAGACGCCGACTTCGAGAAGATGGAAGAGATCCGGATGCGGGTCGAGGCCATCGTCGAGGATCCGCAGACGGCCGAACCGCTGAAAGCTTGGTATCGACAGCTGTGCAAACGGCCGTGCTTCCACGACGAGTATCTGCAGGCGTTCAACGAGCCGAGCACGACGCTTGTCGATACGAACGGCTTGGGCGTCGAGCGCATCACCGAAACCGCCGTCGTGGTCGCCGGCCAGGCCTACGAAGTGGACTGCATCATCTATGCATCCGGCTTCGAAGTCGGCACGGCGTATCACGAGCGCGCCGGCTACGACATGGTCGGCCGCGGCGGCGTGAAGCTCTCCGAGTACTGGGCCGACGGCATGCGCACGAAGCACGGCACCCACGTCCACGGCTTCCCGAACGCATTCATCGTCCAGCCGACCCAGGGCGCCAATCTGATCTCGAACGTCCCGCACAACCTGACGGAGTCAGGCCGGACCATCGCCATGATCGTCAAGCACGCGCTGGACCACGGTCACGACGAGGTCGAAGTTTCGCAGCAAGCGGAAGAGGAATGGATTCAGCTGCTGCTGACGGGGGCGGGACGCATGATCGGATCGCAGGACTGCACACCTGGTTACTACAACAACGAGGGACAGCCTACGGGCCCCCAGGCGCGCCTGTTCGTCGGTTATCCCCACGGCGCGATGGCGTTCTTCAAGTACCTCAAGGAATGGCGCTCGAACGGCAGCTTCGAAGGTCTGGAGTTCCGCTAGCAGGCGGTGGTCTTAGGGGAAGCATTCCGACCCAGGAGGCAGACATGGTTGCGACACCCGCCGCGGCCTATCAGGCTGGATCGGGATCCGCGTTCGAGGTGGATACCGCCTTCTACGACCGCCTGCGCGAGGGCGGAGGCCGCAGCCTCGTTGATCGCATCGAGGTGCCCATCCGCAGTGGCCGCGCCTGGACCGTTGCCGCCGGCTGCGTGTTCCGCATCATCACACCGGAGGGCCCTCAGGTCGGGGACCTGAATCTCTGGAACCGGCACAACCCGCGGGAGCGGTTCTGGGCCTCCCGCACCCGGCAGCTGCAGCGCGCCCACGTGAGCATTCACGATCGCCTCTGGTCGACCCTGCC
>SKUB01000356.1 GCA_007122315.1 Pseudomonadales bacterium | reverse complement strand
GGGCAGCAAGGCATCGTGGTGGTGGACCGGACGCCGTTCTACGCCGAGGCCGGCGGTCAGGTCGGCGACAGCGGCCGCATCGAAGGCCAGGACGCGCTGTTCCAGGTGGCCGATACGCGGCCCGGTGCCGCGCAGCACCTGCACGTGGGCGTCGTCGAGCAGGGCCGCTTCGCCGTGGGCGATACCGTCGCGTTGCGGGTGGATGGTGACCGCCGCGTCCGCATCGCCCGCAATCACTCCGCCACCCACCTGCTGCACGCGGCCCTGCGCGAGGTGCTCGGCGCCCATGTGGAACAGAAGGGCTCACTGGTGGCCGAAGACCGGCTGCGCTTCGACTTCTCCCACTATCAGCCGGTGACGGATGAAGAGCTCGCTGCCATCGAGAACCGGGTCAACGAGACGATCTGGCAGAACTCCGAGGTGGGCACCGAGCTGATGGATTTCGATGCCGCCCGCGAGCGCGGCGCCATGGCCCTGTTCGGCGAGAAGTACGACGACCAGGTGCGCGTCCTCAGCATGGGGGATGGTTTCTCCATGGAGCTGTGCGGTGGCACGCACGTCCGCCGTACCGGCGACATCGGCGTCATGCGCATCGTCGCCGAGCAGGGTGTGGCCAGCGGCATCCGCCGCATCGAAGCGGTGACCGCGTCGGGCGCGCTGGCCTGGATGGCGCACCATGAGCGCACGCTGGACGCCATCGCCGGAACCCTGAAGGCCGCACCGGAGGAGCTCGAGCGCAAGGTGCAGGCGCTGATGGAGGAGAACCGCAGCCTCGAGAAGCGCCTCAACCAGCTGCAGGGCCGAATGGCGGCTGCTCAGGGTGACGATCTGGCGGCCAGCGCAGTCGACGTGGGTGACATCAAGGTCCTCGCGCAGCAACTCGACGGCGCGGATCCGAAATCCCTGCTGACCACGCTGGATCAGCTCAAGAACAAGCTCGGCCGGGCCGTGATCGTCCTCGCTGCCGTCCACGAGGGCAAAGTGGCGCTGATCGCCGGTGTCACCTCCGATCTCACCGACAAGGTACGCGCCGGAGACCTGGTGAAGTGGGTGGGGGAGCAGGTGGGCGCCCGGGGTGGCGGTCGCCCGGATATGGCCCGTGCCGGAGGCGGCGAGCGTCCGGAAGCGCTGCCCGCTGCGCTCAAAGGTGTCTCCGAGTGGGTGGCGCAACAGGCCGCCTGAAGTTCCGAGCAGCCCGCGATCGCAACGCCGGGCTACGCCCGACGTTCGCTCCCACTGGCGTGCACAGGGGCACGGGGTTCGGCTTCCTGCGATGAGGGGCCCATTCGCGATGGGGTGCGCCTCGGCGGGCGGCGTTAAGCCGGTGTTTTCCGGCATGAGTCAGGTCAGGATCGAACGACGATGGCGCTCTATGTACAGAAGTTCGGCGGCACGTCCGTCGGCAGCGTCGAACGCATTCAGGCGGTGGCCGAGCGCGTTGCCGGTTTCCGCGCGGCAGGCCATCAGGTCGTGGTGGTGGTCTCCGCCATGAGCGGGGAGACGAACCGCCTGGTGGACCTGGCGAACGCCGTTCAGGCGGAACCGGACGAGCGCGAGCTCGATGTGCTGCTGGCCTCGGGCGAGCAGGTCAGCGTCGCCCTGACCAGCATGGCCCTGCTCGAGCGCGGCGTTGCGGCCCGGTCCTATCTGGCCGACCAGGTTTCGATTCACACCAACGGTCACCACACCCGCAGCCGCATCGAGAAGATCGACACCGAGCGCCTGCGCGAGGATCTCGAAGCCGGCCGCGTGCCGGTGGTGGCCGGATTCCAGGGCGTGGATGCGCAGGGCAACATCACGACACTCGGCCGCGGCGGTTCGGACACCACGGCGGTCGCGCTTGCGGCCGCACTGCGCGCAGATGAATGCCAGATCTACACGGATGTGGATGGGGTCTACACTACGGACCCGCGGGTGGTGCCGAGCGCGCGCAGACTCGACCGCATCACCTTCGAGGAGATGCTTGAGATGGCGAGTCTCGGCGCGAAAGTCCTGCACCCACGCTCGGTGGAATTCGCCGGCAAGTACGGCATCCCGCTGCGCGTCCTGTCCAGTTTCGAAGAGACGGGCAGCGGTACCCTGATCACCACAGAGGAGTCCGACGCCATGGAACAGCCCGTCGTGTCGGGCATTGCATTTGCTCGCGATGAGGCCAAGATCACGATCCAGGGTGCCCCGGACGTACCCGGCGTGGCGTCGAAGATGCTCGGCCCCGTCAGCGCCGAAGGCATCGAAGTCGACATGATCGTCCAGAACGTGGGCGCCGCGGGCCAGACCGACTTCACGTTCACGGTCAAGCGCAGCGACTACGCCGATGCGATGCGACTGGTGCGGAAAGTTGCTGCGGAGATGGGCGCCGGCGAGGTCACGGGCGACAACCGCATCGTGAAGGTGTCTGCGGTGGGCGTCGGCATGCGCTCCCACGCGGGTGTTGCCATGCGCATGTTCGACGCGCTGGCGGCGGAGAACATCAACATCCAGATCATCTCGACGTCCGAGATCAAGATCTCGGTGGTGATTGACGAGAAGTATCTGGAACTCGCCGTACGGGCGATTCACCAGGCCTTCGAGCTTTCGGGCTCGGCCGAGGAGGAGATCGATTGACCCGGCGAGCCTGAAATGGAGCTGTCACCGGGGGCAGCCGGGATGGTGGGAAAGGCAATTCTCTGGGTTGAGAGGACGGAGACCCTGACGCTCCCGCAACGGACCGTTACCATACGGTCGGGACGGGAGCAGGAACGGCGTGCGGCAGGAGCCGATGCGGCCGTCATGGAGGAAGCAGCATGTTGATATTGACACGCCGGGTGGGAGAGACCTTGATGATCGGAGACGAGGTGACCGTCACTGTGCTCGGCGTCAAGGGTAATCAGGTCCGGATCGGCGTCAGCGCACCGAAGGACGTTGCCGTGCACCGCGAGGAGATCTACCAGCGGATCCAGGGCGAACAAGGCGATTCACCGGGCGAGCCCGAGGATCGCAGCTGAGTGCTTGCGTGGCCGGGGTCCGTTCGACTGCGCCCTGGGCATACGTTTTTCGCGTGCTATCATGCGCGCCCTCTGGAGAGGTGGCCGAGTGGTCGAAGGCGCTCCCCTGCTAAGGGAGTATGGGTTAAAAGCCCATCGAGGGTTCGAATCCCTCCCTCTCCGCCAACCATTCCTCCCCCGATCGCAACGTCCGCATCAACCCGCATGCTGCGATGTGCCAGGATGTCTGCCACCTCCCGGTCGGAGCGCACGTCCGCGCAGCGGGCGTGGCGATTCTGGACTATCTTAAAGTCTCGCGCGTTCGGAGAAATATGTCACAGAACGCAATCGCGTGATGCTTGATGCTCTACTTGTGGTTATACTCCTAAGTACATGGAGGTGCTCACAAAAGCCCGGGAAGGTCACAGTGGTTGGGGGTCAAGGTATCGTAACGGTTGATCGGAACGTCGTCCCGGCGGTGGACAAGTACGTTCTGCACACGGGATGGAATCGCTGATGGACGCTTCGGATCGACTCCTGCTCGGCGTCCGACGCAGTCTTGTCGAGCTGTCACGGCCGGTGAAGCGGCGCCTGGTGGTCTGCGCCGACACCGCCGTCATCGCGTTGGCCGTCTGGGGCGCTTTCGCGTTGGGTTTGGGCCAGCTGTTGCCTCAGCCCCTCATCGACAGCCCGTTCCTGCTTCCTCTGGTCATCGTCAGTTCCATTGCCGTTCTGGCGATGGTCGGACTCTACCGTTCCGTGGTCCGCTACATGGGCCTGCCGACGGTGCTCACCATCACGAAGGGCGTCGCCTGGGCTACGGTCGCATTCGTGCTCGCCGTGCTGGCGATCGGCATCGACGCCATCCCCGTCGCCACGTTCGCACTGTTTCCCGTCCTCCTCGCGGGTGGGCTCGGCACCTCGCGCCTGCTGGCGCGCATGTGGCTCGCCACCAACGGCCGCGGCAAGAAGCGAACGGTGCTCATCTACGGTGCCGGAACCGCCGGCATCCAGCTTGCCGGCATGCTGGAGCATGGCGAGGACGAGCGTGCCATCGGTTTCGTGGACGACAATCCCGCGCGCTGGGGGACCGAGATTCGCGGCCTGCCGGTCTACCCCGCTGCCGACATCGGGCAGCTGGTGCGCAGCTGCAAGATCAGATCCGTGCTGCTCGCCATGCCGTCGGCGACGCGGCAGCGCCGCCGCGAGATCGTCGAGACACTCGAGGCGCTGCCGGTCCGCGTCCTGACCGTTCCGGCGCTGGCCGACATCGTCTCCGGCGTCTGCAAGGTGGACGAACTCCGGGAAGTGGAGATCGACGACCTGCTCGGGCGCGAGCCGGTCCCGCCGGACGCCGATCTTCTCGACCGCTGCATTCGCGACCGCTGCGTCATGGTCACCGGTGCCGGCGGCTCCATCGGCGGCGAGCTGTGCAGGCAGATCTTCGACCGCCGCCCGAAACGCCTCGTGCTGTTCGAACAGAGTGAGTACGGGCTGTATTGCATCGAGCGTGAATTGCGCGCCCGCATGACCAGCCGCGGCATCGACTTCGAGCTGGTCGCCGCGCTCGGCAGTGTCCTCGATGGCCGCCGGGTCGAGACCGTGATGCGCAGCCATGACGTCGAGACCGTCTATCATGCTGCGGCGTACAAACACGTCCCGCTGGTGGAAGACAATCCGGTTGAGGGGGTGCGCACCAACGCCTTCGGTACCCTGCGCGTCGCCCAGGCGGCCCAGGCCGTCGGCGTCGAGACCTTCGTGCTCATTTCCACCGACAAGGCGGTCAACCCGACCAACGTCATGGGTGCGAGCAAGCGCGTCGCCGAGCTGATCGTGCAAGCCAGGGCGGCCGATGCCGGCAGCGGTACCCGCATGTCCATGGTGCGCTTCGGCAACGTACTCGACTCCTCCGGCTCCGTGGTGCCTTTGTTCCGCGAGCAGATCCGCAGCGGCGGGCCGGTGACCGTGACCGACCGCGCCATCATTCGCTACTTCATGACCATCCCCGAGGCGGCGCAGCTCGTACTGCAGGCCGGGGCGCTCGGCGGCGACGGCGACGTCTTCGTCCTCGACATGGGCAAGCCGGTGCGCATCTACGATCTCGCTCGGCGCATGATTCATTTGAGTGGTCTGACTGTCCGGGATGAAGACAATCCCGACGGCGACGTCGAAATCGTCTTTACCGGACTGCGCCCAGGCGAGAAGCTCTACGAAGAACTGCTCATCGACGGCAACGTCTCGCCGGCCGGCCACCCCATGATCATGCGCGCTCGGGAGCAGTGCCTGGACTGGCCGGTTCTCGAGAAGCGCCTGCAGATTCTCGAAGAGAAGTGTCTCGCCGGAGATCACGACGGCATTCGCCGTCAGTTGAGCACGCTGGTGGACGGCTATCTCGGTGACATACGTTCGCCGGATTTGGAGGAGGTGGACGCAGGGCTTGCACCCATGCGTCATCACTGAGCAAGATCGCGTTCCGCAATGAAGCAAGGCGATGAAGCCGTCGACGCATCCGAGCGGGCCGACGCACAGACGTCCGTAGATTCCGAAACGTTCATGCCTCGCTCCGGACTCAGGTCCGGTTCGAACGAGATTGATTGCCGGAGCCGGTGACTGCCGCTCCGCTGGGGACCGTGTTGACGAACGCAACGCAGTATCGCATCCAACGAAGCCCGCCGAGACCGGTCGTGCCCGCCGCAGCGCCAGGAAAGGCCATGATGCCCGCGAGGCCCACCGTCGCGCCGGGACCCGCCATGATGCCCGCGAGGCCCAGTGGGAGCAGACGTCCGCAAAGCGGGCGTCGCGATCAGCGCCACGCCGAATCGAAGCCATGGTTCGCGTAGTGCTCAAGGCGCGATTCTGCCCTCGTTGCCCCCGGCTTCAGCGCCGATGGTTGCCCATGCTCGGGGTGCTGCTGGCCATGGCCGTACCGGGTCATGCCGAACTCAACGACTTCGGCGTCGGCGGCGTGCTCGACGTGCCCAGCGCCCGCATGCTCGATGAGGCCACGCTGTCCATCACGTACTCGCGCAAGAACATCGTCGACCTCTACAACATCACCTATCAACCGACGCCCTGGCTCGAAACATCGTTCCGCTACGCCATCGGCAATCCGCGCGGCC
>SKUB01000310.1 GCA_007122315.1 Pseudomonadales bacterium | reverse complement strand
CCGCGCCGCGGCGCGATCCGGGTCGGTCCGTGTGGCCCGTGCAGGTCGATACCCGTTAGGCAGGACCGATTGTGCCACGGGGATTCGGGGCCCTGCGCGGGGGCGGGGGGTACCGTGCATGGTCTATGCTAGCGCGACGCGCAGTCATGTTCGGGGCGCACGACTGGTACGCATCGATCTGGCTGCATGCTGCGCTGCCAGTCCCTGGAGTCGTTACATGAGGCATGGCCGTGATCCAGGCAATCCTCGAAAGCCTGGGGGCCGAAGCCGGGTCGCGTGCCTGATCCTCGCGCTCACTGCACCGTGGGTGTCGATGCCGATCGCTGCGGACTGCGATCGCGACCTCTCCCACTACCGCATTCAGATCTGGCGGACCACCGAGGGTCTGCCGCTGGATACCGTCACCGCATTGGCCCAGACCGCGGAAGGCTTCCTTTGGGTGGGGACAGAGGATGGGCTGGCCCGCTTCGACGGAGCGTCGTTTCAGCGCGCCCCCGTGGCGGAGGTCATCGGCGATGCGCCGGAAACAATGGATGCCCTCACCGTGGACGCCGCCGGCAACCTGTTGGGCGGGACGTCGGCCGCGGGCATCGTCGAACTGGCGTCACCGGGTCGCTCGCCGGTCCTGATCTGGGTCAGTGATCACGGGGTGACGGATCTGTTGGCCGAGGCCACTGGCAGGATCTGGGCGGGTACCCGGGGCCGGGGTCTGCTGCGGAGGGAGCACGCTGACGCGCCACTGATGCAGATGCCGGAATCAGAGGGCGCCACGGTCCGAGCGCTGGCCTCGAGGCGCGCAGGCGGGGTCTGGGTGGGGCACGAGGGCGACGGCCTGCAGTGGTTCGACGGTGACCGCTTCCGACGCCCCATGGACGACGAGCGCCTCGAGCGCCTATTCGTGGGGGCGTTGCTCGAGCGCGCCGACGGTTCTGTATGGATCGCCGCCCGGGAAGGGTTGTATCGCATGCACGATGGTCATCTCGAGGACCTCAGCACGCAATTCGGCGTCACGACGGATGCACATGCCAACGCTCTGCTCGAGGATGACTCGGGGGCGATCTGGATCGGCACCGCCGGCGCCGGCGTCATCCGGGTCTGCGGTGGGCGCATCGAGCGGCTGACGGTGGCGGACGGGTTGTCCAGCGGCTCGGTACTGGCACTGTTTCAGGACCGTGAGCGCAGCATCTGGCTGGGGACAGGCGGTGGTGGTCTGGTGCAGCTGGCACTGACGCCGATACTTGGCATCAAGGAGCGCGATGGGCTGCCTGCGGCCCCGGTGCTGCCCGTCATGGAACACAGCGATGGCGCCATGTGGATCGGCACCTTCGGCGGTGGCGTCGTTCGCATGATGGACGGCGTGGCCGAGCCCGTCGATGGCCTCAACAGTGATCGTGTCCTGTCGCTGGCGGAGGGACCGGAGGGAGAGACCTGGATCGGTACCCGGGACGGCTTGAACCGGCGCGATCGTGACGGTGGCGTTCGCCAGTTCGGCCGCGACGATGGATTGAAGCATCCATCGGTGGCCGCGCTGCTGCACGACGGTGAAACCCTTTGGATCGGAACGCTGGGTGGCCTGCTGGCTTATGGGGAGGGACGTTTCGAGGACATCCTGCCGGAGTCGGGCGACGCTATCGGCCACGTGGTCAATCTGTTTCGGGATCGGGAGGCGCGGCTGTGGGTGGCGACGGACGGCGACGGTCTCTACCTGCTGGAGGACGGCGTCCTTCGATCGCCGCCGTTTGCATCCGAGATGCCGAGCCGGGTGGTGCTCGGGACCATGGAGACCCCAACGGGTGCACTGTGGTTCCACACCGCGCGTGGCCTGCTCCGCTGGGACGGGGAACAGGTGGGTCTCGTGAGCAGCCGCCACGGACTCCCGGATCCCCAGATCTTCTCCATGCTCGACGACGGCCGCGGCGGCATCTGGATGAGCGGCAACCGGGGTGTGTTCCGCGTCGCTGCGGCGGAGCTCGACGCGGTGGCGTCAGGGCACATGGATGACATCGAGGCGGAAACGTTCGGTGCCCGTGACGGTATGCCGTCCAGCGAGACCAACGGTGGTTTTCAGCCAGCGGCCTGGCGCAGCCGCAGCGGTGAACTCTGGTATCCGACGATGGCCGGCGTCGCGGTGATCGATCCGGCCCGGCTCGGAGTCGAGCGGCCGCCCCCGAATGTGCTCGTCGACAGGGTGGTGGCTGGGGGGCAGCGGTTGCCTGACCTGTCCCTGCGTGAGGTGGGGCCACGACCTGACTGGATCGAGTTCACCTATGCCGCACCGACATTCAGGCGACCGGGACACCTGCTGTTTGAGCATCGCCTGCGCGGCTTCGACGATGCCTGGTATGCCACCCGGGATCGCACGGCGCTGTTCCGCAAGCCGCCGCCAGGACGGTACACCTTCGAAGTGCGGGTCCGGCGCAGTGGCGGCACGTGGTCGGAGCCGGCCGCGGCGGAGGTGGTCATCCGGCGCCACCTGCTGGAGCAGCCGCTGTTGTGGCTTGCGCTGCTGCTTGCCGTCGGAGCTGCCGGGGCCTTGGCAGCTCGGCGGGTGTCACGTTTACGCGCCCGGCGCCAGGAGCAGATGGAGCGGGCTCAGCGCATGGAGGCGGTGGGACTGCTGGCCGGGGGCGTCGCGCACGACTTCAACAACATCCTCACCGCCATCATGTCCGGGACCGATGTCTTGATGGAGGAGTTGCCCGCGGACTCTCCGCTGCGCGAGGACGCCGGTATGGTCATGGATGCGGCGGCGCGCGGCGCAGGTCTGACGCGGCAGCTGCTGACGTTCGCGCGCCGGCAGCCGGTGCATCCGCGCTGGATCGACATCGCCGCGGAAGTCCGAGCCATGGAGCCGTTCCTGCGCAGCATGCTGCCGAAACAGGTGCGGCTGACCTTCGACGTGGTGCCGGATGTGGGCCGCTGCTTCATCGATCCCGTACAGCTGCAGCAGGTGGTGCTGAACCTGGTGGTGAACGGCCGCGATGCGATGCGTGATGGCGGTGAGCTCAGGTTGAAGCTCTGGAAAGAGAGCCAGCGTGCCGATGCTTCGAGTGCCGTTCTCGTTGTCACGGACTCGGGCACCGGTATCGACCCTGCCGTGCGGCAGCGCATTTTCGAGCCGCTGTTCACGACCAAGGCCGAAGGTACGGGCCTCGGCCTTGCCGTCAGTGCCGGCATCGTTCAGCAGGCGAATGGTCGTATCAGCGTGGACTCGCCCTCCGGGCAAGGCGCCACGTTCCGCGTCGAATTGCCGGTTGTCGACCGGCCGCCCGGGAGTCCCTGAGCGACTTCAGCGGCGTCCCGCGTTGCCGAGGGACGCGGCGACCAACCGCGCCTGCAGACGTTCCCGCCAGGAAGCAGGGCTCTGAAGACCCATTCGTTCCAGCGCCTCAGGATGTTCGTCAGGGCGGGCGCGAAGCGCCATCAGCAGCAGCTTCAGGCGCTGTTTCTGCATGGCCTTGAGGCCCTTCAGCGCGGTCGCGAGCTGCTGCTCCACTTCCGTGAAGTCGCTGCCGAAGGGGTACTCGGGAAACTGCTCAGCTCCCGCGTGTTCTTTGAGTTCCCGCTTCAGGCGCTCCGGGGTGTTGTCGCAGACCGCGGCGGGGAGCGTGAAATCTGCGCCCAGCTTGCCCGCCGACTTGGCCTTCGCCATGAGCCCGTCCTGGAACCGGCTGTCGCAGACTCCGAGCAGGGCCTCGATGCACTCCTCGTCGCTGCGCCCGCGCAGGTCGGCGACGCCGTACTCCGTGACGACAATATCCCGGAGGTGGCGCGGAATGGTGGTGTGCGGGTACTCCCAGACGATGTTGGAGGCAAGCGCGTCGCCGCCGCCGCGGGTACTGCGCAGCATCAGGATACTGCGACCATCTTCCATGGCCTGCGCCATGGCGACGAAGTTGTACTGGCCGCCGACACCGCTCACCACCTGATGGTCCTTCAGGCCGTCCGAGACCGCGGCGCCGGTGGCGGTCACCATCATGCAGGTATTGATGAAGCGGGCGTGCCGGCGCTGGGCGATGTCGAGTTGCTCCCGGCCGCCGTAAAGCTGGTTTACCTTGCCCACCGAGGTCATCCGGAAGCGTGGCCGCTCGTCCGCGTCGAGTTCGTTCAGGAAGCGGTAGAACTCGCGCGTGCCCAGGAAGAACGCACCGTCCATGACCGCACCCGTCCCCGCGAGTGATTCGGGCAGCCCGCCGTTGTCGGCCTGCGCCTGCAGGTCCTCGTCGTCGAACACCTCGCGCGTGAGGATTCCGGCCCGGTAGAGATGCATGAAGCCGTCCATGAACATTTCGCTGGCACCGTAGAGACCGCGCTCGAACGGCGCGAGATCACCGATGGCCTCGACCAGCGGGGAGGGCTCGGAGACGAGTGCGCGGTAGCGGGCGTTGTCGTTCTGGCGCAGGATCAGGGCGTGGACCAGGGCGTCGCTCAACGAGCCGATGCCGATCTGCAGTGTGCCGGCATCCGCCACCAGCGTGCTGGCATGCAGCCCCACCCAGTAGTCCTGTGGGCTCACCGGGGAGCGCGGCAGCGCGAACAAACGGTAGTCGTGGGTGGCAGGCAGCACCTGATCGAAGAAGTCCTCCCCCACCAGAGCATCGCCGTGCATCAGCGGCAGCTCCGGGTGCTCCTGGCCGATGAGCATGCAGTCATGGTCGGGCCGCTGGGCGAGCAGACGCTTGAGGTCCAGGGTGACGTCGGGATTGCAGGCCAGGCTCAGGCAGGGGCGGCCGTCCACCTCGCCCCGGGCGACGGTCTGCATCGCGATGTTGATTCCGCGGTCGATCAGGTCGCGGGCGACGTGGGTGTAATTGCTGCTGATGTAACGGCGCTGGGCCAGCGGATTGCCAAGCTGACTGCCGGACTGCAGGTAGAACTCGCTGATGCGGATGTTGTCCGGGACCTCACGCCGGGCCAAGTCTGCCACGTACTCGAGGCGGGGGTAATCCGGTCCGTAGAAGCGGTCGAGAAAGGGCCGCAGAAAGCGTGCCTCCAGATCGCTGCCCGGGTCCGGCGTGTCCAGCGACAGGGCAGTGATGATGTCGAGCCGGATGGCGGAATCCCGCTTCGCGCGCCGGTAGAACGCGTTCACCAACGGATTCGGTTTGCCGAGGCCGAGCGGCAGGCCCATCACCAGATGCGTGCCGAGCCGCTCGAGCGCGGCCTCCACGCAGGCGTCGAGGACGTCGTCGTTCGACATGCTGTAGCTTCCGAAGCTGAGACCTGCATGACGATAACATGCTGGCGCAGTGCGGTTGACCGGGCCGTCCGGATGCGGAGGATAGGGGCCCCATAGCGCTCGAGCGGGTACATGCATGGCCACTGAGATCGAACGCAAGTTCCTTGTCGAGGGTGAAGCTTGGCGGCATGGCGCCGAAGGCAAGCGCTACCGGCAGGGCTATCTGTCCACGGACAAGGTGCGCACGGTGCGCGTCCGGACCATTGGCGACGCCGGGTTCCTCACGATCAAAGGCGCGACGCGCGGCTTCTCACGCCTGGAGTTCGAGTATTCGATCCCCGGAGAGGACGCCGAGAGCATGCTCAAGACGCTGTGCTTCGAGCCGATCATCGACAAGACGCGGTATCGGGTCCGCGTCGGCGAGCATGTCTGGGAGGTGGATGAATTCCACGGCGTCAACGCCGGGCTGATCCTCGCAGAGATCGAACTCGGCAGTGAGGACGAGGCCTTCGAGCGGCCCGACTGGCTCGGTGCCGAAGTCTCCGACGACGCCCGCTACTTCAACTCCAACCTGGTCGAGCATCCCTACTCGACTTGGTAAACCCTCATCGTTCGTTCGCAGCAGGCCCCGTGGGAGCACACGTCCGCGCAGCGGGCGTGGCGATTGGCGTGACGCGACGGAACGCTTCGAATCGATGGCAGTCCGCGATCGCGACGCCGCCCTGCGGGCGACGTCGGCTCCCACTGACGTCTCGCACGTTCCTGGCGCAGCCGGCGCTCCGAGCTTTTGGCGCGCTCGAATGCGGCGGTTGTGGCACCATGGCGCCCGCTCGCCCCCTCCATCCTGCGGTGCTTCATGACCCTGATCAGCGTGCAACAACTCGAGTTCGGTATCGGTGGCCAGCACCTGT
>SKUB01000216.1 GCA_007122315.1 Pseudomonadales bacterium | reverse complement strand
GACACCCGGGTCCATAGCAGCTCGATGGGCGCGTCCTGCTCGCTGCCCAGGCGGATGGCCCGGCGCAACAACGCAATGGCCTGCAACGCGCGGCCCTGGAGCTGCGCCAGCTGTGCGAGCTGGACATACAACGGCAAGTGCTGCGGATAGTGCCCGACGGCAGCGTGCAACCATTCTTCGGCCTGCGCGTGACGATCGCACTCTGCCAGCCGCTGCGCGAAGCCGCTCACCAGCGCGCACCATTCCACTTCGCCGAGCGCGTCCCGTTCGGCTTCGATCCAGGCTTCTGCAGTCGCGACACGCTCCTCGCTCAGCCAGAGGTCCGCGTGCCGACAGGCTGTTTGCAGCGCGGCAGAGTCGTACTGTTGGGCCAGGCGGCGTAGTGGTGTCAGGGAGGCTGTCATGACCCGGGCGGCCTAGGCCAGGCCCTGGGACGTCAGAACATTTGCGGGCATCGTCGTCAGGTACACCTGTGCGAGGTCGTTGGGCGAGTTGAAGTTCGCGTTCGGGTTCGCGCCCCAGCTGCCGGTCCACAAGTCGACCATGTCGCTCGAACGGTTTTCGAACCTCGAAAACTCGCCGTTTTGGCCGAGCCTTGCAGCGATAAAGAACGGCGGCGGCGCCGTGCTCCAGGACATGAAGCCAGTCCCAATGGCGAAAGAGTTCACGGTTTTGTCATTGAACCCGAGGATGTCGTCGCCATCGCCCACGAGAATGATGCGGTCGTCGCTGCCGAGATTCGCGGCGCCGCTCCAGCTCCCCCAGGTGCCTGGTCCGTCTCCGTCGGTGCTCAGATCGGCGTCATCACTCTCGACCAGGATGTAGATGTCATAGCTGACGTCGCTCTGGAAGCTGCGCCCGCTGTGATCGGAGCTCGTGCCCTGAATCAGGTCGAACACCACGATGCTGGTATCGACGTCACCTGCCGTGCCGAAATTCAGGGTGGCGCTACCGCTGATACCGCCGAATGGATTGCCGGCCTCATCCGTCAGCGCGCCGCTGTCGATCTGGACGCTGTAGCTGCTGTCGGTCTGCAGGTCCTCGGTAGGGTCGATGGTGACTACGTTGTCGACGATGCTGACCTGGGAGCCGTCGGTCACACTGATGCTGCGGACATCCCCGGCGCCGTCGCTGATGGTGATGTTGCCGCTGCCGGCCAGCACGTTCTCACTGAAGGTCAGCACGATCGGATCACCTACTGCGAACTCGGTGGTGTCGTTTGCCGGCGAACTGGCAGACAGGGTAGGGGCGGTGGTGTCCACCCGGAACAAGGGATTGTCGGCCACGGCCCCGTGGCTGAGATCGGCTGCATTGCCCGCGGCGTTCACCAGGGTGCCGCCGTTCGCCTCGAGCGCATTGGCGGGGATACTGATGCCATCGCTGTCGTTCTGCCCCGCCTGCACGACGTAGCTGAAGACCAGACTGCTGGTCCCGCTGCCCGAGACAAGGTCTGCGAAGACCGTGGTGCCGCCGATGTTCAGCGCAGCGCGCGGCGTGCCGCCGGCAGTATCGACGGTCGTGTTCTCGCTCATGGCCACGGTCACGAACACCGTGTCGCCGGCATTCAAAGTGTCGTTCTGGGCTCCGATGGCGTTGCTCAACGCTACGGTCGTCACGCTGGGTCCGGTGGTGTCGACTTCATTGATCGCCAGGCTGACGGTCTGTTGCGCGCTGTTGCCGGAGTCATCGGTGGCCACCACCGTAAAGCTGAAGCTGGATTGCGCTGCGAAGTCGGGATCGACGAGGAGGGTCACGGCACCCGTGGTGGCGTTGATGCTGAAAGCGCCCGCATCACCTGCGGGCGCCAGGCTGTAGGTTACCGTCCCGTCATCGGTGGCCGCGGCGGTGTAGACCACCTGGCCGGAGCCGCTGTTCTCGTCGATGGCGTCGGCGGTGGTGCCAGAGGTGAAGATGGGCGGCTCATCGTCGACGGCGTTGATCGCCAGATTGACCGTCTGCTGACTGCTGTTGCCGGCGGCGTCGGTGGCCACCACCGTAAAGCTGAAGCTGGGCTGGGTATCGAAGTCTGGGTCTATCAGGAGGATCACGGCACCCGTGGTGGGATTGATGCTGAAAGCATTCGCATCTCCTCCCGGCGCCAGGCTGAACGTCACCGGCCCATCGCTGATGGCTGCGGCGGTATAGACCACCTGGCCGGATCCGCTGCTCTCGTCAATGGTGTCGGCGGTGGCGCCGGACGTGATTCTCGGTGCCACCGCCTCGACCTCGTTGATCGCCAGGGTGACCGTTTGTTCAGCGCGGTTGCCGGCGGCGTCGGTCGCGACCACGGTGAAGCTGAAGCTGGCTTGGGTTGCGAAGGCCGGATTGTCGCGCAGGGTCACGTCGCCCGTGGTGGCGTCGATGGTGAATGCGTCCGCATCGCCCCCCGGCGCGAGGCTGAAGGTGACTGTGCTGGCATCCCTGGCGACGCCGGTGTAGATCACCTGACCCGCGCCGCTGTTCTCGTCGATGGCGGGCGCCGCGGCGCCGGAGGTGATTTCCGGCGGCACGGTATCGATGCCCTCGGCGAGAATGTCGACGAGGCGCTCGCCGGACTGAAGCTCCGTGGTTCTCGCGCCCTCGATCAGGAGCAGCTGAGCGGCTTCGCTCAGTTCGGCGACGCCGCTGCTCGAGACGGTGAGCCCCGCCATGACGGCGTCGATGACCTGCTGGCTGTCGCCGCCATTGTTCAGCGCTGCGCCTGAGAATGCCGCAAGGATTGCACCGTAGCGCTCCCCGGCCGACAGGCCGTCGCTGGCGTCGAACGCGCCGCCGTTAATGGGTACCACGGCGAAGCCGTGGAGATCGGTCAAACCGAACAACTCGGCGACGGCGGCGTTGCTTTGGGTCACCTGAGCCCCGATCAGGGCCACGCCGCCCGCTTCACGTTCGGCGAGCCTGGCCGCCAGCGTCGTCACCGGATTGACGTTGACGAACACGCTGGTGTTCGTGGCGCTGATCTGGCGCACGGCACTGAGATCGGCGTTGAGGTCTTTGTTGGCGCCGGTGGCTTCGTCCAGGAAGTCCACGCCATCGTCAGCATCGACCACGCGCACGATGATCGCGCCGGTGTAGTCACCGACGTCGACTGAGAATCCACCGTCATCCGTGACCTTGTCCTCGCCAAGCTGACCGATGCCGTCGGCTTCGAACACTTCGACGCTGAGACCGTTACCGGCGATCACGGGCCCCGCGACGACGGTGCCCTCGACCGTTACCTGCCCCGGCTCTGGCTCTGGCTCCGGCTCCGGTTCCGGCTCTGGCTCTGGCTCCGGCTCCGGCTCCGGTTCCGGCTCCGGCTCCGGCTCCGGCTCCGGCGCTGGGTCTGGACTCCCGCCGCCGGTACTACTGTCACCGCCGCCGCCGCCGCCGCCACCCGCAGCGAGGCCGGCAAGCCCGAGCCCGCCGAGGGCCAGCCCCCCCAGGAGCAGCGAGGAGCTGCCACCATCGGATGCCCTGTCCTGCTCCCGGTCATCGCGAGCGGCTGCTTGCGGGTCTTCATCGTCGCTCGTGGCAGACCACACGACCGGCGGGTCCACTGGAGCGTCGGCGACGATCGGAGAATCTGGGGTCAGCCGTGCCCCGGAAAACGGACCCGCCCCGCCCGCTATGTCCGTTGTCGTGTGAAAGGCAACGTCCGCGGTACTGAAGAAGCCATCGATCACCAGGACTTCGGTCGCCTGCACCTCCAGGATCAGGTCATCGCCCTCACGGCGCGTCACCAGCGTTTGCGGTGCCTCGTAGTCGTCCCGGTCGATCAGCGTGTAGGCCCCCTCAGGGACTGCACGGACGCGCTCGGGACCATCGAGCGGGATCCATTCCACGGCGCCGTCAGCGAGGCGCTGGATCAGAATCAGGCTGGGTTGTTCGAATGGACTGCTCATGATTTGAACTCGATCGAGGTGCAGGCATGGGATCCGTCTGGGGCATCGGGCCTGGCTCGCATGTCGGAGCAGGAGTCCTGCCCTGGCGCGTCAGCGCAATGGGCGGTCGTGGTTTTCAGCGTTTCGATCAGCATGGTCCAACCTCTCGTCGCGCCAACCTGTCAGCAGGACTGGACGCGTCAATTGCGGGCGTCGATCCGCCGCTGCCGGAGGCCGATTTCGGCGCGTAGATCGGCGATCAGCTGCGGATTGGCGCCGACGTCTTCAGCGTCCTGCAAGGATTCCCGCGCCTCGGCCAACAGGTTGCCGGCGAGCTGCGCGAGTGTTCGATTGATGAGCTGCTGGCGAATGGCCTGAATTCCGCGCCTCGCTTCTATCGAATCGGGATCTCTGGCCAGGACACGGCTGTAAAGGGTGTAAGCGCTCGCTTCGGGCGGGAAGGTCAATCGGCCTTGGGTCAATGCCAGGTCGGCGTCATGGAGATCGAGCCGCTGCGCCATCTCGATCGACCAGCTCGTTGCCGCGGCTTCCTCCGCCTCCGACACGACAGCGGGTTCCACCTGCCGGTCGATCGTCTCCGCCTGGGATCCTGGCTCTGCTGCACCGACCGCTGGCGCGGGTGTCGGCGTTGCGGGGCGTTCCGACGGCTGAGCCACGACCGGTGCTTCGACCGACTCACTCACTGCCTCAGGATCCGGCGAGCGCTCGGCGGGCCGCTGTGCACTTTCTGCCTGCGATGACCTCTCCGGAAGGGATCGTTCTGGCAGGTCCAGAAGTGGTGCGGATACTGGCGGTAACCGAGTGACCGCAGGCGCCGTTTCGATCCTCGGCGAAGAAGGCTCAGGGGCGGCGACGGGCGCTTCCGGCGAATCAACCGGCGGCGCCCGAACGGTATCCGCGCCAACGGGAGCGTGCTGTAGATAAATGTCGCGCAGCAGTGGATACGAAAGTGCGAGCCCGATCACGGCCAGGCCGACCAGTGCCCCCTTCACAAAGGTGAGCAGCGGCCGACGACGCTTTTTCCGCCGCTGCGGCTCCTGCTGCGGCGGCTCGAAGGTCCGGATCGGTGCGTCGACCCTGCGCTCGCGACCCTCCTGTGGCGTTGCCGGATGACCCACGTTCCTTTGGGATGAGGATCGTGCCGGGCGTGGGCGGGGCTCGTCTGCCTCAGGCTCACGGGATTCTTCTGCGAGCACTTTACGGAACCGCGCAATCCCGGCGTCCGTAACCTTTGTCGCGGGCCGCAGAGTAAAGACTGTCAGGTCACTGTTGGTCTGTCCTCGATCGGCGACCTCAGTGTAGAGCCGCAAGATGTGATGGGGCAGATGGATTTCTGCCCGGCTGCTGCGGTCGAGGCTTGCTCGGGCATGGCGCGTGCTGTCGACGGATTCCAACTCGAAATCATCGGTGGAAGCCAGCACCAGACTGCCGTCGGGAATGATGTCCAGCGTCAGTTGAGCCCTGGCCCGATCGAAGCTCAGATCACCTCCTTCTTTCTCTCCGAGCGACATACCGGGACGCACGCGCAGCATCATGTCGCCGTCTTTGTCGATCATGTACCACTCGCCGGCCCTCTGTGCTGTGGTTCGCTGCTCCATCGGTCACCTTTGCGCGTCAAAAATGGCGCATTCGTTGAGCGACTGATCCGGATCAATGATGTGGTGTCGAGCCGATGTAACCGAGCTATACGAGCGCTGACTGAACCGCCATTGCGAGGAGCGTCTATTGCGAGGCCGAAGGCCGTGGCATAGCGACTTGGCGACCCATAAGGCATTGATTTCATTGTCGCGGTTTGGATTGCCGCGCTTTGCGTGCAGTGACAGACACATCGATCAGCGTTTCCTTTGTCGAGTCCATAGCCACCACAGCGCTCAGGACGCACAGTGATTGCGTCAGCGCCGATGGCCAACCGATGCTCGGGGCCGGCGGGTAGGAACCCTGAGGCAGCTTGTCTCCAGACCGCCTGAACTCCGGCGACGGTTCACTACCGTCAATGACGGACGGAGTACCGTGATACAGCCATTGCTCACGGCGCGTCGGTGCGGTTTCGCACACAACCAGGGGCGCTTCGGAAACGTAGCTAATGCGGGCTAAGGGGTACCTTGGCGATGGGGGAGGGCGTGATCGTCGGCGGTTCTCGTATTCACGCCAGCGCGCTCACCGTCTCCCCAGGCGCCGCGGTAGCCGCATATCTGACGAAGGTCTAG
>SKUB01000125.1 GCA_007122315.1 Pseudomonadales bacterium | reverse complement strand
GGAGCATCTCAATCAGGGCCATCTGCTGCTGTGCGCCCGTCTCGAGGACGACGCTGACGAACGGGCGGCGAAGGCAGCGCTTGCGGACAACAGCCTGGACGTACGCATCCTGGAGTTCTCCACCGACGACAAGTGAGGCACCTGGCGCCCGGAGGTTCCGAGCACGCGTCGCTGCGCTGTCCGTCGCCCCTGCTCTCTCAGCCTTTGGCGCCGTCGAAAAAATCTGTAAAGCCTGCGGGCGCATAGGGGCCGATGCAGATCTGCTCAAGCACCCCGATGCCCTCGTTCTCACCGTCACTGGCGCGGACCACCTGCTGCACGTGCAGGTTCTCCCGGGCGAGCATTTCCAGCTGGCGCGGGTCGAAACTCTCGTGCCCCAACTCTAGCTCGCCCTGCCACATACCCTGGCCCCACTCCGGGTGCAGGTAGCCGAGGCCCTTCATCTGGAACTTGAGCACAGGCTCCAACGCGATGGTCCGGGTCTGACCGTGAATGTCCACGAGATCGATCTCGGCAGTTTTCGCCAGGCGCGTACCCGGGTGGTACTGCACCCGGTGCCGGGCATCCGCCATGCGCTGGCAAAGGCCATCTTCGGATCCCGGTGGGATGGAGGCCTCATCAGGATACAAGGGGGCCTCTAAACCCTCGCGCACGAGCGCTTCGCCGTGGGGACCATCGAAGAAAATGGCATGGGTGATGTGGTCATCCCAGACCAGCGGCGCCCAGAGAAAGAAGATGCCGTTGGGCCGGGTCGGCGCGCCGCCGGCTTCAGGCTCGCCGACGCCCCGTACGCCCCAGGAGCGATCCTTGGTCCCGATACAGACGTCCTCATCCACTTTAATGTCGCCGTCCGGGTGCCGGATCCAGCCTTGCCAGCGCCCGAACTGATCGAAGCGGGTCGCGTCCATCACCCGCCGGGCACCGCTCCAGAGGGTCTGATGCTTTTCCTCGATGGCCGCGCTGCGGGCGGAGAACGTGAGGTCACAGGTGATACCGCTGGGATTGTCCTCGAGGACCACCCGTGCCTTGCGCATTGGCGTGACGACCTCGATCCGATACGGGCCCGCCCGCATCTCACTGCGTTCCGTTGGCGCCCGCCGCGAGGCATAGAAACAGTGCTGCCGCCCGTTCGGTTCCACCACGCTGAAAGCGCCGTCGAGAATGCCGCGGTGCGGGTAGATCGCCATACCTACACCGAAGTAATAGGAGCCGTCCCGCGCGTAGCCATTGAACCAGGTGCGATCGTAGACGTTGCGGTCGCTGGTCACCGGGTGAGCCAGCGGCTCAGCCGTCTGGTGGATCGGGTAATCGTCGAATTTGTTCAGCATGTCGCCCCCGGCCACAGATTCGGAATCGACGGACAGAATACAGCCTCCGAACGGGACATGCCGCGAGTTCGACTGCGCGCCTCTGGGTCGAGGTTCAGTCCGGGTGGAGGTGACGGCGCAGGAAATCTGCCGCCACGGCCAGGTAGGCATCCCGATTGCTGCGCTTGCGGAAGCCATGGCCCTCATCGAGCGCGAGCAGATACGGCGCCGACTGCCCCTGGGACCGCAAAGCCGCCACCAGTTGATCAGCTTCGCTCTGAGGCACGCGGGGATCGTTGGCGCCATGCACGACGAGCAGGGGTTTCGTCATCCGCTCCATGTTGTTCAGGGGCGAGATCGCCTCCAGGTGGGCACGCATGTCGGGGTCGCGCTCATCGCCATACTCCTCCCGCCGCAGTTGGCGACGATAGTCCTGGGTGTTCTCAAGGAAGGTGACGAAATTGGAGATGCCGACCACGTTCACGCCGGCGGCAAGCCGGTCGCTGTAATGCATGTGGGAGGCCAGCACCATGTAGCCACCATAAGAGCCGCCGAAGGTAGCGACCCGCTCCGCGTCCAGGTCCGGCTGGGCCGCGATCCAATCCAGCAAGGCACCGATGTCGCGTACCGAATCCTCGCGCAGTTTCGCGTTGTCGAGCTGGTGAAAGCTGCGGCCGTAGCCGGTGGAGCCGCGCACGTTCGGCACCACCACCGCGAACCCGAGTTCCCGCACCCAGAACTGGTGGTTCGGGGAGAAGCCCGGTCGCGCCTGGGATTCCGGGCCACCGTGGATCTGCACCACCACAGGATGGGGCCCGGGACCCTCCGGTCGGTACACGTAGGCCGGAATCTGCCGCCGCTCCTCGCCGATCCGCGGCGTGCGCCCATCCGGCGTATCGAACGTGGGATAGGTGAAATGCTCAGGCGCCACGAACATGGCCGTGTCGAGGCCGCCCACCTCGCTCGCCGTCCAGCGGGTCAGGGTGCGTCCCCGCAAATCGATGCTGTGAGCATCTCCCGGCGTGGTCGCCGTATTGAGCGTGAAGCCGAGCCGGTCGCCGTCAGCAGAGAACTCGAGGCCGTAGAGCAGGCCCTCCGGGAGTGCCGGCAGCGCGACGAAGCTGTTGTTCTCGAGCCGTCGGACGTAGAGCCGACTGAGCGTGTTCTCGTTGACGCTGAAGGCCAGGTAGCGGCCATCGTTGGAGACTTCGAACTGCTCGACGTCGTGATCCATTTCGCCGGTCACCGCTCGTGGCTCGGCACCGGGTTCCGCCACCCGATACAGCCGTACGAACTCACCGCCGAGGTCGGAGCTGAAATAGATGCTGTCGTCGGGTCCGAAACGGAGCTGGTCGATACGCGCGACCACCCCTTCAGGCAGCAGGGGGGTCAGCGTCCCGGTGGCGACATCGACAACATGCGGATGCGCCTCGGACCGCGACACGTAGCGGGAGACCAGCAGACGCTCGCCGTCGACGGAAAAGTCCTGGGCAAACCAGCTGCCGCCTGCGTCGACCAGCAGTCGCGGCTCACCGTCCAGCGTCCGCACCCAGATATCGGTATCCCGGCCGTTGCGCACGGTGGACGACCAGGCGATCTGCTGCCCATCACGGTCCCACACCGGCGACGAATTGCGCGCGGTGCCGTCGCTCAGGAGCTCGGACCGGCCACTGGCAAGATCGAAGAAGTAAAGCTGCCAGAATTCAGATCCCCCGGCATCGCGCAGATAGAGGAACCCAGGCCGGTCCGAATCCGGTGAAACCAGCGCAGAGGGCACCGGCTCACGGAAGAACGTGAGCTGTTCGCGGGCAGCTCCCGGCTGCGCGACCCTGTGAATCTGTGCTGTCTCGCCGAAGCGAGTGCTCACAAGCGCGCCACCATCGGACAGCCATCCCTGGAAACTGGCACTGCGCACCTCGAGGTACTGGGCAAGCCGCGACTCGATGGCCTCGGGAACCGGCGGAATGTCCTCGTAGACCAGGTTGCCGACCTGACGCCGGTCGACGTCGTCCGGCTGCGTCGGCGGCGCGCTGGCACAGGCGGCGAGCAGGAGGCAGAGGCAGCCAAGTAGGGGAAAGCGGTTGTCGATCACAGTCGGACTCCTGACAGCAGGCACAGGATGGAGGACAGAGGTCGGCCTGACGGCCTCGCCGGCAGACCTTGGGGCATCAGCTCATGGCCTTGGCGTAGGTGTTCAGGTCAAAGTAATCGCGCCATTCGCGGATGCGGCCATCTTCCATTTCGAACACCCCCACGCAGGGGAGGTCGACGTTTCCGGCGCTGCTGCGGATGCGATCGATGCGCTCGACGATCACGGTGTCACCGGATGCGAGCAACGAGCGGATCTCCCACTCGGTTTCCGTCCAGGACGCAATGAAACCCTTGATCATGGCGCGGACGTTGTCGCGGCCACCTACGGCCTGCAGGGGCATGTTGTGGTAGACGCCGTCGTCGGTGAAATACTCGGCGAGCTCATCGGCATCGAGCCGGGACCAGGCCGCGATGAACTCTCGAACGATACGGGCATGATCATGCATAGGCTCGCGCTCCTTGGGCCTCGACAGGCACAAGGGTATACGACAACGCGTGGTGGGGCGAAGCGGGACTGCGGAGGAAGTGCGAGCGGCGCTTACGCGCCGCTCGCGAAGGACGTCACAGCGGGTTGACGTTCTCGGCCTGGGGGCCCTTCTGGCCCTGCGTCACATTCATCATGACGCGCTGGCCTTCGTGCAGGGTCTTGCGGCCCGTGCCATTGATGGCGGAGTGATGGACGAATACGTCCTTGTCGCCTTCACGCTGGATGAAGCCGAACCCTTTCTCGTCATTGAACCACTTGACGATGCCTTCGATCTGGTCTGCCATGTTGTATCTCAATCTCACTATAAATCGCCGACTTGCGTCGACGTTGAAATTCACCGCGCCTGTACGACTCGGTGGTTGAAGCGACTCTCGGAGGGGGGTTGATGCGGTTCCCGGCAGGGATCCGGAAGCCCGGACCACCTTGAATCGGCCTTCAGATTAGCACGACCTAAAGCAGAATCACAACGAAATCGCAAGAGAGCGAAGGAGGCTCCGAACTGGGTTCGCCAGAGCGGGGCGAATCCAGTTCGGAGCCTCCTTGTCAGGATCGCTCGAGCAGAATCAGGCTGAAGTCGTGGATATTGTCCGCATCCGCCGGCACCCGCAGACGTCGTTTCTCCCGCCAGCGCGCTGCGTCGAAATCCGGAAAGTAGGTATCGCCCTCCGGTTCAGCGTGAACCAGGGTGAGATAGAGCCGGTCCGCCAGCGGCAACGCTGCGGCGTAGAGCTCGGCGCCCCCCATCACGAACACTTCGTCCTGCCCATCCACTGCAGCCTGGGCCCGCGCCACCCGCAGCGCCTCTTCCAGGGACCGGGTCACCTTTACCCGGGGGTGCTCCGTCGCCAGCGCGCGGCTGACCACGACGTTGGTCCTGCCGGGCAGGGGCTTGGCCAGGGATTCGAACGTCTTGCGGCCCATGATCACCGGCTTGCCCAAGGTGACGGCACGGAAGTACTGCATCTCGCCGGGCAGGCGCCAGGGCAGCGTGTTGCCGCGGCCGATGACCCGGTTCTCCCCCATGGCCCAGATCAGGGCGAGGCGAATCGGCTTGTCTGTGTCCATGGTCAAACCGCGATCGGCGCCTTGATCGCCGGATGGCTCTGATAGCCCTCCAGACGGAAGTCCTCGTAGCGGAACGCGAACAGGTCCCGGATCTCCGGATTGAGGTGCATCCGCGGCAGCGGGTGCGGATCACGAGACAGCTGCAGATCGGCCTGCTCGACGTGATTCGCATACAGGTGCGTATCGCCGAAGGTATGGACGAAATCGCCCGGTTCGAGCCCCGAAACCTGGGCGACCATCAGCATCAGCAGCGCGTAACTGGCAATGTTGAACGGGACGCCGAGGAACAGATCGGCACTGCGCTGATACAGCTGGCAGGACAGCCGGCCATCCGCCACGTAGAACTGGAACAACGTGTGGCAGGGCGGCAGCGCCATGGCGTGCACCTCGGCCGGGTTCCAGGCGCTGACGATGTGGCGGCGCGAATTCGGATTGTTGCGGATGGAGTCGAGCACGGCCGTGATCTGATCGATCTGACCACCATCCGGTGTCGGCCAGGAGCGCCACTGGGAGCCGTACACCGGGCCGAGTTCGCCCTCACCGTCAGCCCACTCGTCCCAGATGTGAACCCCATGCTCCTGCAGATAGTGGATGTTGGTGCTGCCGGAGAGAAAC
This sequence comes from Pseudomonadales bacterium, assembly GCA_007122315.1. GTDB lineage: Bacteria > Pseudomonadota > Gammaproteobacteria > Pseudomonadales > Azotimanducaceae > SLTB01. The sequence continues at coordinate 41,903 of SKUB01000125.1, read as the reverse complement.
CACAGCAGCTCGTGAATGATCCCTTTCAGGAACACCTTCTTGGTGGTGACCAGCGGAAAGCCGCGGCTCAAGTCGAAGCGAAGCTGGCGCCCGAACACCGAGTAGGTGCCGGTCCCGGTGCGATCCTCCCGATACACCCCGTGCTCACGGACCTCACGCAGGAGGTCGAGGTACTCACGCATGCCGGCGCGCTCCATGCTGCAGAGACCAGGCCATGAGCGCCGCGCCACCGAGGATCATCGGCAAGGACAGCACCTGTCCCATGGACATCCAGTCCAGCGCCACGAAACCCAGGTGGGCATCCGGCTCACGGAAGAATTCGGTGATGAAGCGCAGTGTCCCGTAGGCCAGCAGAAAGGCGCCGGTCACCGCGCCCGTCGGCCGCGGGCGATGGGCATACCAGACCACGATGGCGAACAGCACCAGGCCTTCGGTGAAGGCCTGATACAGCGACGACGGATGCCGCGCCACCACGTCGCCGGGATAGACCAGCGCCCAGGACACGTCCGTCACACGGCCCGGCAGCTCGGCGTTCGCAAAATTGCCGAGGCGGCCGAAGCCGAGGCCGATGGGCACCAGAGGCACCACGAAGTCCAGGGTCTGAAACAGCGATTTGCCCCGCCTGCGCCCGAACCACCACACCGCCGCGGCCACCCCGAGCATGCCGCCGTGAAAGGACATGCCACCTTCGCGGAATGCGAACAGGTAGAGCGGATCGGCGAGCAGGCGTTCCGTGCCGTAGAACAGGACGTAGCCGATGCGGCCACCGAGGATGGCACCGAGCGCGCCGTAGAACACGAGATCCGCCACGTCCTGCCGGGAGAACGGGCTGTCCGGGCGCGCGCAGCGGACGGTGCCGTACCACCATGCAAACGCGAACGCTGCCAGGTAGGCAAGACCGTACCAGTGGATCGAGATCGGGCCGAGTGAGAAGGCGACCGGATCGATGGCGGGATAGGAACGCATGGGCGCGGATTCTAGCACCCGGACGGCCCGCGGCGTCCGTTCGCAGTAACCTCTTTTCGTGATTGCCTTGCAGATGCCCCTTACCGGGCCCCACGCACAGACGCGGCGCCTTCACCCACCGGAATGCTAGACTCCCGCGTCCCGTCGCAGCCCGCGAGTTCGCGTTCCGTGTGTCTGATCCTGTTCGCCCACCAGGTCCACCCTGAGTTCCCGCTGATCGTCGCGGCGAACCGGGACGAGTTCCACGGTCGGCCGGCCGCCGCCGCAGCGTTCTGGTCGGATGAGCCGGACATGCTGGCGGGACGCGACCTGGAAGCCGGTGGGACCTGGCTCGGCGTGTCCCGCCGCGGACGCTTCGCCGCAGTGACGAACTTCGCCGAGGAACCGCCGGACCCGCTGCCGCCCCGCTCCCGCGGTGCCCTGGTGAGCGACTTCCTGAGCGGAGGCCGCGCCGCCGAAGCCTACCTGCGGGAGGTGGCCCGGCACGCCAGCGAGTATCGGGGCTTCAATCTGCTGGTGGGTGACGCGCAGACGCTGTGGTACTTCTCCAACCGTATTCCCGAGCCGAGGCAGCTGGCACCGGGGACCTATGGCCTCTCCAACCATCTGCTGGACACGAACTGGCCCAAAGTACGCCAGGGGAAGTCGGCGCTGGCCGTGTTCGAGGAATCGGAGGCGGATCCCGCCGTGGACCCGCTGCTGGACCTGCTGGCGGACGAGACGTCGCCCACGGATGCAGAGCTGCGCGCAGCCGGGCTCGACCCGGAGCGCATGCGCCGGGCCGCGCCCTGCTTCATCCGCGGTGAAGCCTACGGCACCCGGGCGAGCACGGTCGTGATGATGCGTGGGGATGGCCTGATCGATTTCACGGAGGTGGCTTTCGGATCCAACGGGCGGCGCAGCGGCCGCCGGGACTTCAGCTTCGAGACGGCCAGCAGCGCCGAGCCGAAGCTGGATCTGTCTGCCGTCCGCTCTTCGTAGCGCCGGACGGCGCCGCCCGGGCTCAATGCCTGATCGGCGCGCCCATCAGGCCGCTGCGCGGGGGTCCGGCCGGATCGCACGACCCAGCCCCTGCTCCACCAGCACCTGGTGCATGAACTCGGCGATGGCATCCGCGGACTCCATCGTCAGAACCTGATCCACCAGGTCCCTGGCCCGCTCCAGACTGAAGGACCTGAGTACCCATTTCACCTTAGGCAGGTTGGTGGAGTTCATCGACAGCACGTCGAAGCCCATGCCCATCAGCAGCACGGCCGCCGCCGGATTCCCTGCCAGCTCGCCGCAGATACCCGACGGTTTCCCCGCCGCCTTCGACGAATCCACCACCATCCGGATCGCACTGAGCACCGCTGGATGCAGGTCCTGATACAGGTCCGCCACCCTGGGATTGTTGCGATCCACCGCCAGCATGTACTGGGTCAGGTCGTTGCTGCCCACCGCCAGGAAATCCACCTGCTCCGCAATCAGCCGAGCCTGATAGACCGCGGCGGGAACCTCGATCATCACGCCCACTTCCGGGCGCCGGATGTCGTGGCCTTCCTCGAGCAGCTCGTCGTAGGACCGGCGCACCAGTCCCAGCGCCTCCATGACTTCGGACAGGTTGGTGATCATGGGCAGCATGATGCGCAGGTGGCTCTTCATGCCGATGCTGGCCTTCATCATCGCCCGCACCTGCACCAGCAGGATCTCCGGATGGTCCAGGGTGACACGTATGCCGCGCCAGCCGAGGAAGGGGTTCTCCTCGGAGATGGGAAAGTAGGTCAGGGCCTTGTCGCCGCCGATGTCGAGGGTGCGCATGGTCACCGGCCGCGGGTTGAACGCCAGCATGGACTCCCGGTACATCACGCGCTGCTCCTCCTCCGTGGGGAAGCGGTCTGCGGACATGAAGGGAATCTCGGTGCGGTAGAGGCCGACGCCTTCGGCACCGCGATCGAGAGAGCGCTCCACATCCACCGAGAGACCGATGTTGACCCACAGGGCAATGCGATGGCCGTCGGTGGTGACACAGGGTTCATCACGCAGCTCACTCAGACCGGCGAAGAACTGCCGCTCGTCCTGCATCACGTCTTCGTAGTGCTCGCGCAGCGACCGGGTCGGGTTGGCGTAGACATGACCGTAGAAGCCGTCGACGATCAGCTCCCGACCCTGCAGCTGGGACAGGGGCAGGTCCACGGCACCCATCACCGTGGTGACCCCCATGGCACGGGCGAGAATCGCGATGTGGGAGTTGCCCGAGCCCTTCATGGAGACGATGCCCGCGAGCCGCTCCGCCGGGACCTCTCCGAGCATGCCCGGGCTGATCTCTTCGCCGATGATGATGGTCTTCTCCGGGAAGTGCTTCTTCGGCCGCACCGCCTCCTGCAAATGGGCGAGCACCCGCTGACCGAGTTCTTTCACATCCGCCGCGCGCTCGCGCAGGTAGGAGTCTTCCATCAATTCGAAGTGGGCCACGTGCTCGGCAATCACTTTCTTCAGCGCACCCTGGGCCCACTGCCCCTGGCGGATGAGGGCCGTGATCTCGCCACCGAGAGCCCGGTCATCGAGCATGTGCAGGTAGGCGTCGAACAGCGCCTGCTCCTGAGGATCGAGGCTGTCGGCAAGTTTCTCCCGCAGCGAGCCGATGTCATCCCGCACCGCATTCAAGGCACGCTCGAACAGCAGCAGCTCGACGGTGACGTCCTCGGCCTCCTTGTCCGGCACGGCGTCGAGATTCGCGGGTGGAAACATCAGCACCGCGGTGCCGATGGCGACGCCCGGCGCTCCGGGAACGCCGACAAAACGCGCGTCCTGGCGCTCGGCACCCCGCTGGCCGAGATGGTCCATGCCACCAGTGGCTTCTGCGTGCGCAATGACCCCCGCGAGTTGCGCGGACAGGGTGACGAGAAATGCTTCCTCGCTCTCGTCGAAGCGGCGGGCCGCCTGCTGCTGCACCACCAGTACGCCGAGCACGCGGCGATGGTGGATGATGGGAACGCCGAGGAAGGCGTTGAACGGTTCTTCGCCGATCTCCGGGAAGTAGTAGTAGTTGGGATGGCCCGGCGCGTCGTCCAGATTGATCGGCTCCGCGCGCTGACCCACCAGACCGACCAGGCCTTCACCCGGCCCGAGGGACAGCCGGCCGACCATCGCTTCGTTCAGACCCTCAGTGGCCATGAACATGAAGCGGCCGTGATTCTGGTCCACCAGGTACACGGAGCAGACCTGGGTCCCCATGGCGTCCCGCACCCGCCGGACGATGATGCGCAGGGCAGCTTCCAGGTCCGGAACCGCGTTGACCTCTTGCACGATGCTGCGCAGCGTGTCGAGCATGAATCGTCCCGAATGGATTGAGGGGTCAGGCGCCGTTGACAGGCAGGCGGGTTGCCAGTTCGACCAGTGCGCGTCGATAGACGTCGCGTTTGAACGATACCACCTGGCCGAGGGGGTACCAGTAGCTCACCCAGCGCCAGAAGTCGAACTCCGGTTTCTCGGACGCGGCCACGCAGACACGCTCATCCGGCGCGAGCATGCGCAGCAGGAACCACTTCTGCTTCTGGCCGACGAACCTCGGCGTCGCGTTGTGTCTGAGCATCCGCCGGGGCAGCCGGTAGCGCAACCAGCCTCGGGTGCAAGCCATCACCTGCACCGCCTCTGGGGTCAGTCCGACCTCCTCCCAGAGTTCCCGGTACATGGCCTGCTCTGGCGTCTCGTCCCCCTGGATGCCTCCCTGAGGAAACTGCCAAGCGTCGCGACCACCCACTCTGCGAGCCCAGAGCACCTGACCATGATCGTTGGCCAGGACGATGCCGACGTTCGGGCGGAAGCCGTCTCGATCGATCACGGCTGCACCGTTACGCGTATCTCATCTCTGGCTCAATCTTCACCCAGAGTCGGCGCTACGGCAAACGCCATATCGTGCCAAGCGATCTAAAGGACGCCACCGCGACCAGGCGCACGCACCCGCACCAGGGCTGCACCGAGATAGTCCATCTCCACAATGGCCGGGTGCAGCGGATGATCGGGCCCGACACCCCACATGCCCAGCAGCTGGGCGTGCCTATCCACGTGGCGCGCCGCGGCGCGCACCGTATCGCGCAGCATGTCGCGATCGAAATGCAGCGAACAGGACGCGAACAGCAGCAGGCCGTCGTCGTCGGTCAGGCGCATACCGAGCCGCGCCAGACGCTGGTAACCGTGCTGCCCGGCGCCGAGATCCTTGCGCCGCTTCACCAGTGCCGGCGGATCGATCACCACCAGACCGAAGCGCTCGCCCGCATCCGCCAGCGCTTCCAGCGTGGTGAACGCATCGCCCTTCTCGACACTGACCCGATCGGCCACGCCCTGCGCAGACGCATTCTGCTCGAGGACATCGAGGGCAGAGGCCGAACTGTCCACTGCCAGCAGGCTGTCCGCGCCCCAGGCCAGGGCCTGCAGTCCCCAGCCGCCGACATAACTAAAGGCGTCCAGGACGCGTGCGCCCGGCGTCAGCGCCGCGGTCCGGGCGCGGTTCTCCCGGTGATCGTAGAACCAGCCCGTTTTCTGGCCTTCCAGCACGGGCGCCAGGAACGTCACCCCGTTCTCCACCAGCGACACCAGCTCCGGGGGTTGCTCACCGACGACCTCCACGTAGCGCTCGAGGCCCTCGGGATCGCGGATGCTGGCGTCGTGCTTGAACACGATGCTGCGCGGATCGATCACCTCACGCAGCGCATCCACGAACAGGTCGCGCCGCTGCTCCATGCCCACCGTGTTGAGCTGACAGACCACGACGTCGCCGTAGCGATCGATGATGACTCCGGACAGACCATCGGCCTCGCCGTAGAAGAGGCGATAGCATCCCGTGCCGGGATAGAGCCGCTCCCGCAGCGCCAGCGCCGCCCGCAGCCGCTCCGCCACCAGCGCATGATCCAGGCCCTGCTCCGGGTCCCGCGACACCATGCGGGCGCAGATCAGGGAATTCGGGCTCATCAATGCCCGCCCCAGCGGCTTACCGCCGGACCCGCAGACCAGCACTTCCGCTCCCGCATCGAGCCCTTTCAGCGGCGTGGCAGCAATGTCCACCTCGTTGCTGTAGATCCAGAGGTGGCCCTGACGCAGCCGGCGGTCTTCACGCGGCTTGAGCTTCAGTTTCGGCAGTTCTCCGGTCGGCATGCTGGCTCCTGCTCCCTTGCGTTATGATCCGGCACCCTGCAGCGACCGGAGTCCTCCTGCCCATGCCGGACCCGAATCCTGGCAACCGTCTCGACAGCAGCAGCAGTCCCTATCTGCGCCAGCACGCGGACAATCCCGTTCACTGGCAGCTCTGGGACGACGCCGCCCTGACCCAAGCCCGGGAACGGGATGTCCCCATCCTGCTCTCGGTGGGCTACTCCGCCTGCCACTGGTGCCACGTGATGGCCCACGAATCGTTCGAGGATGCGGCCACCGCGGAGGTCATGAACCAGCTGTTCGTGAACATCAAAGTGGACCGGGAAGAACGACCGGATCTGGATCGGGTCTACCAGACTGCCCACCAGATCCTCACCCAGCAGACGGGCGGCTGGCCGCTGACCGTGTTCCTTGACCCCCACACGCTGCTGCCGTTCTTCAGTGGGACCTACTTCCCACGCACGCCACGCTACGGCATGCCGGCGTTCACCGAACTCATGAAACGGGTCGCGACGGTCTGGAGCGAACGGCAAGACGAGCTCGCCGAGCAGGGCGAGAAAGTACAGGACATCTTCGACAGCCTCAACGCGCCGGGTAATCCGGATGCTGAGCTGCCGGACGCGGACATCCTGAAGCAGGCCAGGGATCAGCTCGAGCGGGTGTTCGACTCCAGTCACGGCGGCTTCGGCGATGCCCCGAAGTTTCCCATGCCGAGCAGCCTCGAGCGGCTGCTGCGGCATTGGGCGCACAGTCGCGAGACCCGGGGCGGCGCGGACAGCGAGGCGCTGGACATGGTCCTGCAGAGCCTCACGCGCATGGCCCGCGGCGGCATCTTCGACCACCTCGGGGGCGGCTTCTGCCGCTATTCGGTGGATCGGGAGTGGCTGACGCCTCACTTCGAGAAAATGCTCTACGACAACGGCTCCCTGCTCGCGCTGTACGCCGATGCCATGGCGATTGCGCCGGACGCGCTGTTCGATTCGGTGGTGCGCGACACGGCCGGCTGGCTGCTGCGGGAGATGCAGCACCCGGACGGCGGCTTCTTTGCTGCGCTCGATGCGGATTCCGAGGGCGAGGAGGGCCGCTTTTACGTCTGGCATCGTGAGCAGATCCGGCGCCTGCTCGAACCTGACGAGTTCACGGTCATCGAGACCCTCTACGGCATCGACAAACCCGCCAACTTCGAGGGCAGCTGGATCCTGCATCGTCGGGATGCCTGGCGCGCCGTGGTGGAGCGGCTCGCACTGCCCCGGGAGCAGGCCGATGCCTTGCTGGCCAGCGCCCGCCAGAAGCTGTTCGACGCCCGGGAGCAACGGCCGCGGCCCGGCCGCGACGACAAGATCCTCACCGCCTGGAACGGGCTGGCCATTCGCGGACTCGCCCGCGCCAGCGCCGTGCTCGATGAGCCTGCATGGGCCAAAGCCGCCACTTCCGCCGTGGACTTCATCCAGCGCGAGATGGTGATCGACGGCCGGCTTCACGCCACCTGGATGGATGGTCAACTCGGCCCCCGCGCCTATCTCGAGGATCACGCCTTCCTGCTCGACGGCCTGCTCGCGCTGCTGGCCGTACGCTGGCGGGATGCCGATGTCCGCTTCGCCGTGCAGCTGGCGGACGACCTGCTAGAGCACTTCCTCGACCGCAGCGAGGGAGGCTTCTTCCAGACCGCCCACGACGCCGAGAGCCTGATCTACCGGCCGAAACCCACCCTCGACGAATCGACGCCTGCGGGCAACGCGGTGGCCGCCAGCGCGCTCGGACGCCTCGGCTACCTGCTCGGCCGGCAGGACTATCTCGACGCAGCGGAGAACGTCCTGCGCTGGGCCGGGCCCGTGATGGGGCGGGCACCCCAGGGCCACGCAGCGTTGTGCCACGCCCTGGAAGACGCGCTCACGGCCCCGGAACTGCTGCTGATCCGCGGCGCCGAAGCTGCTGCCTGGGCGCGCAAGGCCGACGACGAGTACCGTCCGTTCCGCCTGGTCTACGCACTGCCCGAAAACGTCGAGCCCGCAGCGGGCCACAGCGAACCACTGCTGCCGGCCTACCTGCCAACGGAGCTCCCGGCGGCCACGACGGCCTGGCTGTGCCGCAACATGACGTGTTCGCTCCCCATGACCCGGCTGTCCCAACTGACGGCCGAGCTCGGGGGCGAAAAGGTGGTCAGCCTGCGCCCCTGATCAGCGCAGCGGCCCAACGGCCAGCGCGAGCGTTCCGGAGGCACCGTCTGGCGCCACAGTGCACACCTGACCGGCAACCCGCAGACCCCTGGAGCCATCGGACGCGGTTTGCGTCCGGCGCGCTTTCCCGTTTTGATGGCCGGCTTCGAATGTCCCGGAGCCCCGAATGCCCGTTGTACCTCTGTTGATCCTCGCGCTGCTCGCCGGTGCCAGCAGCCACCCTGATCTTCCCCTGAGACAAGGACACGCCATGGAGCCTCCCGCTGCTTCCGATCGCGAATCCCCAGCCGCGGAGGACGATCCCCGCTTGTGGCTGGAGGAGGTGGAGAGCGAAGCGGCGCTGGACTGGGCGCGGGAGCAGAATGCCCGCACCTACGAGGTCCTGCGCGACGATCCACGTTACGAAGCCCGCATGCGCTCAGCCCTCGAGGTCTACCAGAGCGCGGACCGCATCCCCTACGGCGGCCTGCGCCACGGCAAGGTCTACAACTTCTGGGAGGATGCCGACCGCCGGCACGGCCTGTGGCGCCGCTCCGAAATCGACCCCTACCTGGCGGCCGAGCCGGAGTGGGAACCGCTGCTGGATCTGGATGAGCTGGCCCGCGAGGAGGGCGTGAACTGGGTCTGGAAGGGCGCGGACTGCGCACCGAACGACGTCCCCCGCTGTCTGCTCACCCTGTCCGACGGCGGCACCGATGCGGCCGTGCGCCGGGAGTTCGATCTCGAGAGCCGGTCCTTCGTGGAAGACGGCTTCGTGACCCCGGAGGCCAAGGGCAACAGCGCCTGGATCGACGAGGACCAGCTGCTGATGCTGCTGGCGCTGGACCCGGAGGAGACCACCGAATCCGGCTACCCCTTCGTTGCCCGACGCTGGCAGCGGGGCACACCGCTCGAGGCAGCGGAGGAGGTGCTGCGCGGCAGCGCCGAGGATGTGGGCCTGTCCGCCTTCCGCCTGGAGGGGACCGATGGCGAAGCCCACGTCATGCTCACTGAGAGCCACACGTTCTATGAATCGACGCGCTGGGTGCTCCCGGACGAGGGTGACGCCATCGCCCTGCCCCTGCCTCGGCAGTCCTCGGTGCGGGGGCTGTACCGGGGTCAGCTCATCGTCAGCCTGAATGAAGCCTGGTCGATCCCCGGCCAGGCCTCCCATCAGCCGGGCACCGTGCTGTCCTTCGATCTCGCCCACTTTCTGGAACACGGTGAACTGCCTCCCGTCCATGTGGTGCTCACGCCCACGGAGCGGCAGTCGGTGCGCAACATCGGCGTGACCGCAAGCGGTGTGCTGATGACCGTGGATGACAACGTGGTGGGCACGCTGCAAGTGCTGGACTTCGACCGGTCCGGCTGGAACGGGCGCGCGGTCGACCTGCCCGACAACCTGAGCCTGAACCTGATCAGCACCCATCCGCGCCTGAGCCTCGCCCTGCTGACGGCGGAAGGCTTCCTGCAGCCGGCGACGCTTTATGCCGTGGATGTGGACGCGGCCAGCGCCGACCCGATTCGCTCTGCACCCGAGTGGTTCGACGCCGAGGACCTGACCGTGACCCAGCACGAGGTCATCTCCAGCGATGGCACCCGGGTACCGTATTTCCTCGTGCATCGAAAGGACATGGAGCCCGACGGCAGCACGCCCGTGCTGCTCTATGCCTACGGCGGCTTTCAGGTCACCATGAGCCCGGGCTATTCGGGCGTTCGCGGGCGCCTCTGGCTGGAGCGGGGCGGTGCCTTCGCCCTGGCAAACATCCGCGGTGGCGGCGAGTTCGGGCCGTCGTGGCATCAGGCCGGCCTCAGGACGAAGCGGCAGCGCATCTACGACGATCTCATCGCCGTGGCCGAGGATCTCATCGACCGGGGCGTGACCGAGCCGCAGCGCCTCGCCGTCGACGGCCGCTCCAACGGCGGCCTGCTCACCGGTGTCATGTACACGCAGCGTCCAGATCTCTGGGGGGCAGTGATCAGCGGCGTACCGCTGCTCGACATGCAGCGTTTCCACCTGCTGCTCGCCGGCGCGAGCTGGGTGGGTGAGTACGGCCATCCGGAGGATCCAGATGAGGGCGCGTTTCTGCGCCGCATTTCGCCGTACCACAACGTGACCGAGGACGGCAGCTACCCGGAAATCTTCCTCTACACCTCCACCAAGGACGACCGCGTTCATCCGGGCCATGCACGCAAGTTTGCCCATCTGCTGCAGGACCTCGGCCACCCCTACCTCTATTACGAGAACATCGAAGGCGGGCATGCGGGGGCGGCCAACCTGGAGGAATCGGCCCACAGGGACACGCTGATCTACCTGTTCCTCGAGCAGCGGCTGATGGACTCCAACGACACCGACTGAACGCTTCAGAACAGGAGCGCGAAAGTGAACAGGCCGAGCATGAGAAACGCGATCGCCACCTTGAACACGGCACCGACGATGATGCCGGCCCAGGTGGCGACGCCCACCCGCGCGGCGCTGTGCAGGCCGGGCCGGTAGGCCAGCTCGCCGAGGACGGCGCCCAGCAGCGGGCCGAACAGAATTCCTGGCAAGCCGAAGAACAGCCCCACCACGGTGCCCAGCGCCGCGCCGATCAGACCGCCGCGGCTGGCACCGACCCGATGCGCACCGAGGGCGCTTGCCAGCAGATCCACCGCCACCGACAGCAGCGTGAGGAGGGCCAGCACCCAGAGCGTCAATGAGCCGATGTGGACGAAGTCCTGGGCCCAGGCCACGAGCCACATCCCGAGGAACATCAGCGGAATGCCTGGAATCACCGGCAGCACCGTCCCGGCGAGGCCGATGGCGATGAGCAGCGCAGCGGCGATGTAGATCAACCAGAGCAGTTCCACGACGCGCTCCTCGACGGCCCGCCCGATGGCCTCCGAATCGTTACAATCATGGGCCCTGAGCGGGAGAAAAGCCCATGATTCGATCCATGCTCGCCGGCAGCGCCCTGCTGCTCGGATTCCTGACATCACCGCTGCACGCGGGTGACGCGGCCCGGTTCGAGGCGCTGGTCGCCGACTTCGACGCCCATGATCAGGCTCACAATCCCATCGCCGCCGGCCGTGACGGCGACCTCGATGCCCTCGGCCGCTGGCCGGACGGCAGTCCCGCCGCCGTCGCCGAACGACTCGAGGCCGAACGCGGCTTCCGCGATCGGCTCGACGCCATCGATGCTGCAGCGCTCGACGCAAGCCAAAGGGTCAGCCATGGCGTGCTCGGCTACCTGCTCGACTCGCGACTCATGCTCGGAGGCTTCGAGAGCCAGCGTATCCCGTTCACCAACGACAGCGGCTTCTTCTCGACGCCGATTCAGCTCGCCACGTCGACGCGGCCGCGAAACGTGGCCGAAGCGGAAGCGTGGATCCTGCGCCTGGAGTCCATTCCGGACTTCCTGACAGGCTACCTCGACTGGTTGCGGCGGGGTGTCGAAACCGGTTTCGTGCAGCCGGAAAGCGTCGTTCGTCTGGTCATCGGGCAGCTGGCGACCATCGCCGATGCGGATGCGGGCAGCAGCGACCTGCTGACCCCCATACAGCGGCTGCCCTCCGGCATCCCGGAGGCAGACCGCGAGCGCCTGCGCGAGCATGCTAAGCGAGCCGTCGCGGAGCGGGCCCTCCCTGCGTACCGGGAGGTGCTGGAGTTCCTGGAAAACGAGTACCTCGCGGAACCTCGCGCCAGCCTGGGAATCTCCGAGGTGCCGGACGGGCGCGACTACTACCGGGCGCTGGTGCACTACCACACTACCTTGGAGCTCACGCCGGAGGAGATCCATCAGCGCGGCCTCGACGAGGTGGCACGCATCCGCAGCGAGATGGACGCGGTGATCGATGCCTCCGGTTTCGAAGGCAGCTTCGAAGCCTTCCTCGACTACCTGCGGACGGATCCGAAGTTCTACGCGGAAACCCCCGAAGAACTGCTGATGCACGCCTCGCGCATCGCCAAACTGGCCGACGACACCATGCCCGCATTCTTCCGGCGCCTGCCGCGCCTGTCCTACGGCGTACGCCCGGTTCCGGACTCCCTGGCGCCGAACTACACCACGGCGCGCTACTGGTCCGGCAACCTGGAGGCCGGCGAAGCCGGTGGCTACATGGTCAACACCTACGCCCTGGATCAGCGGCCGCTGTACGAACTGCCGGCACTCACGGTGCACGAGGCAGTGCCTGGACACCACCACCAGATCGCCCTCGCCCAGGAGCTCGAGGACGTACCTGAGTTCCGGCGCCGCGCCAGCATCACGGCCTTCATCGAAGGCTGGGCGTTGTACACCGAGTATCTGGGCCAGGAAATGGGCATCTACCGGACGCCGTATGAGGATTTCGGCCGCCTGACGTATGAAATGTGGCGCGCCTGCCGGCTGGTGGTGGACACGGGACTGCACTGGTACGGCTGGAGCCGGGAGCAGGCCGAGGCCTGCCTGCTGGAAAACTCCGCCCTGGCCACCCACAACGTCCGCACCGAAGTGTCCCGCTACATCGCCTGGCCGGGCCAGGCACTGGCCTACAAGACCGGCGAGCTGCTCATTCGCGCCTTGCGTGCGGAAGCGGAAGCGGCACTCGGTGAGGACTTCGACCTGCGCGCCTTCCACGATCGCATTCTGGATGAAGGGGCCATGCCGCTGTCCATGCTGGAAGAGAAGATGCGGCGCTGGATCGCCGAACACACGAACGGCGAGTGACCGCTTCCGACAGGCGTTCGCGTGGCCGCGAGGCCGACGCGAACGCCGCCGGATTCAGACTGCAGGCTTCCAGACCAGATCCAGCTGCCGCGCAGCACGTACGTCGTCGAGGCGCTTGACCGGCGTCGTCAGTGGAGCCGAGCGCACCAGTTCCGGCGTCTGCTCCACCTCCTTGCGGATCAGCACCATCGCCTCCACGAACGCGTCGAGTTCCTCTTTCGACTCGGTCTCCGTCGGCTCCACCAGCCAGCACTCCGGAACCAGCAGCGGGAAGTAGGTGGTGGGCGCGTGGGGCCCGTAGTCCAACAGCCGCTTCGCGAGATCCATGGCGTTCACGTTCTGCTCCTTCGCCATGCGGGCGAAAGTGAGAATGAACTCGTGGGTGGCGCGCCGCTCGGGATAGGCCAGTTCGAAGCCCTCCGCCGCCAGCCTGCGGGCCAGGTAGTTGGCATTGAGGGTCGCGTAATCACCGACCCGTTGCATGCCCTCGCGCCCGAGCATCAGCGCATAGGCCAGCGCCCGCACCAGAATCCCGGCATTGCCCATGAATGCGGACAGATGCCCGATGCTGCCCGGCATCTCGTCCTCGTCCACCCAGCGGTACCAAGGCTTCCCGTCGCGTTCTTCCCGGGCCACGATGGGCGTCGGCAGATGCGGCAGCAGGCGCTCACCAACGCCCACCGGCCCGGCACCGGGACCACCGCCGCCATGGGGCGTGGCGAAGGTCTTGTGCAGGTTCATGTGCAGCACGTCGAAGCCCATGTCGCCGGGCCGGACCTTGCCGAGGATGGCGTTGAGGTTGGCACCGTCGTAATAGAGCAGGCCGCCTGCCTCGTGCACCGCAGCGGCAATCTCCTTGATACGCCGTTCGAACACACCGCAGGTCGACGGATTGGTCATCATCAGTCCCGCCGTCTGCGGCCCCAGAGCTTTCTCGAGGCTCTCGAAGTCGACGTCACCGTCGTCGTCCACCGCCACCTCGCGGACCTTGTAACCGCACATGACCGCGGTGGCCGGATTGGTGCCGTGGGCCGCGACCGGCACGATGATCTCCTGCCGTTCGTGATCGCCACGCGCCTCGTGGTAGGCGCGGATCATGGCCACGCCGGCGAACTCGCCCTGGGCGCCGGCCATGGGCGTGAGGGACACGCCGCGCATGCCGGTCACCGCTTTCAGCGTCTCCTGCAGCTCGAAAAACACGCTGAGAATGCCCTGGGACAGCGTTTCCGGCGCCATGGGGTGCCGCCCGAGAAAGCCCGGCAGACTTGCCGCCTTGTGCGCACCACGCGGGTTGTACTTCATGGTGCACGAGCCAAGCGGATAGAACCCGGTATCGATGGAGAAATTCTGCCGCGACAGGTTCGTGTAGTGACGCACCACCTGCAGTTCGGACGCCTCCGGCAGCAGCGCCGCTTCCTGACGCAGTGCCGCCTCCGGCAGATCGTCTGCAGGGGGTGGCTCCGGCAGCATCTGGGCCAGGGCGGAACGGCCGGATGCAGACAATTCGAACAGGGTGCGGCCTTGATGATCGGGACGGCTCATGACCGGACCTCCTCGAGCACTGCGGCCAGCGCGGTGGCAAACCGTTCGATGTCCGCGTCGGTGCGTTTCTCCGTGGCACAGACCAAGAGTTCGTGGCTGCGCTCCGGCCAGAATGCCGACAGCGCGACACCCGCCAGCAGCCGCTCGCGGGCCAGGGCGTCCACCACCTCCTGGGCGGGACGCGGCAGGCGCAGAACGGCCTCGTGAAAATACGGCCCCTCATGCACCCGCTCCACGCCGGCGATGGCCGTGAGCCGGTCCACCAGCGACCTGGTTCGGGCGTGACAGTGTCCGGCCACCCGGCGCAGGCCGTCATGGCCCATCAGCGCCATGTACAGGGTGCCCGCCGTCACCAGCAGTCCCTGGTTGGTACAGATGTTGGAAGTGGCCTTGCCGCGGCGGATGTGTTGCTCCCTGGCCTGCAGCGTGAGCGTGTAGCCGGTGCGGCCGTCGAGGTCCACAGTACGACCGATGATGCGCCCGGGCATCTGGCGGACGTGCTCGGAGCGGCAGCAGATGAAGCCGAAGTAGGGCCCGCCGGAGGCCATCGGAATGCCCAGCGGCTGACCGTCGCCGACCACGATGTCGGCTCCCGCCTGCCCCCAGTGTCCGGGCGGTTCGAGCAGCGCCAGGGAGGTCGGGTTCACTACGGCGATTACCAGCATGCCGGCGGCGTGGGCCGCGTCGGTCAGGGTGTCCACGTCCTCGAGACGCCCGAACACGTTGGGATGCTGCAGCACCAGAGCCGCAAAATCCTCTCCGGCATACTCCGCAAGCGCATCCGCTGCCAGCGCACCGTCGGCATCGGCGGCCAGTTCCACCAGCGCCATGTCCTGGTTGTGAACGATGGCCTCGGTGGCGCTCCGGTAGCGTGGATGCAGAGACCCGGCCACCAGGACCCGCCGCGACTTCGATTTACGGTTGGCCCGGATCGCCATGAGGCAGGCCTCGGCAAGTCCGGACCCACCGTCGTAGACCGACGCATTGGACACGTCCATGGCCGTCAGACCCGCGATCATGGTCTGGTACTCGTAGATGAGCTGCAGCGTGCCCTGGCTCGCCTCGGCCTGATACGGCGTGTAGGCGGTCATGAACTCGCCGCGTCCGACCAGATCCCAGATCGCCGCCGGAATGTGGTGGTCGTAAGCGCCGGCTCCGGCAAAGCAGGTAACGTCTGCATCGAGGGCAGCGCGCGCCCCGAGATCGGCAAGCATGGCCATCTCGCTGACGCCTTCCGGCACCTGCTCGAGGGCGCCGGCACGAAGCGACTTCGGAATCTCATCGAACAGGTCTTCGATGCGTTCGACACCCACGGCCTCGAGCATGGTACGGGTGTCATTTTCGGTATGGGGTATGAAGGGCATCAGTCAGGTTCCGGCGCCAGCTGCGGGCAGCGCCACGACCGGGGTCACGCTGGCGGCGGCGTCACCCTAATGGACCCGTGTCCGTTGGACCCGTGGTGGTGCAAAGCGCGAGTCAGTGGGCGTCGTTCTCGGCTACCTCGGCGTAACCTTCGGCATCGAGCAGTTCGTCGAGTTCCGCCTTGTCGGAGGGGCGCAGGCGGAAGAACCAGCCGCTGCCGTAGGGATCCTCGTTCACCGTCTCTGGCGATTCCTCCAGGGCATCATTGACAGCAATCACCGTACCACTCACCGGCGAATAGATGTCGGAAGCGGCCTTCACCGACTCCACCACCCCGGCTTCGGTGCCGGCCTGGACGTCGATCTCGAGTTCCGGGAGCTCGACGAACACCACGTCGCCCAGGGCATCCTGGGCATGGTCGGTGATGCCCACGGTCACCGTGCCGTCCTCCTCGAGGCGCGCCCACTCATGGGTAGACGCATAGCGCAGTTCAGCCGGGATGTTGCTCATCTGGATGTCTTCTCCATGCCTGGGGCGCGCTCGTGGCGCATTGATTCGAAAACGACTCGTTTCGCGTCGACTGCTGACCGGGCGCCTAAGCGGCTTCGCCGCGCTTCACGAAAGGCGGCTTCAACCGCGCCACGGGCAGCGATTTGCCGCGGATGTCCACTTCGAGTTCCGACGCGTCAATGCCGGCGTCGATGCGCGCGAGACCGATGCCGACACCGAGGGTCGGCGAGAACGCACCGCTGGTGAGTTCGCCCACCGGCTGCCCATCGTACAGAACCCGTTGCCCACGCCGCAGAACGCCACGCGCTTGCAGCTTCAGCCCCACCAGCACCCGCGGCACGCCTTCCTCGCGCTGCCGCTCCAGCGCGGCGCGGCCGATGAAGTCCCGTTCCGGCGGTTTGAAGGCCACGGACCAGGCCAGATTCGACTCCAGCGGCGTCACCGAGCGGTCCATGTCCTGACCGTACAGATTCAGCCCGGCCTCCAGCCGCAGCGTGTCGCGGGCGCCGAGTCCAGCGGCGGCGATGTCCGCGTCCCGCAGCGCTCGCCACGCCGCAGCAGCGCAATCCCCGGGGAGGATGGCCTCGAAGCCGTCCTCACCTGTATAGCCGGTCCGGGCAATGAAACGGTCGCCGTCTTCCACGAATCCGAACGGCTTCAGCTCAGCAACCGCTTCCGCCGCAGACCCGAGCCATGCAGCGGAGCGTTCCAGGGCCGCCGGACCCTGCACTGCGATCATCGCGAGCTCCGGACGCTCCTTCACGGTCACGCCCTTGCGACGCTGAGTCTCCAGCCACGCAAGGTCGTCCTGCCGGGTGGCGGAGTTGACCACAAGCCGCCAGCCGCCGTCACGTCGATAGACGATGAGGTCATCGAGAATGCCGCCTTCAGCATCAAGCATGGCGGTGTAAAGGGCCCGACCCGGCGCTTTGAGTTTCGCGACGTCGTTGGCCAGCAGCCAGCGTAACCAGGCGGTCGCGCCCTCGCCGGTCACGTCCACCACCGTCATGTGGGAGACGTCGAACATGCCTGCACCCCGCCGCACGGCATGGTGCTCCTCCACCTGGGAGCCGTAGTGCAGAGGCATGTCCCAGCCGTGGAAATCCACCATTTTCGCGCCGTCCGCCACATGTTCGGCGTGCAGCGGAGTACGTTCCGTCATCGTTTCACTCCGATCCAAACTCGCAGCCCTACCGCCGTCCGGCGCGATCTCTCCTGGAACAACGTACAGCCCATTGCTGGCGTCAGGCGTGTCAGGGTGCCAGTGGGAGCGAACGTCGGGCGCAGCCCGGCGTTGCGATCGCGGACTGCCCCCGGACTCGGGCGTGACACAGATCGCGACGCCCGCTTCGCGGACGTAGGCTCCCACCTGGGCCTGGAGTGCATCAGCGTTATTCCTTCCGCGATAGCGTGAACAATCATTCGTGGCAATCTCTCATATCCGGTGCGGCTCACGCACGGCCCAGGGCCTGACGCAACAACTCGCGCTTCACCACGGGCAGATCGTCCACCCAGCGCAGACCCTGGTTGCGCGCCCAGCGCAGACCCAGATCGTCGGCGCCGAACAGCCGCTTCAATCCCGACATCGCCCGCAACATGATCGCATTTTCTCCGCGCCGGATGCGTTCGTAGTGGTAAAGCAGATCCGGATCCCCCAGCGCGGCGCAACGTCCGCTGCGCAGGTGAGGCCGGAGCTCGTGCAGCAGCACCTTCGCATCCTTCAGGCCCAGGTTCACGCCCTGTCCCGCCAGCGGGTGCAGCACGTGCGCCGCATCCCCCACCAGCACCAGCCCCAGCGACCGGTAACGGCGGGCATGACGCTGCCGCAGGGGAAAGCCCAGGCGCCGGTCAACCGCAGCGATGCCCCCGAAGCGACCTTCGATGGCATCATCGAGTGCCGTCGCAAACGCTGCGTCGTCCAGTGCTTCGACTGCCGCCGCCTGCTCCGCATCCAGTGACCACACCACGGACACCCGGTGCTGGCCAGCGCGGTCCGGCAACGGCAGAAACGCCAGCGGGCCCGTGGGCAGGAAGCGCTGCCAGGCGGTGGCCTCATGGGGCTGCCTGATGACCGCCAGCGTCGCGATCGCACGCTGTCCAGTGTCCTCTTCGTCCACTTCGATGCCGGCGAGATCGCGCATCTTCGAGTCAC
Source organism: Pseudomonadales bacterium (assembly GCA_007122315.1). GTDB lineage: Bacteria > Pseudomonadota > Gammaproteobacteria > Pseudomonadales > Azotimanducaceae > SLTB01. Next base: position 23,403 of record SKUB01000125.1, on the reverse strand, counting down.
CGCCATCCGCGGCCACTACCAGCCCGGCAGTCAGCGTGGTGGCATCATCCAGGGTCAGCGTACTGCGCGTCGCTGCGGCTTCGAATGCCACCACGGCGCGCCCGTCGACGCAACGGATGCCATCCCGCGCCAGCGCGTCCCACAGCCGGGTCACCAGCACCTGATTCGGCAGAATGCGGCCGAGTTCCGGGACCTGCGCCTCAGCGGCAGTAAAGCTGATCCGCCCGGTGCCTTCGCCGTCCCACACCTCCATGCCGTGATAGCTGCAGGAGGCAGCACGACAGGACGCGTCCCAGACGTCCAGCTCGTCCAGCAGCGCCAACGATGCGGGCGACAGGGCCCAGGTCCGCAGATCCTCGCCCAGCGTCCCGACAGTGGGCGCAACGGCTTCCGGCGGCCGCTGTTCCAGCACCACGACATCCACGCCGGCACGATGCAGCATCAGCGCCGTGACGGCGCCAACCACTCCGGCACCCACCACCGCGATGGTGGCATGCCCGGTCATCGCCCCTCGGCCATCAGCGCCTCGATGGCGTCCGGGGACTTCGGCACCCCGCCGGTGAGCACTTCCGGCTCGCCACGGGTGATGACCACGTCGTCCTCGATCCGGATGCCGATGCCCTTGAAGGCCTCCGGTACGTCGTCGAGTTCCGGCGGAAAGTACAGGCCAGGCTCCACCGTCAGGACCATGCCCGGTTCCAGTTCCCGCCATGCCTCGCCGACCCGATAGTCGCCGACGTCGTGCACGTCGAGACCGAGCCAGTGCGAGGTCTTGTGCATGCAGAAGCGCCGCGCGGCCTCGGTCTCGATGAGCGTGTCCAGCGGACCGTCGAGCAGCTTCAGATCCATGAGCCCCTGCGTGAGCACCCGCTCGGCTGCCTCGTGAGGGGCGTTGAAATGGGCGCCGCTGCGGGCCGCGTCGATGGCTGCGTGCTGGGCTGCCAGCACCAGATCGTAGAGCTCCCGTTGCACCGGCGTGAAGCGACCGGAAGAGGGGAAGGTGCGGGTGATGTCCGCTGCGTAGCCTGCGTACTCACAGCCGGCATCGATCAGCACCAGCGCGCCGTCTGCCAGTGCATCGCTGTTGCGGACGTAATGCAACGTACAGGCATTCTCGCCGCCGGCCACGATGCACTCGTAAGCCGGCTCCCTGGCGCCGGCGCGGCGGAAGCTATAGAGGAGCTCCGCCTCGAGATCGCCCTCCGTCATCCCCGGCCGGCAGACCTGCATGGCCCGGCAATGCGCCGCGGCAGAGATGGCGCCTGCCTGCCGCATGAGTCTGAGCTCGGCGGCACTTTTCACCAGCCGGAGGTCGTGCAGCAGGTGGCCGATGTCGACGAACTCACACTGGGGCAGCGCATCGGAACCGACCCGGGAACGCAGCAGGTGCAGCCAGCCCAGCACCCGTCGGTCGAAGTCGGCATCCGCCCCGAGCGGGAAATAGACGCGCCGACGGCCCTCGATCAACCCGGGCAGGATCTCGTCGACGTCCTCCCACGGGAACGCGTCGTCGAGGCCCAGCGCCGATGCCGCACGCTCCGGACCAAGCCGTTCGCCGTCATAGCGCTCCGCCCGCGGCTCACGCTCCCGGCAGAACAGGATGCTCTCACCCTGCGAGCGACCGGGAACCAGCACCAGCAGCGACTGAGGCTCGTCGAAGCCCGTCAGGTAGAGGAAGTTGGAATCCTGGCGGAACGGATAGGCGGTATCGCCGTTGCGCAGCCGCACCAGGGCACCGGGAATGAGCGCCACCGTATCTTCGTGGAGGCCGTCCATGAGCCGGCGACGGCGGCGGGTGTATTCTGCCGGCGCGATCCCTGTAGAGCGCACCACGTTCAGGTCCGGGGGCGCTGCCCGGGATTTCGCCCGCGCCATCTTCTTCGGCTTCGGCGCGGGCGCGCCGCTGCGCTTGGCCTCAGTCTGACTCATGTCGCACCCCTCTGATCGTTCGCGACCCGCTGCTGCAGTATCAGCAGCACCACGACCCGTACGTACTCCACGAGTTCCGCATAGCTCTCCTCCGCATCCGCCTCGGACTCCGACGCGCCTGGGTCGACGTCGGCAATCGCTGCCAGATCCACCAGACCTGATGCCCCGTCGGCATCAAGGGCCTCGGCGCGACCGCCGGCGAGACCGAAGCCGGAGAGGAATCCGGAACACCACGCTGCAAGCGCATCGAGCCGTTCCGGCAAGACGGCATCCGCGTCCGGCAGGAGCAGATCGAAGCGCAAGTCGGCATCGCCGAGATTCACCAGCGCGCGATTGCGGAACCAGAGCAGGTCGGACGAATCGGCCTGATCCGACAACTGCGCCCCCGCGTGTTCGCGGATGCGCTGCAACCATGCACGGTCGTCGAGTCCGCCGCCAGCACACGCACTGCCGCAGAGCAGCCCGTGCAGCTCCGCTGGCTGAATCCAGTCGAACAAGTCCACGAGTCGCGCGGACGTCTCGTTCCAGTCCAGAGCGGATGCGGAAATGCGCGTTCCCATGAGAGACTCCGCAGGCAAGGAAGGCGGATGATACCCGCTTCCCACCGCCCATCTCGACCGCGGGTCAGCGTGTCGGGCGCCTGTCGCGACTGCGTTGACCGCCCACGGGGCCAATCCTATAGTGGCGCGGTCGTTTTCCGACCGCCCCGCCCAGGGTCCCGGCCATGAGTGAGCACGAACTGCATACGCTTGAAAGTCGCATCGAGGAACTCGTGCGCCTGTGCGAACAGCTTGCCCATGAAAACCAGGCGCTCATGGGCAGGCATTCCGATTGGGCCAGCGAGCGCGCCCAGCTGATCGAGAAGAACGAGCTGGCAAAGAGCAAGGTCGAGGCCATGATCAGCCGTCTGAAATCGCTGGAGCAGGATGGATGAGTCAGGCCAGTACCAACGTCACGGTGACCGTCAGCATCCTCGGACGCGACTACCAGGTGAGCTGCCCCGCCGACGAGCGCGAGGCCCTCGAACGGTCCGCGCGGTATCTCGACGAGCAGATGCGGGAGATCCGCAACACCGGGAAGATCATCGGCAGCGAGCGCATCGCGGTCATGGCGGCCCTGAACATTGCCCACGAACTGCTGTCCCTGGATCGCAACAGCGGCGAGGCGAAGCAGTCCATCCAGCGTCTGAACGAGCGCATCGCCAAGGTGCTCGGCGAAGTCCGTGAGCTGCGCGCAAGCTGACCGCCACCCCCCTTCTCCTGTATGCTCGACCCTCGTTCCCTGGGATGCTCGCCAGTCGGTGCACGTCCTCGAGCCTTATGTGGTACCAGGGGGTGAAGTGCAGATCCCGGTGTGCATGTCCGCGCGTCGGAAAGCCTGAGGGATCGCCTGAACCTCCACCTTGAACTGTTTGGGTTCAAGGACAATATCGACAGCGGCACCTCCGGGGAGCGAGCTTTACCCTTCTGCCGCAAGCCAAGATCCGGCCTCCGGCTTCTCATGGTATTTCTGCGTCGCCCGCGTGCTCCAGGCCGTCGTCTGTGCAAGTCTCACCGCCCACGTGCCGGCTGTCCGTCGGGAGCCAACCGTTTGAGCGAAGCACCTTCACATCCTGCTGCCGAGCGCGCGCCGGTGCCGACTGCGGGCCGTCTGGCATTGCGCAAGCACATGCGCAGCGCGCGCCGGACGCTCTCCGAACAGGCCCAGGCGCAGGCCGCCCAGGGACTCCTCGCACACCTGCGCAGCCGGCCGGAACTGCGCCGCGCGCGCCGCGTCGCGGTGTACCTGCCCCGGGACGGGGAGATCGATCCGGAGCCCATCGCCGAATGGCTGTACCTGCGACGCTGCCTCGTCTTTCTGCCCGTGATCGACCCCATCACCCGTGGCAGCCAGCGCCTGCGCTTTGCGCCCTGGCGGCCCGATACCTGTTTTTCCAGCAACCGCTTCGGTATCCCGGAGCCGGTGGTGACAGACACGGTTCCCGGCTGGACCCTGGATCTGGTGCTGCTGCCCCTGGTGGCATTCGATGCCCGGGGGAATCGTCTCGGCATGGGCGGCGGGTTCTATGATCGCAGCTTCGATCTGCGTCGGCCCCGGGCGCATCGTCCCCGCCTGATCGGCCTCGCCCACGATCTGCAGGAGGTCGAAGAACTTCCCGCTGCGGAGCATGATGTGCCGCTTCACGGCATCGCCACCGACACCCGTTTCCTCGCCGTGGCGGTCACTGCGAAAGGAGCCCGATGATGGCTGTACGCGAGATCCTGCGCATGGGACATCCCATCCTGCGCCAGCGGGCACGGGCCCTCACCGCCGCCGAGATCGGGGATTCGAAACTCAGCGCGCTCATCGAGGACATGGTCGACACCCTGGCGGACTCCGGCGGCATCGGTCTCGCTGCGCCCCAGATCGGCATCCCGCTCCGGCTCGCCATCATCCGCATCCCCGGTGGCCCGAGTCGCTACGGCGAGATCGAGGAGGTGCCGCTCACGATCTACGTGAACCCCGAAATCGAGGTCCTCGATGGGTCGGAACAGGGGTTCTGGGAAGGCTGCCTGTCCGTCCCCGGACTGCGCGGTTACGTCGAGCGGCCGCGCGGCATTCGCGTACGCTGGTTGGACACAAGCGGCCAACCGCAGGCAGCCGCCTATCAGGGCTTCCTCGCCACCGTGTTCCAGCACGAGTTCGACCACCTCGACGGCCGGCTCTACATCGATCGGCTCAAGGACACCTCCAAGCTCATGTTCGAGGAGGAGTTCGCCCGCTTCGGCGACCCGGTCGAAGCCATCGACTGAGAGCGGCGCGCCGCTACACGGCCGCCTTCTGCAGGGTGTCACTCCGCTCGGATCAGGCGAGAAACTGGGCGTAGGCGGGGTTATCGGTCTCTTCCCAGAACCGATAGCCGGTGGCGCCGAGGGACTTCACCAACGCCGCGCGATCCGCCTTCGACGCATGAAAGCCCACCAGCACCCGACCCCAGGCCGCACCATGGTTGCGATAGTGGAACAGCGAGATGTTCCAGCGTTCACCCAGCACCGTGAGGAAGTTCATCAGTGCGCCGGGGCGCTCCGGAAACTCGAAACGGAAAATCAGCTCAGCGTGATCCCCAGGGGCGCGGCCGCCTACCAGATGACGCACATGCAGCTTCGCCATCTCGTTGTCGGTCATGTCCACCACCGGATAGCCCTCTTCTGACAGCCGTTCGACGAAGGTCTCCCGATCCCGCGCCGGCGACAGCGCCAGCCCGACGAAGACATGAGCCCGGGTCGGGTCCGCATAGCGGTAATTGAATTCCGTGACGCTGCGCTTGCCGATGACCCGGCAGAACCGCCTGAAGCTGCCCGGCCGCTCAGGAATGGTCACCGCCAGGATGGCTTCGCGCTTCTCGCCAAGGTCCGCCCGCTCGGAGATGTGCCGCATGCGATCGAAGTTGAGATTGGCACCGCTGTGAATCGCGATCAGCGTCCTGCCCGTGACCCCGTGCTCCTCGACCCATGCCTTCATACCGGCCACCGCCAGCGCGCCGGCCGGTTCCGCCAGGGAGCGGGTGTCCTCGTAGATGTCCTTGACCGCCGCGCAGATGGCATCGGTATTCACGATCACCACGTCGTCGACGTACTTTCTGGCAATGCGGAACGGCTCCTTGCCGATCTGTGCCACGGAGACGCCATCAGCGAACAGATCCAGCTTGTCGTAGGGCAGCGTCACCCGCCGACCGGCCGCCTTCGCCGCGGCGAGGCAGTGGGAGCCGTCCGGTTCCACACCGATGACCTGCACCTCCGGTCGCAGATACTTCACGTACGCCGCGATGCCAGCGATCAGACCACCACCGCCCACCGGAACGAAAATCGCATCGAGCGCACCCGGCTGCTGACGCAGCAGCTCCATGCCCACGGTTCCCTGGCCGGCGATTGTGTCGATGTCGTCATATGGCGGGACCTGGATGTAGCCATGCTTTTCGATCAATTCCAGCGCGTGGCGTGCCGCGTCGTCGTAGGTATCGCCGTGGAGGATCACGTGGCCGCCCAGCGCACGCACCGCGTTCACTTTGATGGCTGGCGTATTGCGGCCCATGACGATGTGGGCCTTGATGTCGAGCCGAGCGGCCGCCAGGGCCACGCCCTGGGCGTGGTTGCCCGCGGACGCGGCGATGACACCACGGCGGCGCTGTTCCGGATCCAGCTGCACGATCTTGTTGTAGGCCCCACGCAGCTTGAAGGAGTGGATCGGTTGCAGATCCTCCCGCTTGATCAGCACCCGATTGTCCAGACGTGCCGAAAGCTGCGGCGCCTCGTCCAGCGGCGACTCCACCGCGACGTCGTAGACCCGGGCCTCCAGAATTCGTTTGACGTATCGCTCCAGCATTCCCGATATCCTCGGAAGATCCTTCACCATCGCGACCCACGCACGTCGCCACAGGCGCACGCGCCCCGATGGCGCCCGCGCCGCCGCTGCATCAACCGGTAGCCGCCTCATGCCGGCGCCGAGATGGTACGGACTCCCCCAACCCCACGCCACCGCCCGCCCTGCTAACATTCCGGCCCTCACCACCGGGGGGATACGCCACCATGGACCAAGCCGCCAAGAAGCAAGCGGTCGCCGCCGCCGCCATCGAGGAGATCCGCGGCCAGTTCGTTTCCGGCGCCATCATCGGCGTCGGTACCGGCTCCACCGCCAATGCGTTCATCGATCTGCTCGCGCAGCACAAGCAGCACTTCGACGCGGCCGTGGCCAGTTCCAAGGCCACCGCCGACCGTCTCGGCGGTCACGGCATCCGCGTCCTCGATCTCAACGACGCCGGCACCCTCGCGGTCTACGTGGACGGGGCCGACGAGGCCGACCCCGACCTGAACCTGATCAAGGGCGGCGGCGGTGCCCTCACCCGGGAAAAAATCGTCGCCGCCGCATCCGAGCGCTTTGTCTGCATCGTCGATGACAGCAAGTGCGTCGGCACCCTTGGTGCATTTCCACTGCCACTGGAAGTGCTGCCCATGGCGCGCGAACTGGTCATGGGGGCACTGCGTGACCTTGGCGGCGCGCCGCAGGTGAGGTCCGGATTCACCACTGACAACGGCAATCTGATCATCGACACGGCCCGGCTCGATCTGCGCGATCCGCCGGCCGCGGAGCGGCAGCTGAACGATCTGGTGGGCGTCGTGTGCAACGGCCTGTTTGCCCTGCGGCCTGCTGATGCCCTGTTGGTAGCAGGAAGTTCAGGAGTCGCACACTACGTCAAGAATGACCAGTAGGCGTCCTCTGGATTCGAGACCAAGCCGCGGCGGCGCACCGATATGGGTCCCGCCGGCAACTGCCTGGCTTCATTCCGGTGCACCGGGGAGCAGGCGCTGCGTTCCATCATGGGGCCCCGCGGGCGGCCTGAAGCTCCGAAATACCTGACCCCGCAGCGCGTTCGGCCGGCGCCGTCGAAACTGGCGCCGACATTGCATTACTCCTCTGTGCCGCCGTTCCGCGGTGTATAACTGTGCGCATGAACGCCAGCGACGAGCGTGATCGGGACCGGACCCCGACCGGCGTCTGCGAGGAGACGGAGAACTGACCATGAACGGCCCACCCATCCGCGCGCGACTCGCGAGTGCCGCACTTGCGAGCGCACTCCTGTTATCTGCAGGCAGCCTCCTCGCCGCCGACTGGGAGCTGCCATCCGAGCTTCACGACGAGGTCGCCGCCCTCGAACCCGAGCAGCGCCGTTTCGTCACGGGCGGCGCGGCGCTGCAGTTCCTGCCACCGAGGCAGCTCGAGCACGAGATCGCCACCCGCGACGCCGCGTCGCTTGCGTCCTTCGTCAACGATCTCATGCAGGTGGCCGCCGAGATGGGCTACGACCCGGAGCGGGACATGGGCGCCATTCCGCTGAACCTGGACTCCGACCGTTTCAACGCCGGGACCATTCCGACCCCGGAACCGTTGCGCAAGCTCCAACGCGAACCCGGGCCCTTCAGCGTGCATCGTTACATCTTCCCGGAGTCCGGCGTCCCGACCTTCGCCGGGGCCATGGTGGCGATCTACCCGGAGGACTTGGTGGCCGGCAACGTCGACGTCGCCATCATCGGCATCCCCAACGACATGGGCAGCGGCAGGCGCAACGCCAAATACGGACCGCGCGTGATGCGGGCGTTGAACACCATCGCCACGCCGGACGTGCAGACCCTGCTCAATCCCCTGGACGTCCTCTCCGTGGTCGACTATGGCGACTTCTCGACGGATAACATGAGCACCGCACGGACCATCGGCCACGTCGCCGACATGGTCGCGGAGACGGCTGCCACCGGCGCGGTTCCCATGCTGGTGGGCGGCGACACCTCCATGCTGTATCCGGGCGTGCAGGGTGTCGCCCGCCACCACGGTTCGGGCAGCTTCGGTCTCGTGCACTTCAGCGCTCACCCGGACGTGCACCGCAGCGCGGTCCACACCATCTCCGACACCCAGGCCATATTCCTGCTGTTGAACGAAGGCATCGTCGCCGGTGACGCCATGATCCAGGTCGGCCTGCGCGGCAAGGACGTCACCGCTGACAACCTGCAGTGGCTGCGCAGCCAGGGCGTCCGCTACCACACCATGGCTGCGGTTCGGCAGCACGGCTACGACGCCGTGCTCGAGCGCGTACTTCGGGAGGTGGCAGCAGGTCCCGAAAAGCTCTTCGTCTCCATCGACGTCAGCGTCATCGAGCCCTCGGACATGATCGCCGCCGGCCGCATCGCCACCAACGGCCTGCGAGTGCAGGAGGTCACCAACGCCATCCGCCATCTCTGCGGGGCCAAGGAAATCGTCGGCTTCGAAATCACCGACATGTCGCCGATGCTCGACTACTCACGACTCTCCGCGCTGAACGCCAACGCCATTCTCAATGCCTGCCTCACAGGAATGGCCGCACGGGCGGCCGGCCTCACGACTGACTACGTCCATCCGCTGGCGCTCGATCATGAACAGGATTGATGCCGACCGGTTGTCCTGTGTCCCCGATCCGCGTCGACGCCCCGGAGATTGTTTGATGCCGTCCGAATCCGCGCCTCGTACCACCCGCTGGGGCACTGCCCTGATCAGTTTCCTTCTGCTGGCAGGCTTTGCGGCGGCCACGCCCGTCGCAGCCGAGCCTCCGGAGACGCCGGAACACGTGGTCGGTACCAATCCGTATCCCTTCGACACCGTCGATCCTCGCGAAGAGGAACGGCCCGGCATCGAGTTGCCCGAGGAGGTGATGCCGAAGCTGGAACTGCTCACCGAAGAGGAAATCGCCTTCCTCCAAAGCGGCGACGCCCGCCGCTTCGCAGGCGACCTCGAAAAGACGATGGAAGAACTGGAGAAGCGCTCGCCCGAGAACATCCAGGCCTGGGTGCAGGCCATGATCCACGTGGTGGAGGGCAGCCGCTACAAGGAAGGTCGGGATTTGCCGAACATTCCGTTGAATACCGATTCCCCGGAGTTCAATGCCTGGCGCATGGTCCGCCCCCGCTCCATGGATCCGGAGCGTGAGGCCGGTCCCATCGGACTCGGCCGCTACGACGGTCGCGGCGGACCGCCCACGTTCGGCGGCTTTCCGCTGGCACTGACGCCGGAGGACCTGATTGCGGGTGAAGTGGAGGCGGTCATCGTAGGTGCGCCGCTGAACATGGGCTCCGCCTGGCGTGATTCCGGCAGTCAGAGCACCACGGAGATGCGCGTCCTCGGCGGGACCATGGGCAGCGCCGACCAGTACGTGCAGGTGGATGCCAGCAAGGTCCTGAACATCGTCGACTACGGCGACATCGCCATCGACAACGACAGCACTGAGCGGTCCATGCAGGAGGTTCGCCGGGTCGTGCGCGAAATCGCCGAGACCGGCGCCGTACCGCTGATCATCGGTGGCGACCACTCGCTGTCCTACCCGAACATCGCCGGCCTCGCCGACGTCTACGGCAAGGAGCGGCTGAGCGTCATCCACTTCGACGCCCACTACGATGCCTGGTGGGGATCACCGCACCTGATCAGCCATGGCGCGCCCGTCTACCGGCTCCTGAACGAAGGCCACGTCCGCATCTCCGATTACATTCAGATGGGGCTGCGCTCGAGTGGTCCTGACCGGGCGGCATTCAAGTGGATGCGCGAAAACGGCATGCGCTACCACACCATGGCCGAAATCGAACGGCGCGGCTGGGAGGCGGTACTCGACCGGGTGGTGGCCGAGGCCAGCGAGGATGGCAGAAAGCTGTTCATCTCCTTCGACATCGACGTGGTGGACCCGGCCTACATGCGCGCCACCGGCACGCCGGTGTCCGGTGGCATGACCATGCGGGAATCCATCACCATCGTGCGGCGGCTGTGTGCAGAGTCGAACGTCATCGGTTTCGATCTGATCGAACTGCATCCGGCGCTTGATCCGACCTACATGACCGTCCTCAACAGCGCCCACATCGTCAAGGCCTGCCTGACCGGGCTCGCCATGCGCAAGGAAGGACTCACCGACCGGCACTACCTGAGCCCGGTGTCCTCGGAGCACGCCATCGACAACTACTACGGCGATCAGGAGTTCTATCTCGACGCCACGGCCGCCGAGGACGCCAAGAAGGAAGCGAAAAAGGAGCCCGAACAGGACCTCGATGAGTTCGCTGAACCGGACGAAGCGATTCAGGAGTGACAGCGTCAGGTTTCGCGGCGCGCAGAGAGGACCGGTCAGTCGCCCTGCGACGCCCGCCGACTCCGGCGCGGTTCGAGCCAGAGGACGCGGATCAGCCAGTAGGCCATGATCAGGAGCACGGCAAGCACCGGGACTGACAGCAGCGTGAAGTGGCGCAGCGCATCCGGGAACACCTGCGCCTGGCCGAGGAAGAAGGACGCCGTGGCGATGAACAGGGCCAGACACATGCGCCAGAGGTGACGGGCGATCCGCCGGTGTCCGGCCAGCGGCGCCGACCTCAGCATCCGCAGATCCGCCAGCGCACCGAAGGCCGCCACCGCTGCGAAGATGAAATACAGAGGCGCCGGAAAACCGTCGAGCTGCCCGTCTTCACGGTTCAGCGCTTCGATACCGAAGGTGATGCCGAGCAGCGCCACCCCCGCCCCGACCGCCAGCGCCAGCCAGTGAATCGACCGATCCTCCAGCGGCGGCGGACGCACCGTGAGCAGGGACGTCACCACGAGATAGAGCGTCAGGCCTCCGGCCAACACGGACAGCCGCTCCGGGATGAAGGCCGCCAGGGCCGCTCCGGTGGCCGCCATGATCACCATGGTGACCACGAACACCAGACCGCTGCCCCGATGCACTACCCCGCCCTTCTGCACCGACAGCGCGACAGCCCCCGCCACCAGCGCCAGCATCCCAGCGAGGATGTGTACCGGCACCGGCGGACTAGACCAGCTTGCCGGGGTTGAGGATGCCGTCCGGGTCGAACGCCGCCCGGATGCTGCGCAGGTAGGCGATTTCCGCGTCGCTACGGGAATAGCCGAGGTGGTCCTTCTTCAATAACCCGACGCCGTGTTCCGCGGAGACGCTGCCGCCATAGCGACGGACGGTTTCGAAGATCTCCTTCGAAGCGCCATGGCAGCGGGCATAGAACTCCGGCTGCGGCATGCCCTCCGGCTTGAGAATATTCAGGTGCAGGTTGCCGTCGCCGATGTGTCCGAACCAGATCACCTCGAAATCCGGGTAGGTTCGTGCGACGAATGCATCCACTTCAGCGAGGAAATCAGGGACTTGTCCGACGCGTACGGCGAGGTCGTTCTTGTACGGCGTCCAGTGACTGATGGTCTCGGAGATGTCCTCACGCAGACGCCACAGCTTTTTCGCCTGCTCCTCGGACTGACTCAGCACGCCATCCACCACCCAGCCCTGCTCGACGCAGTGCTCGAACACGGTCAGCGGCGCATCCGGATCTGCGGCGACGTCGACTTCCACCAGCACGTAGTAAGGGCAGGTGTCCGCGTCGGCCTCGAACGGTGCGGGTAGCCCCGTGCGCGCCAGCACCTTGGCCAGGGCGCCGGCATCGAAGAACTCGAAAGCGGAGACCGCGAGTTGCCTGCGGAACGCATGCAGGACATCCATGACCACCGGAAACGCGGACAGACCGAGGACCAGCACCTGCTGCGCTGCCGGCCGGCGCGCCAGGCGCAGCGTGACTTCGGTAATCAGCCCGAGCGTCCCCTCCGAGCCGACGAACAGGTGCCGCAGATCGTAGCCGGTGTTGTCCTTCACCAGACCACGGCCGAGGTCCAGCACCTCGCCGCGGCCAGTCACGACCTTAAGTCCCGCCACCCAATCCCGGGTCATGCCGTAGCGGATCACCTTGATGCCACCGGCATTGGTGGCCACGTTGCCGCCGATCTGGGAAGAACCGGACGAAGCGAAATCCACCGGGTAGAACAGACCGTGTTCCTCAGCACAAGTCTGGATCGCCTCGGTGATGACGCCGGACTCGCAGCGCAGAAGCTGTCCGGCCGGGTCGAATTCCAGGATGCGATTCATGCGGTCGAAGGACACCACCACTTCGCCCGCCGGCGCCACCGCACCGCCTGAAAGTCCCGTCCGGCCACCGGACGGGACCAGGGCGAATCCATGCTCCCGGGCGGCGTTCACGAGCGCCACGACCTCATCGGTGGACTCCGGAAAGACCACGGCACTCGGCGCCACCTCGAAGCTCCGGGTCCAGTCCCGCCCCCATTGCGCCAGGGTGTCCGCATCCTGTCGGAAGCGGTCGCCGAAGCAGTCGGCCAGCGCCGCTTCGGCCGCGGGGCCCAGGGTGGTGGGGATGGTCTCGGAGGCAGGCTGCTTCATGACACTCGGGAGGCCGGTTCGGGAGGGTCGCCATGCTATCATGCGCCGCCTTTTTTCCCGCTACCCAGGCAGCTCCCAGACCATGACCACTGCCCGCACCTCACTCTCGAAGGACAAGATCCGCATCCTGCTGCTCGAAGGCATCAGTGACACGGCGGTGGACAACTTCGCGCGCGCCGGCTACCGCAACGTCGAGCTCGTCAACGGCTCACTGTCCCGAGAGGACCTGCTGCAGGCGGTATCGGGCGTGCATCTGCTCGGCATCCGCTCCCGCACCCAGCTCGACGCGGACGTGTTCGCCGCCGCGAATCGACTGATCGGCGTCGGTTGCTTCTGCATCGGTACCAACCAGGTGGATCTTCTCGCCGCCCTGAACCGCGGGATACCGGTGTTCAACGCGCCGTTCTCCAACACCCGCAGTGTCGCGGAGCTGGTCATCGCGGAAGCCATCCTGCTGCTGCGCGGCGTTCCAGAAAAGAACGCGCTTGCCCACCGCGGCGTATGGCTGAAGACCGCCCGGCAGAGCTACGAGCTGCGGGGCAAGACACTCGGCATCATCGGCTACGGCAACATCGGCTCCCAGCTCGGCGTGCTGGCCGAGTCGCTCGGCATGCGCGTGCGCTTCTACGACGTCACCCGCAAGCTCAAGCTCGGCAACGCGGAACAGGTGGACAGCCTGCGAGACCTGCTCGGCGAGGCGGACGTGGTGACGCTGCACGTTCCGGACACGCCGAGCACGCGCAACATGATCGACGCCACCACGCTGGGCTACATGAAGCGCAGCGCGGTGCTGCTGAACGCCTCCCGTGGCCAGGTCGTGGACATCGACGCGCTGGCGGACGCACTGGAGGCACGACAGATTCTCGGCGCCGCCATCGACGTGTTCCCAGAGGAACCGCGCAGCAACGACGACCCTTTCGTCTCGCCCCTGACCCAGTTCGACAACGTCATCCTCACGCCCCACGTAGGCGGTTCTACCGTCGAGGCCCAGGAGAACATCGGTCGCGAGGTGTCTGAGCGACTGACGATGTGGAGCGATAACGGCTCCAGCATCGGCTCCGTCAACTTCCCGCCGGTGGCCCTGCCGTCCCACCCGGGCAAGCATCGACTGCTGCACATCCACCGCAACATTCCCGGCGTGCTGTCCGCCATCAACAAGGTGTTTTCCGAGAACGGACTGAACATCTCCGCCCAGTACCTGCAAACCAATGCGGAGATCGGCTACGTGGTGGTGGACACCGACGCCGAGCACAGCGACGTGGCGCTCGAGGGCATCCGTAAGGTGGAGGGCACCATCCGCACGCGGGTCCTGTTCTGATGGGCATGATCCGCGGGCTTGGCTATGCCGGCCTGATTCCGTTCATCGCGCTGGCATGGCTCGCGTGGCAGCCCGTCATCGGGAGCGGGGCCCAGGCGCTGCAGCTGTTTCACATCTACAGCACCCTGATTCTAGGGTTCATGGCAGGCGTGCTGTGGCCGGTGCTCTACCCGGCCTCGACGCCGAACCGCATGGCGCTGCTGGCCGTGTCGTTCCCGGTCGCGAGCTTTCTGGCTTTTGCCTTCCTGCCGACGCTGGTGGGCCCAATCCAGGCGCTGCTGTTTCTGGCGCTGCGCATCGCCGAGATCCTCACCGGCACCGACCGCGACTATCCACCCGGCTACCCCAACCTGCGCTGGCAGCTCACCGTCGTCGTGATCGCCTGCCACGTCTGGATCACCATGCTGGCCTGACAGGCGACCGCGGGCTGCGGCCGCCTGTCGGTGGACGCGGGTCCGTCAGCCGCCGACAGCCTTGCGGGCACCAGCAATGCCGCCCTTGTAGATCCCTTCCACCACCTGCACGGCCTGCGCTTCCGGCGCTCCGTTCGGCTCGAAATCCCCAGACCAGGTCACCTGGCAGGTGCCGTCGCCCTGATCGGCCACCTGGACCTTGGCCGAGTAATTCTTCACCGGCAGCGGCCCGCCGTCATTGATGATGGAATACGCGAACGTCATGGCGTCAGCATCGAACGCATCGAGACGCTCGACGATGTCGGCACCGCCCAGCGTGATGGTGCGGGTCATGCCCACACCCTCGCCTTCGGTCTCGAAAGCCGTGATCGGGCCACCGACCTCGATGCCGGCGAAATCACTGAGACGAGCCCAGACCGCTGCGGCGGGTCCCTTGATGGTTTCCTGTACGGTGACGTTCGTCATGGCGTCCCTCCTCGATGGATTGCAAAGTTGCTGAGCGGCGGGATCATAACGCGTTCCAATCTTGAAGCGACACGCTGTTGCTAGATCGCCGCCCAGGCGAACCAGGACTGCCCGGCGAGGGCGACGGCATGGGCGACGAGGCCGAAGCCCGCATAGAGAATGGTCGCCATGGCGACCCCGGCGAGCCGCCAGGGTCGGGCGCGCAGGAGGCGGTCGAGGAGGCAGCCGACCAGGGGCAGCACCTGAATCGCGTGGATGCCGATGAAGTGGGCGATGCGCAGGTCCCCGGACACCACGCTCCAACCGAACAGGGGGATGCCCGGCCCGCCATCGTCCGCACCCACTGTATGACCGAAGTTGGCGATCATCACGAAGCCCTGCACGCTCCCGAGCAGGAACACGGCGAGGCCGAGCCGTATCCCCCACCAGTAGCCTGGCCGTTCCGGTTCCGGCTCGCGCAGGAAGAGTATCAGCGCGACGGCCACCGCCGCCGAATTCGCGGCCACGCCGAAACCCATCACGGAGAACACGGCAGCGTCGAACCAGGTCGCGGCGTTGTAGTGCGACGTCACGCCACGCGCAGCCTGCAGCGTGATCAGCGCCTGCTCCACGCACATCGACGCCACGATCACGAAAGTGACCCAGCCCACCAACCAGCGTGCGCGTCGCAGTTCACCGAGCAGCCAAGCCATGGTCAGCAGGTACACCGCGATGGACAACGCGAACTTGGCCGGCTTGTGCCAGACGTTGAAGCCGAGCAGCTGCCGGTCGTCCACCGCCATGAGCAGCAGCAACACCAGCAGGATGACGACATGGGCCAGAGCCACGCGCACCAGCCAGGGACTGCGGCGCCGGAGCTCTGCCACGAGCGCGTTCATGCAGGCTGACTCACCCGGCTGTGCAGGATGCGCCCCGCGACCCGCAGCAACAGGTAGAGCAGCAGCCCCACCGGCCCGGCGAGGAAGCACAGCAGCAGGCAGGGGACGATCAGCAGCGCGTGCACCGGTTCGCTGCGCTGGTCGCGGGCGATCCAGGCGCCAACGAAGTAGTCGAACACCAGAAAGTGCAGCCACCCGGCCAGCAGGCGCTCGTCATGGGCGAACAGCGCCCGGACCTCCGCCAGACTGCCGAAACCGCCTTCTTCGAACGGCACGTGGGGGCCCATCAAGAGCAGATAGAGCAAGCCGAACAGGACCGGCAGGCCGACGAACGCTATCCAGTCCGCGGGCGCCTGCAGGCGCTGCAGCCAAAGCGACGCGATCAGAAACAGCCACAGCGGCAGCATCAGACCGCCGGCCAGGCCGAACAGGACTTCCGGTTCGATCATCAGCATCACAGACCTCGCGCAGAGTGGGTTTGCGGGAGAAGCAGGACGGACACGGATCGGCGGCAGGTCCGGCTGGGGTCGGCCAGGGACATGAGCAGCGCTCTCAATACCCGTTACGGGCCAAGCTAGCGCCGCATCTTTTCTCTGTCAAGATTATTTTGTCAACGTCAAGATGACCTGCTGTGGCAGACTGTCGCCGGATTCAACAAGACACCGATGCAATGGCTCGAACCCGCACTGCCGACAAGGCCTACCATCACGGCGACCTCCGCAGCGCCCTGCTCGAAGCGGCGGATGGGCTGCTCGAAGACCGTGGCGTGGAAGCGTTCACGCTGCGCGAGTGCGCCCGCCGGGCCGGCGTCTCCCACGCCGCCCCTGCGCATCACTTCAAGGATGTGCGCAGCCTGCTGACCGCGGTCGCTGCCGGGGCGTTCCAGCGCATCACCGCGTCCATGCGAGCCTGCAAGGCCGCCGCGTCCCCGGATCCCCTTGCGCAACTGCAAGGTGCCGGAGAGGGCTACATCGCGTTCGCCCTGCGCGAACCACAGCACTTCTACCTGATGTTCCGCTGCTCGGTGGTGGATACCGAGGACCCGGAGCTGGCCGCCAGCGGCCGGGAAGCATTTCTCGAGCTGGAGCGGCCGGTGGCCGCACTGCATCGGGTAGACGACGCGATGGCCGACGACGAGGGCAGCATCGACGCCGTACTGTTGTGGTCACTGGTGCACGGCTTCGCTCATCTCTATCTCGATGGGCGCTTGAGTCAGCGCGCTGATCTCGACGCCGCCGCCCTGGCCGAGCGTGTCATCCAACGCACGCTGGCCGCGCTCGGGGCCAACCTGCCCGCAGGCCGCTGAGCGCCTGCCTGCCTGCATGCATGCGGGTCGCCAAGATCCGGTGGCTAGAATCCTGGGATCTGTTCGACACGCATCCGAATTCCGCTGGAACTCGTTATAGTTCCCTGGCGCGCCTCAACCGGGGGCGCTGACCATCTCGAGGAGAACGGGGAGATGCTGACGAGGATCCCGAAGGGTGGGCGCTGCGCCGCTCTGGTTCTGGCATGGGCGCTGACCGCCCTGCCGACTGCACCGGCGCTGGCCGACGTGGCCGTGCTGCCGCGCGTCGCACCCGAACAGGTGGGCATGTCGGGCGAACGCCTGGAACGCCTCAGCGCCTTGACCCAGCGCTACGTTGACGAGGGCAAACTGGCCGGCGCCGTCGTCCTGGTGGCGCGTGAGGGTCAGGTGGTCCACCTCGATGCTGTGGGCAAGGCCGATATCGAACAGGATACCCCGATGCGGGAGGACACCCTGTTCCGCATCTACTCCATGAGCAAGCCCATCGCCGCCGTGGCGACCATGATCCTGTACGAAGAAGGCGCCTTTCAGCTCAAGGATCCGATTTCGAAGTTTCTCCCGGAGCTCGCAGAACTCGAAGTCCTCAACGAAGACGGCAGCCGGGTTCCGGCACAGCCGGTCAACATGCAGCACCTGCTGACCCACACCGCGGGGTTCAGCTACGGCTTCTCGCCACGGGATCCCGTGGACGTCATGTATCGTGAGTCGGAGTGGAGCGAGAGTGCGGACCTCGACGAGTTCATCGCCCGCATCGCTCGGCTGCCGTTGAAATTCCAGCCCGGGACCCGCTGGCACTACAGCGTCGCCAACGACATCCTCGGCGCCGTGGTGGAGCGGATCAGCGGGCAACGCTTCGACGAGTTCCTCACTGAGCGGCTGTTCCGGCCGCTCGGTATGAACGACACGTTCTTCGACATCCCCGCCGACAAACGCGATCGCCTCGGCACCCACCACGGCTACGACCGCGAAGCCGGACGGCTGCAGGTTCTGCCGACCCCTGCCTACCCGCTGTGGGAGAACACCACGTTCTTCTCCGGCGGCGGCGGACTCATCTCCACCGCGTCCGACTACGCCCGCTTCGCGGAGATGCTGCGCAACGGCGGCGCCCTCGGCGACGTGCGCATCCTGTCGCCGAAGACCGTGCAGCTGATCACCATGGATCATCTGCCGGCGGCGGTTTCGGCGGACGGCACGGGCGAGCGCCCGGGCCTCGGCACCCTCGGCAGCTTCACCGGCGCCGGTTTCGGACTCGGGTTCGCCGTGGTCCACGATGTCACCGCCACCGGCGTCATCGGCTCGGTGGGTGAGTACAGCTGGGGCGGCGCTGCCGGCACCATCTTCTGGGTGGATCCGGTGGAGGATCTCGTCGTCGTCGGCATGATCCAGCTGATGCAATCACCCTGGCCCCTGCGCAGCGAGCTGAAGGTGCTCACCTACCAGGCGCTGACCCGACTCAACGAGGACTGATCCGGACCGTCGCCGGAATCAGGTGGCAGAGCTCCTGTGGGCTTCAAGAAGGGCCGGAAGGGCCCGCATGTCCTTGAAGACGGTGGTCGCAGGCCCCTGCAGTCGCGACGCCGGCGTGAGGCCGCCGGCGTAACCGAACGCGTGCATACCCGCCGCGCGCGCCGCGGCGACACCGTTGGGACTGTCCTCGATCACCACGCAGCGGCTCGGGTCAGCACCGAGCCGCTCGGCGGCATGCAGAAAGAGATCCGGAGCGGGCTTGCCGCGGGTCACGTCATAGGCGCTGAAGATGCGTCCGGCAAAACGTGCGTGCAGGCCGGTGATCCCCAGCGTCAACTTCATCTTGCGGTGACTGCCGTTGGAGGCGACACAATTCGGGTGGGTGATGGCATCGAGTGCCTCCACCACCCCATCCACAGGCGTCAATTCGTTGTGGTAGGCCTCCTGGTAACGCGCCGCCATGCGTTCGTCCCAATCCTCCGGCAACGGCCGACCCAACTGGGCTTCGACCTCCTTGCGAAAATAGGCGTCCGTGACCCCGACGAAGCGTTCCACCATCTCCTCCTCGGACAACGCCAAGCCAAGTTCCGCCAGTGCTGCGCCCTCGATGCGCACCGCGAGGCGCTCAGAATCCACGAGCACACCGTCGCAATCGAAGATGACGAGCTCGATGGTCACGGCTTCCAGCGGTCGTTGTAATTCTCCGGGCCCACCTGCTTGACGTCCTCCAGCCAACCACCCTCGTAGGGCCATGACTCCGGGTCGTCCGGCTTCGGGCCCTGCCAGAAGCGGGCGAAGGGTCCGGCCGCATCCACCGTCTCCAGGGACCAGGCCTGGCGCCGGAACGTCCAGCTCTCTGGCACCAGGCGATGGGCCTCGCGGAAGTGCTCGATTGCCGCTTCGTGATGACCGGCGAGTTCCAGCGCGCTGGCCAGCTCGAAGTGGGCATGGCCCAGGGACCGGTTCGCATCCCGCGGCCGTGACCGGGCAATCACCTCTTCGGGCGACAGGGCATAGCGGGAGGCTTCGCCCTGCTCCACCCAGTCGCGCAGGGCAGCGTGGTACGCCTCTGAGTCGTTCGGAATCTTCACTGCCTGCTTCATCATTTCGCGCAGCCGCTCGGGCGTCTCCGCCGGCAGGTCACGCGGTGGACCGCGACGGCCACCCGGAGGCGCCGGTGCGACTTCGGCGGGGCGGACGATCATGCCCTGCTCATCGATCCACACACTGCTCGGAATGTTGATGACGCCGAAGGCATCCGCAAGCTTATGGAACTGATCGATCAGTGACGGATGCTCGGGTTGGGCCGCCTCGATGAATTGTCGGCAGCCTTCAGCGCCGAGGGTGTCGAGGCCGACGGTGACGAGTTCGAAGCCCTGAGGCGCGAGTTCGTTCCTGAGTGCCTGCCACACGGACAGGTCGCCGGAACAGCCTCAGTAGGGGGCCCAGGCGTAGAGCAGCACCTTTCGGCCGCGCAGGCTCGACAGCGCGAACTCCTTGCCGTCGAGATCGGGCAGGCGCAGGTCAGGCGCTTCGGCGGTCACGAGCGCGCGACCGCCGATGGCTTCCGGCCCAAGGGCCCAGAGGCCGTGATCCGGCGCCGCCGCCAGCGGCAGGCCCATGGCGTCGGCCACCGCCTCGACGTCCACCATGTCGCCCGACGTTGCGGGCAGCGGGATGCAGACGTCGCCCTTGCAGGCGCCTTCCGGCTGCAGTTGCCAGCCGGTTCCGGCCTCGAACTCGGCCTTGGGAATCTTCATGGATTTCAACAGCATGGAACAACCTCTAATGGTGAGGCGTAGGGCTCAGCCGACGCCGTGGTCACGAAACCAGGCGAGGGCACGAGGCCAGGCGTCCGCCGCCGCTGCCTCACGATAGCTCGGGCGGTAGTCGGCGAAGAACGCGTGTGGCGCGTCCGGGTAGATGTGAAAGGTGGACGGAGAATCTGCGGCCTCGAGGGCGGCCTGCATCTTCTCCACCTCGGCCATGGGAATACCGGTGTCCTGACCACCGTAGAGGCCCAGTACCGGCGCGTTCAGTTCGGCCGCGACATCCACAGGATGGCGCGGATGCAGTTCACTGGCCTCGCCGGTCACGCGACCGTACCAGGCGACGCCGGCCCCGACGAGTTCGCTGTGAGCCGAGTACAGCCAGGTGATGCGCCCACCCCAGCAGAAACCCGTGATGCCCAGCTGGGCGACGTTGCCGTGCTCGCTGGCAGCGAATGCCACCGTGGCGTCCAGATCCGCCATCACCTGCTCGTCCGGCACCTTGCGCACGATGGCAAGAATGGCATCGAAGTCGGACAGACCTGAGACATCGCCCTGGCGATGGAACAGTTCCGGCGCCACGGCGAGGTAGCCCTCGTGGGCGAAGCGACGGCAGATGTCCTTGATGTGCTCGTGGACGCCGAAGATCTCCTGGATCACCAGCACCACCGGGAACGGCCCCTCGCCCTCCGGCCGCGCCAGGTAACCCGGAATCTCACCGTCCTCCACAGGAATGCTGACATCGCCCGCCACCAGGCCGGTGGCGGCAGTCTCGATCACGGTGTCGGCGCTGATGGGTCGCACCGCCAGCGCGAAGCCCGCGCCGGCACTGGTGGCCAGAAAGTGCCGGCGGGTGAGCGGTGGGGGGCGAAGTTCTTCGGCCATGGCAGCATCTCCGGGCGGGATGGCGGTACGCAGGATGCGTCTGGATCCGTATCATGCCCCATCGAGTACTCGAGGGAGAACCGGCGATGTACGACGTCCACTACTGGCCCACACCGAACGGCAAGAAGGTGACGATACTGCTCGAAGAACTCGCAGCGGAGTACCGCATCGTGCCGTGCAACATCGGCAAGGGCGATCAGTTCACGGACGAATTCCTGCGCATTTCGCCCAACAATCGCATGCCGGCGCTGGTGGATCACGCACCTGCAGACGGGGGCGAGCCGATCTCGGTCTTCGAGTCCGGCGCCATCATGTGGTACATCGCGGAAAAGGAGGGTCGCTTCCTGCCCAGCGACGTACGCGGACGCGCCAAGGTGCACGAGTGGGTGATGTGGCAGATGGCCAACCAGGGGCCCAAGACCGGCGAGTGTGGTCATTTCCGCCGCCTCAAGGACAGCCAGGGCGACCAGAGCTATGCCGTGAACCGCTTCACCGACGAGGTGAACCGCTGCTACGGCGTGCTCAACACGCAGCTCTATCACCATCCCTACGTCGCCGGCGACGACTACACCATCGCCGACATGATCTGCTATCCATGGACCGTGGGCTGGGAAGGCCAGGGCCAGAACATCGACGACTTCAAGCATTTCAAGCGCTGGTTCGAAGAGATGGGCGCGAGGGACGCCGTTCAACGCGGCATGGACGCCGGCTCTGATCTCTCCAACGACTTCTCCAAGCTGACGGACGCCGAGAAGGAAGCGCTCAGAAAACTGCTCTACAACCAGCGCGCGCGGCCGGCGCCGGATGAACGCTGATCCCGTCCTGCCTCGGTTGGAACATCGGATCAGCGGCTGATTAAGAACGAATTCGCATTAGAGCATCGAGTTTCATTCCTTCCAGCCGCGGCGCAGCCTGCCCATGATGGCCGGCTCAATGGCAATCATGGGCGTGCTCCCCTCCTCAGCGCGGCGCGCCCCGGCGGAGTCAGCAGGAAAATGGCGGCGGAAGCCTCAGTACTCGATTGGCAGGGCTGGCTCACGCTGTTCACGTGCGCCGCGGTGCTGCTCACGCTGGCGACGACCCGACTGACCCCGGACCTCGTACTCGTCGCGGCCCTCGTCCTGCTCACCGTCACTGGAATTCTCGGGCCTGACCAGGCCCTGGCCGGCTTCGCCAATCCCGGTCTCATCACGGTGGCGGCACTGTTCGTGGTGGCGGCCGGGGTGCAGAACTCCGGCGGTGTCGATGCCATCGTAGGTCGCGTCCTCGGGCGGCCCAAAAGCTACCGGGGCGCATTAACACGCCTGATGCTTCCGGTCGGCGCCATGAGCGGCTTTCTCAACAACACCCCGGTCGTCGCCACCATGATTCCAGCGGTGGCCCGCTGGTCGAAGCAGATCAACGTGTCGCCGAGCCGGCTGATGATCCCGCTGTCCTATGCGTCCATCTTCGGCGGCACCCTGACCCTCATCGGGACCAGTACCAACCTGGTGGTCAACGGCCAATTCCAGTCGCTCACCGGACGCGACGGCTTCAACATGTTCGACATCACGCCCGTGGGCCTCGGTGTCGCCGTGGCCGGCTTCCTGGTTCTGCTGCTGACGGCCAAGCGTCTGCTGCCGGAGCGACCCAGCGTCTCCGAACAGTTCGCCAATCGGCGCGAGTTCACATTCGAGGTGGCCGTCGCCGCGGACGGCCCACTGGTGGGGCTGTCCATTCAACAGGCCGGGCTGCGCCACCTCGGGCGCATCTTCTTAGCCGAGATCGAACGCCAGGGCGGCATCATCACGGCAGTGGCACCCGAGGAACGGCTGCAGGCGGGCGACCGTCTCGTCTTCGTGGGTGAGACGGACGCCATCGTCGACGTGCTGCGCATCAATGGCCTGGTGGCGTCGGACAGCAACACCCCGGTGATCGAGAAGGACATGGCCGAGCGCCGGCTGGTGGAGGCGGTCGTCTCACCGCTCTGCGAAGGCATCGGCCAGACCCTGCGTGACGGCCGCTTCCGGGACCGCTACGGCGCCGTGGTGCTGGCGGTGAACCGCAACGGGGAGTCGATTCACGGCAATCTGGGCAGCATCACGCTCGAGGCCGGCGATGTCCTGCTGCTCGAGGCCCGCTCGCCGTTCATCACCCGCCAGCGCCATCTGCGGGACTTCCTGATGATCAACGACTTGAACGAGCAACGGCCGGATCACAGCAAGACCGGAT
>SKUB01000266.1 GCA_007122315.1 Pseudomonadales bacterium | reverse complement strand
GGCATTACGGTGATCTCCTGGCTGTATGGTTGGGATGCTGCATGGTTGGTCGCGGGAAGGCCGGTTTTCTTGCAGGCGCTCGTGTCCGACAACTCGACAAACGGAGAGGTGGGCGGCTGGCGTGGCACTTGCTGCGGCGAAAGCCGGGACAGGCTCGGTTAGCCTGTAGCTTCGACAACGGAGGCAACATGCGCAGAGACGACGTACCGAAACGCCTCGCCGAGGCGCCGTGCCCTGATATGGGCGTCCCGGCCGCCGTCGCCGGGCCGAGGCTCGGGCAACGCCGCGTGGCGCTGATTTCCACGGCAGGGCTCATGCACGCAGGTGACCGGCCTTTCAGTCTGGGAAGTGCGGACTATCGAATTCTCGATGCCGAGGACGCGCGACCGCTGCACATGTCCCATATTTCGACCAACTTCGACCGCTCCGGGTTCGCTCAGGATCTCAATGTGGTGTTTCCTCTGGACGTCCTGCGTGAACTGGCGTCGGATGGCGCAGTGGGCAGCATGGCGCGCTACCACTATTCCTTCATGGGCGCCACGGAACCACAGCAGCTGGAGGCGGCGGCCGCGGATCTGGCATCGGTGCTGGCGGGTGACGGGGTCGATCTGGCCTGTCTGATTCCCGTTTGACCACTGTGTACGCGCGCCGTGAGCGGGCTGGCACACATTCTGGAGCGGGCAGGCATCGCAACGACGCTGATCGGTCTGGTTCCGCAGCATGTGGAGCGCATGCGCCCACCCCGGGCGCTGCTGGTGCCCTTCGAGATGGGTCGGCCGCTGGGCGATCCAGGCAATCGGGCGTTTCAGCGCAAGGTGCTCCTGGCTGCGCTGAGTCTTGCAGCGCGCACAGACGTCCCGATCATCGATAGCTTCGATGAAGACGCGCCCGCGCCCATTGCGGAGGACGTGGAAGGCTGGGCCTGCCCGGTCAGTCTCCACCATCCCGACCAGGCGTCGGACGCGACTCCGGCGCTGCTGACGGAGATCGAGCTGCTGGGGCCCTGGTATGCACGCGCCAGCGAGAGTCGTGGGCGTACGGGTGTCGGTGCCAGTGGTATGAGCATCGATGACGTTGGCAGGTTTCTGCTTGCCTGTCGCGAACGCGAGCCAAAGACCTCGCCTGTTGCGGGGCTGTCCGTCGCCGACGCCTTCAAACTGGCTGCCGAGGACCTGAAGCTGTTCTATCTGGAGGCGGCGACGGCGCGACCCGGCGCCCGCAGCACGGTGTTGGCCGACTGGTTCTGGCAGGATACGGCGGCGGGTGCGTTGCTGCTGGAGCTCTCACGCGCGCTCGCCGATGCCGAGGATGGCGGCATTCGAGTCCATGCCCGGGCCACGCTCGTTCCGACAGCACGGCGGCACTGACCCGCCACCGACCACGCAACTGAAGGCAAGCAGTATGAGTGACTTGATCCAGCTCCGGCCAGACAGCCCCGCGAACCGTGAGCTCGAAGCGAACGTCAAACCTAAGGATTGGGTCAATCCGACGCCTGCGCAACGCTACAACCTGGTGGTCATCGGCGCCGGTACCGCAGGCCTGGTGGCGGCAGCGGGTGCGGCCGGCCTGGGCGCAAAGGTGGCTTTGATCGAACGTGAGCTCATGGGGGGCGATTGCCTGAACGTCGGCTGTGTTCCCTCCAAGGGCCTGCTCAGCGCAGCGCACCGCTACGGTGACGTCCGTGATGCCGAGGAACTGGGTGTGCTCACGTCCGGAGACTCGCAGGTGGATTTCGGGGCGGTGATGGACCGCATGCGCCGGATCCGTGCGGACATCAGCCAACACGATTCGGTGCAGCGATTCTCGAGCCTCGGAATTGACGTCTTTCTGGGTGAGGGGCGCTTCGTGGGCAAGGATTGCATCAGTGTGGGCGATGCGCGATTGCGGTTCCGCAAGGCTCTGATCGCCACGGGCGGGCGGGCTGCGGCACCGCCGATTCCCGGTCTTGAAGATGTGGAGTATCTCACCAACGAGAGCGTGTTCTCGCTGACCGAGCTGCCGCCACGCCTCGGTGTGATCGGTGCCGGGCCCATCGGCTGCGAGCTTGCTCAGAGCTTTGCCCGCTTCGGTTCCAAAGTCACGCTCGTGGAGGCACTGCACGGGGTTTTGCCGAAGGAAGAGGTCGATGCAGGTGAGATCGTCCGGGCCTCCCTCGAGAAGGACGGCGTGGACGTGCTGTGCTGTGGCAAGGAGATGCGCGTTGCCCGCGACGGCGCCGGCGTTCGCATGACTCTTGGTTCCCACGACCACACCTACGACGTGACCGTGGATCGCCTGCTGGTCGCCGTGGGTCGCGCCCCCAATGTCGAGTCATTGGACTTAGGCGCTGCGGGCGTTCGCGTGCATGACAAAGGTGTGGAAGTGAACGATCGTCTGCAGACCACGAATCCGCGCATATTCGCCGCCGGAGACGTCTGCTCACCCTACCAGTTCACGCATGCTGCAGATTTCATGGCGCGGATCGTCATTCAGAACGCGTTGTTCATGGGGCGGGCGAAAGCCAGCGCCCTGACCATTCCCTGGTGTACCTATACATCACCGGAAGTTGCCCACGTGGGCCTTGACCCGGAGCAGGCCGGCGACGTCGAGTTCGATACCTGGACGCAACCGCTCTCAGGCATCGATCGCGCCATGCTCGAAGGCGAGACGGACGGCTACGTTCGCGCCTACACGAAGCCCGGAACCGACAAGCTGCTCGGCGCCACCGTCGTCGCTGCCAACGCCGGCGACATGATTGGCCACTTCTCTTTTGCGATGACCCACGGCCTCGGACTGAAGGCACTCGGTGCCACCATTCACCCCTATCCGACCCAGGCTGAAGCGATCCGCAAGCTGGGTGACCAGTTCAACCGCACGCGCCTGACGCCCCGTATCAAGACGCTCTTCGACACCTGGATGCGCTGGACGCGGTAGCAGAGAGTATGCGTCTCACGACTCTGGTGCGGCCGTGAGACTCGTGCATTCAGATCGGCAGATCGAGCTGCCTGAGAAGCTGGTCCTTCATCCGCCTGTGGTGTTCCTTGGTTGCAGGCGTTTCAGGGTGGCGCATGATGACTCTACTCAGCTGACGTCGCGAAGAGCATGCTCAGCTGGCGTCCACGAAAGTTACGTTGGATAACGCGAAAGACCGCGGATCAAAACAACCGTCGCGAGCAATGACGCATGAAAGCCGTTGTGTGTGAAAGATATGGCCCGCCCGAGGTTCTTCAATTGCGTGAGCTTGACAAGCCCACGCCCAAGAACAATGAAGTCCTGATCAAAGCACATGCGACAACAGTTACATCGGGCGACGGGAGGGTGCGAAGTCTCAATGTGCCTGTCGGCTTCGGACTAATCTCGCGTCTGGTGCTTGGCGTTTCAAGGCCTAGGCAACCCGTGCTGGGGACCGAAATCGCCGGCGAAATTGAATCGGTCGGCAAAGACGTAAGCCGATTCGAGGTTGGAGACAAGGTTTTTGCACTCAGTGATTCTGGCATGGGTTGCCATGCGGAGTACAAATGCATGCCCGAAGACGGGGCGATGGCTTTGAAGCCGTCCAACCTGACTTACGATGAAGCCGCCGCACTGTCCTTTGGCGGCACAACAGCGTTGGATTTCTTCAGACGAGGCAAGCTTCGCAGCGGGGAAAAAGTACTCGTCAATGGTGCATCCGGCGCAGTAGGAACGGCGGCGGTGCAGCTTGCCAGGCACTTCGGAGCGGACGTGACCGGGCTGTGCAGTACCGCAAACGTCGAACTGGTCAGATCTTTGGGCGCCGATCATGTCATCGACTACACCAGAGATGACTTCACGCAGAATGGCGAAACCTATGACGTCATCGTCGACACCGCCGGCACGGCCCCGTACTCACGTAGCAAAGCATCGTTGAAGGAAGGAGGGCGCCTGTTGGTGGTTCTAGGTGGGTTGCCAGATATGCTTCAGATTCCATGGGTGTCACTGACGAGCAGCAAGAAAGTCATTGCTGGACCAGCGGCCGGGCGCGCGGAAGACCTGCGATTGCTCGCGGGCCTGGCAGAGGCAGGAGAGTTCAGGCCGGTTATCGATCGGCGCTATCCGTTCGAGCAGATCGCCGAAGCTCATCGTTACGTAGATGCCGGGCGCAAGAAGGGAAATGTGGTCATCACCCTGAAGCATGGTCTCTGAACCTGGGCTTGCGAATGATGGATGTGACGATTTGCAGGTTATTGCCGATCAATGTTTGCCGTGGCATTGGTTTCGCCGACGCGGCATTTTTCTTTGGCCGAACCGAAGTTTGGAGCCAACGACTGACTCAGATGCCACATGACAGATCACGTAATCTCGTTCTGACCCTTGTGCGCCTCCGCCGGACGGCTTGGCCACTGCCCTCCGAAGCCGCCGCTTAGCGCAAAAGGTGTGTCTGGAGAGGATTGACTGAATACACCATGCGTCGCCGTACCCGACGTGGAGGTGGCAGCCTCCTGTCGGCAAAGTGTCGGACTGGTGTCGTGTTCTGTTTCCGCTTCCAATGAAAGTCTTGGCCTTCCTCAAAAGTGAGATGCAGCGATGATCGTGCGAAAGCTTCGGCTCCAGAGGGGATGGTCGCAGGATCAACTCGCCGAACTGATGGACGTCAGTGTCCGTACTGTTCAGCGACTCGAGCGGGGCCACAAGCCCAGCCTGGAGACAGCTAAGGCCTTGGCATCCGTTTTTGAGGTCGATCTCTCTTCTTTCAACCAGGAGGAAAAGGAAATGCTGGAAAAGGCTGAGCTTAAGCAGGATGAAAAGGAATCCATCGAGTACGCCAAAGGAGTCATGGGATTCTTCCATGGATTGATTGCATACGTTGTGATTGCCTTGGTTTTGTTCCCCGTCTTCGGTTTTGATCGCCCACTCCTATACTGGATCTTTCTTGGCATAGGAGCGGGCTTGGCTATTCAGGCGTTGTTTGCGTTCGAGATCATTCGCTTCCCGTTCCAGAACTGGGAAAAACGGATCGCCGAGAAACGACTCGGGCGGAAGTTGTAGAGAGCCGAAAGATTTGTAACCCGGACGCGGGCAAGGCCCGCGCCGGTTCAACCAGACGTAGGGCCTCGGTGCGCATACGATTTGCCAAACATCTGCTGCTCATGTTGGTCGCTTGGGTCGGGCCACACATGACCAGTGCCTCGACTTCCGATAGCGCCGCCTTTCGTCTCTGTTCGAGTAACGTGGCTCAAGTGTCTCTGGTCGAGGAATCCTCGGGGGCAGTGGTTCACGTGCAGCTGGCTGAGGATGCGTCGTTCGAGTTCGGCCAGTTCACGCGCGATATTGCGGGGATGATGCTCGTTGTTCTCGCGGGGAACGAAGTGTTGTTCAGGGCTGTCGTACAGGTCCCGATCGACTCCGGGTTGCTCAGGAGTCCGGTGCTATCGACGGCTGAGGCCGCGAGAGTGAAGCAGGAAATCAAGGTCGACCGGCCTCTCAATGAGTGCGGGCGCAACTCCATCGAGTGAACTCGAAGCTTCGCTTCAGTAGGTTGACCTAATCCTGCATTTCCATCGCCATGCGTGTGGGGGCATTCACGCCGAGCGCGGAAAAGACGCGGCCGAGAAGGTCGCCCATGTTCCACGGGCCGAAGCCTTTGCGCACGATGACGGTTTCAGTTTCGGGTACGATGGTTACACTCTGGCCCATGAAACCAGACAGTTCGAAAACCGGCGAGGGTGTTCCACCAGTGCAGCCGCCGCGAATCCAGAGCTGAGCGCCGTAGTCACAGCCGGAATGGTCCGTCGGAGTCGCGAGGAAATCCACCCAGCCCTCGGGCAGGATACGCTCGCCGCTCGTGACGCCGTCGCGGGCGAGAAACAATCCCAGGCGCGCCCAGTCTATGGCGGCGGCATGCATCGAGCCTTGACCGATGAACTGGCCCGAGGTGTCGCGGCTGAGCACCGTGCGGCGCATCCCAAGCGGCTCGAATAGGGCTTCGTACGGGTAGCGAGCCCAGTCATCGTCGTCCAAGCCGGAGCGAGCCTGGAGGAGGGCCATCACCAGATCACTGTCTCCGCCGGAGTAGTAGAAGCGTGAGCCGGGCTCGTCACGCAGGGGCTTGGCCGCGGCGTAGTCGCTTGAGCTGAACGAAAGCAGCTTGGCGATCCCGGGATCGCCGATGGCGTTGGATTCGTGCCAGTCGAGGCCGCTTTCCATATGGAGTAGGTGACGCAAG
>SKUB01000393.1 GCA_007122315.1 Pseudomonadales bacterium | reverse complement strand
GCGGCTCATGGGACCGAAGTTGGACGTCCCTTCCACCAGAGCCGGCGGCGCAGTGGACGTACCTGCACCCTGGATCTGGATGTTGACGTTCGGGTAGAAGGTGCGGAACTCCTCGGCCCACAGCGTCATGAGGTTGTTCAAGGTATCG
Organism: Pseudomonadales bacterium; assembly: GCA_007122315.1. Taxonomy (GTDB): domain Bacteria; phylum Pseudomonadota; class Gammaproteobacteria; order Pseudomonadales; family Azotimanducaceae; genus SLTB01. Next base: position 6,036 of record SKUB01000393.1, on the reverse strand, counting down.
GAACCGATGCTGGTCAGGTTGCCGGACACACCGCTGACCCGCTCGTAGGTGGGCAGGTTGGGATCCACCTGCACGGCTTGCGCGATGGCGCCGGCCGAGGCGGTGACCGCCGCAGCCAGGGCACCGGCCTTCAAAAGACTGTCGATCTTCATGTTGAGTCACTCCTCGATTGTGCGTGGTCGCCAGAACGCGGCCTGATAGAGGCTGCCACCCTGAGGTGACAGCCTCGTAACGGTGGTGCGATGCATGCTTAGAAGCTGACCTGTGCGCGCATGGCCAGGGCCCAGGGCTTGTCGCCGGTGTCGTCCTGATCGACCCGGATGATGTTGCCCATGAAACGCACGTTGCGGGTGGCGTAGTAGTTGACGGCCAGGGTGACGTTGCTCTGCTCGCCGCCGGCGATGACGCCGTCGTTCAGGTCCAGCCAGCTGTAGCGCAGACCCAGTTCCCAGGCACCAGGGGTCACGCCACGGAAGCGGCCACCGCGGTAGGAACGCTGACCGCCGAGGACGTAGCTGCCCTGGATGTGAAACGCGCTGAAGTCGACGTCGGAGTCGCCCGTACCACGGCTGACGTCGGTCAGCATGTATTCGGCTTCGACGGAGACCGGGCCGGCCATCCAGGCGGCCTCGAGGCCCAGCTTCAGCGTGCTGCTGGCATTGCCGATGTTGCCGGTGTCCACCAGTCGCGGCGAGCCGCCGGCACGGGACTCCGGCCGGGCACGGAACCGCACGCTGTCGGCGTCGTCAGTGGACTCATAGGCCAGTGCGATGCCGAGGTGCACCATGCCGCTGTCGTCGTTGACGGGGTTGAACACGAAGCGTCCACCCACACCAAGGGGCTGGTCACCGGTGCTGCTGCTGCCGGTCCGGCGGCTGTAGATCATGGCCTGATAGCCGTAGTTGCCTTCGAAGTGCTCGTAGCCGGCACCCAGACGCCGTGCATCGGCGAATGCCTCGGTCCCGAGGGAGCGCTCGATGAACATGATGGCGTTGGAACTGGTGAGCTCGTTGAGGCCGAACGGCACCTTGAACTGGCCGAGCTTGAATTCACCCGGGCCGAGGCCGCGGTAGGAGATGAACAGGTCGTTGGCGGCGACATCGTTCTCGGCGAAATCCCACTCGACCTTGTAACCCCAGCCGTCACCGAAGCTGCCATTGGCGCCGAGACGGGCGCGACGGACCAGGACGCCGTCGTTCAGCGGCACGATGTCGTCGTCGTACTTGGCGGCATCGAGGTGAATCCGGCCACCGACATTGACGGTGGGACTCTGGGCGAAGGCAGGCAGCGACAGCGCCATGCCCAGACCAGCGACAGCAGCGGCGACGCCACAGTTGCGCAGAACTTTCATGCGTGAATCTCCAATTGAATCCCTGGGAACTTCTAGTTTGACCCGTCAGCGGGCCATCGAGCCCCGCTGCATCGAAGCCCCCGGCCTCGACGCCGCGCCACAGTAGTAGGGGATTGCGACGGGTTGATGACCGGAATATTGCAGTTCCATGACAGTCCGGGCGACCGCATGCACCCCGGGTTAAGATGGCAGCGTGTCATTCGGCCGTCGGGAGGCCTCTGTGTCCGGTTCCCTTTTCGTCACGCTCGGTGCGTTCCTCGGCGGCCTCGGACTGTTCCTGCTGGCCATCAGCATGATCACCAGCGGCCTGAAGATCGCCGCCGGCGACGCGCTGCGGGACATCCTTGCCCGCTCCACCAGCACCCGGGCGCGGGGCGTGGGATCCGGCATTGTGGTGACGAGCCTGGTGCAGTCCTCCAGCGCGGTGACGGTGGCGACCATAGGCTTCGTCAATGCCGGCCTCATGGGCCTGACCGGGGCGCTGGGCGTGGTCTACGGCGCCAACGTCGGCACCACCTTCACGAGCTGGCTGGTGGCGGCGGTCGGCTTCGAATTCCGGATTCAGCTATTCGCCCTGCCGCTGGTGGGCATCGGCATGCTGATGCGATTACTGGGCGCCAACAGCCGCACCGGTGCCATCGGTGAGGCCCTGGCCGGCTTCGGCCTGTTCTTCGTCGGCGTGTCGGTCCTGCAGGACGGCTTCGCAAGTGCGGTCGAGCGTTTCGATATCAGCCAGCTCGCCGTCGAAGGCGTCCTGGGCCTGCTGCTCTACGTGGGTATCGGTGCGGCCATCACCCTGTTCACCCAGAGTTCTTCCGCCGCCATCGCCATCACGCTCACCGCTGCCACCGGCGGCGTGCTCGGCATCGATGCCGCGGCCGCCATGGTCATCGGCGCCAGCGTCGGTACCACGTCTACGGCCGCATTCGCGGTCATCGGCGCGACGCCGAACGCCAAGCGGGTCGCGGCCGGCCACGTACTGTTCAATCTGGTGACGGCCAGCGTCGCGCTGCTGATCCTGCCGCTGATGCTGTTGGCCATACGCGAGACCGGTGGCAGGCTGGGGCTGGAAGATGCCCCGGCCGTGACCCTGGCCCTGTTCCACACTTCATTCAAACTGCTGGGCCTGGCCCTGTTCTGGCCGGCAACTGCGCCATTGGCACGGTTTCTCGAACGCCGCTTCCGGACTCAGGCGGAAACGCTGGGCCGCCCTCAGTATCTGGATCAGAACGTGGCGGCGACGCCGGCATTCGCCATCGACGCACTGGCCCGGGAACTGGAGCGTGCCCTCGGCATTGCCCACGGCAACCTCAACCGCGCGCTGGCGAGCACCCTGATCTCACCGAAGGACCTGGTGGCCGGTCGCGACGCCCTGGCCAGCCTCGTACCGGCCATCGAGGACTTCGTCGCGCACATGGATCGGGATCGCATGCAGGCATCAGTGGCGCAGCAGCTTCCGGCGGTGCTGCGCGTGACCAATTATCTGGACGAAATTGCGCAGCTCACCGGCGAAATGGTGGATCGGGCACACACCCTGGATGCCCTGCGCGGCGGTCCCGTCGGTGACGACATTGCGCGCTTCCGGCGCGCCGCGGCGGCGGTGGTCCGCGCCGCCGATCCCAGCGATCCCGACTACCTGCAGACGGACCTGGACGCCGCCTACGACCATCTGCGCCACAGCTGGCACGGGCTGAAGGACGCGCTGCTCAGTGCGGCAGCCGACGGGCGGGCGCCCATCGGCCGCGTCAACGTGGCCATCGACGTGCTGCGCAGCACCCTGCGTGCGACCGAGCAGGTGGTGAAGGCGGCCCACCGGCTCGACGGAATCCGCAAAGCGATCAACCCGGAAGCCGACAAGAGCCCGGACGAAGCCGAAGCTGAACTCGCCGCCGCCTCCTGAGGCGGATTCAGCGCTCCGCTTCGCGCTCCGCGGCATCCCTGGCAGCACGGGACACTTTTTCGAGTCCCGACACCTTGGCTTCCACTGCCATGGCGCTGCGGCCGCCGATCAGCAGGGCGGATGCCATCACGCCCACCAGCAGCCCGACCCAGGGCTCGAACAGGGCAATTGCCATGCCCGTCAGCAGCGCCACACCCCGCTCCACCGGATGCTCGGCGATGGCCATGGCCACATAGGCGCAGGCGAACCCGGTCAGTGCCAGGGTCAGGGTCAGCGCAATGCCCATGAGCGGTTCGAGACCCGTCATCAACGGCAGAATGAAGAAGATGAAGGGAACGCCCATGAAGAACATGGAGTGGATGCCGCTGTACAGGGAGTCCATCTGCTTGCGTCCCTGCTGCCAGCGCTGCACCACCACCACGTGCCCGCCGGCCCAGACGCTGCCCTGCAGCGGGAAGAACGGCGCGATGATGCCGCCGAGGAAGTTCCGGATCCCCACCGAAAGGTGCGTGCGGGTGCTGTCCAGCCGGATCTTCTCGTCCGGCCGCTGATCCGACGCCTGTCGGATGATCTCATTCGCCGTGACGATGTCGCCGAACAGAATGATGTAGGTGATCAGGGCCAGAGGCGCCGCTGCCAGGTACATCTCCCAACTCGGCCAGCCGATGGCGAACGGCGACGCCAGCGCCCACACCTCGTGCACCGGCGGGATCAGGATGCCCCAGCGGATGTCGTAGCTCACCTCTCCTACCATCGGCCCGACCACGGCGGCGACGATGAACCCGGGCAGCAGGCCGAGACTGCCGAGCAGCATCAGCGGCCTCGAGCGCAGCTTCAGCGCCCGAAACGGAATCGAGAACATGAGGATCAGGCAGACGCTGAGCGCCAGCACCGTGCTGATGGGCTGCGCAAGCAGGTAGTCGGGGGCGTCGTCCAAGAAGATCCGTTTGAACGAGGCAATGGCGGCGCCGAGGATGATGCCCGCCTTCAGCGCGCCAGGTAGCCATTCCACGAATTTTCGACCGAGGCCGGTCAACCCCAGCACCGCGAGCATGGCGGCCAGCATGATGCACATGGCCGTCATGGCCTGAAAGCGCTCGGTGGGGTTGTCGTAGCCCGTCAGCGTGAATGTGAGCACCAGAGGCAATGCCGGTGTCACCCACCCGGGTGCGTAGGGCTCGCCGAACACGATGGGCGCGATACCGATGAGGAAGCCCTGCACGAAGGCCACCGCCACCGCCTGCTCGAAGGTGAGCCCGAAGCTCGCCACCATGATCGGCACCAGGGCCAGACCGGTGGCGGATGCCAGTGCCACGCCCTGCAGGAACTCCGGCCAGTACAGCCGCGTGTGGTAGAACGGCAGACGAAACGTGAACAGTCCCCAGCGCCAGCCCGGCTGCTCGCGACCCTCCGGATGCAGATCCATGATCGGCAATACCCCCCTACGTAGGCCCACGTCGCCACCCCGGGTCGACGACCGGCGAAAGCTACATCAATGTTTCCGCGGGCACCAACCCGGGCACTACCGGATGGCTGGCCGGAACCTTAAGCCAACCTGAACAAACACGACACATATTGACACAAATGCCTCAAAATAACGCGCAGCTCAAGCGCCACCCTCCAGAACACAACCAAGAAAAAACTCAAGGATCGAGGAACTAACCATTGATTCAATAGTCAATTGGTTCGAGATCGGGTCACCGACAGGCAGGAACTGTCATCCATTCGGCGCGAAAGCGTCTCGTCCCGTCTCGGAAAAAGTGTTTCTAAAATATTTCTTTTAGTAACATTCGTTTACCCGAGTCATCGCACAAGGCCCGGCCCAGACCCAGCGCCGGGCCCGCGACATAGAACTCGCGGACGTGAGTGGCTACGGCCACTCGAGCGGCAACACCCATGGAGGCAATATGAACAAAACGCGCAAAGCCATCGCACTCGTCCTCGCATCCGGACTGTCCGCCGGAGCGCTCGCCCAGGGCGGCCTGGCCGGCGAACAGGGCCCGTATGTCGGCATCGGCTACCAAAGCCTCAGCGCCGATCTCCTCGACGTGACTCTCGACACGGGTCAGTTGATCGGGGGCTGGAAGCTGAGCCCCTACTTCTCCCTGGAGGCCAGCTACACCAGGAGCTTCGGCACGGAAAACAATACGCTGATCGGCATCAATGATGTGCGGATCCGGCAGGGCTGGATCGGGTCAGCCATCGGTTCGCTGCCCATCAGCGACAACATCAGCGCCTACGCACGGGTGGGCTGGGGCTGGCATCGTCTGTCTGCCAACTTCGGTGAGGGTACCGAGAAGACCTGGGTCGACGATCCGGTGTTCGGCGCCGGTGTGAAGGCGAACATCAGCCCCATGAGCGAGATCCGCGCCGAGTGGACCCGGCTGTTCGACGACAGCGACATCAACGCGACGGGCATCAGCTTCACCTACATCCACCACCTGCGTTGATTCCCGTCTGACGAACGCCCCGCCTTGCGCGGGGCGTTCTCTCTCTTCGATCGCAGCGCAGCTGCGCTGCACTCTCTCCCACCCGGATACCGCACGAATCCCGCGAGGGTTTAGTGGGAGCCTGCGTCCGCGTCGCGATCTGCGTCACGCCCGACTCCAGCTGCAGTCCGCGATCGCAAAGCCGGGCTGCGCCCGACTTTCGCTCCCACCGGCAATACGCACGATTCTCGCGAAAAGTCAGTGGGAGCCCACGTCCGCGCAGCGGGCGTAGCGATCTGCGTCACGCCCCACTCCAGCGGCAGTCCGCGATCGCAAAGCCGGGCTGCGCCCGACTT
>SKUB01000352.1 GCA_007122315.1 Pseudomonadales bacterium | reverse complement strand
GGCTCCCCGGGTTGCTGCTCGACGCTGGCGACCTCCGCGACGGGGTAGCCCGGAGGAAAGCGGCCATCGAGTCCCGAGGTGACCAGCAGATCACCGGCCTGCACATCCGCCGTCTCCGGCACGTGGCGCAACTCCAGCCACGCCGCCTCGCCGGTACCGTAGAGCATCGCCCGGTAGTCATTGCGGTTGATGAGCACAGGCGTCACATGCGTCAGGTCCGTGATCAGCAACACGCGACTGCTGTAGCGGCCGACCTCCACCACCTGGCCCATGAGGCCGTCGGAATCCAGGACCGGCTGGCCTTCGTAGACACCGTGGGCATCGCCCTTGCCGAGGATGAGGCTGCGCCCGATCGGATCCGCTGTGACGCCCACCACCTCGGCAAACTCCAGCCTCGCCTCCACCCGCTCCGATGAGCCGAGCAGGGCTCGCAGCCGGGCATTCTCCTCCCGCAGGGCATGCGCGCGCTGGGCTTCGATGGAAAGGCTCAGCAACTGCTCGTTGAGGCTCAGATTGTCCTGACGCAGGCGGACGTAGCCCAGCAAGGACTCCGTAGCTGCGTAGGGAACGTTACTGATGACGTACAGCGGAGCGGTGGCAGTCACCAAGGCACTGCGAACAGCCCCCAGCCACCGGGTCTGATGGTCCATGAGCATGAGCGCCAGGGCCAGCAGTGCCAGAGCCAGGGCCTTGTAGCCTGTAAACGAGCGTTCGAGGAACAGCGACTTGATGGTTGTCTCCCCCCACAGCCGTCAGGGCTGGAAGGTGATCGCGTCAATCGCTGGACAACAGGTCCAGCGAGCCGAGTTCGTCCATCAATTCCAACGCCTTCCCACCGCCCCGTGCAACGCAGGTCAGCGGTTCCTCCGCCACCAGCACGGGCAGGCCGGTTTCCTCTGCGAGCAGAAGCTCGATGTCCCGCAGCAGGGCGCCACCGCCCGTGAGCACGATACCGGATTCGGCAATGTCGGAGGCCAGTTCCGGAGGCGTCTGCTCCAGCGCATTCTTGACCGCCTGCACGATCATCGACAGCGGTTCCTGCAAGGCTTCGAGGATCTCGTTGGAATTGAGCGTGAAGCTGCGCGGGACACCCTCGGCAAGGTTGCGGCCGCGAACATCGATCTCGCGGATCTCCTTGCCGGGAAACGCCGTACCGATCTCCTGCTTGATGCGCTCAGCGGTGGCATCACCGATCAGGCTGCCCTGGGTCCTGCGCACGTAAGCGATGATGGCCTCGTCGAAACGATCGCCTCCGACCCGCACTGACTCGGAATAGACGATGCCGTTCAGCGAGATGACCGCGATCTCGGTGGTACCGCCACCGATGTCGACCACCATGGTGCCGATGGCTTCATGGACCGGCAGACCGGCGCCGATGGCAGCCGCCATGGGCTCTTCGATCAACCAGACGTCGCGCGCTCCGGCCGACAGGGCGGACTCCTTGATCGCGCGCCGCTCCACCGCGGTGGCCTTGCCCGGCACGCAGATCAGCACCCGCGGACTCGGACGGATGAAGGAATTCTGGTGCACCTTGGCGATGAAGTGCTTGAGCATCTTCTCGCAGACCTGAAAGTCCGCGATGACGCCATCTTTCAGCGGACGGATAGCGGTGATGTTGCCCGGCGTCCGGCCGAGCATGCGCTTCGCATCCACGCCAACGGCAGCGACCACCTTGGTATTGTTGTGCTGCCGGATGGCGACGACCGAAGGCTCATTGAGAACAATGCCCTCGTCACGGACGTAGATGAGGGTGTTGGCTGTCCCCAGGTCGATGGACAGATCCCTGGAGAACAGCCCCCTTATATTCTTCAACATTGAGTGGTGTACGCCCCGTCCGAAAGGTTAGGCGCCTGTGCAGCCTGGGCCTGATCTACCACGCCGGCGGGATGACGGTCCACATTCGGTCGCTTTTGCATGACACCCCAACACTATGCGCCGCAAAAACGAACGAACCTGGCCTCGCCCTCCCACTCGGCTCGCGACGATCGCCCAAGCCCGACAGACTCCCAGCAGAATTGCGCCGAACTCTAGCAACGGCGGGGCTCCCGGGCAAGGCGAAAATGTGATAATTTCCGCGACCTTGCGCACAACACTCCAACCGCGGGACAACTTCCGGCCCCGTTTTCGGATCAAAATCATGAGCATCGACGCAGAACAGGTCCGGCGCATCGCCCACCTGGCACGAATCGGTCTGGATGCCGACGAGGCCGACCGCTACATCGGCGATCTCGAATCCATCCTCGGCATGGTCGAGCGCATGCGCGCCGTCCCCACCGACGGTGTCGCACCGCTGCCCCACCCCATCGACCTGCAACAGCGCCTGCGTCCGGATGTCGTGACCGAGGCGGATCAGCGGGATCTGTTCCAGGCCGATGCCCCGGCTGTGGCCGAAGGCTTCTATCTGGTACCGCGGGTGGTCGAGTGAGCGCAGACAGTACTCTGGCCGGCTGGGCCGCGCGGCTGGGCAGCGGCGAGATCAGCTGCCGCGAACTTGCTGCAGACTGCCTTGCTCGCATCGAGCAGGGCGCCCACCTGAATGCCTTCGTCAGCGTCGATTCACAGCGGGTGCTGGACGTCGCTGCAGAGCGGGATGCAATCCCTCGAGCAGAACGCGGCCCCCTGCACGGCCTGCCCATCGCCATCAAGGACATTTTCTGTCAGGCACACACCAGGACCACCGCCGGCTCCCGCATGCTCGAACAATGGCGCGCACCTTACAGCGCGCATGTGATCGAACGTCTTGAGGCAGCCGGCGCGGTACTGCTCGGCAAGACCAACATGGACGAGTTCGCCATGGGTTCGTCCGGCGAAAACAGTCACTTCGGCGCAACGCGCAATCCCTGGGACGACAGCCGGGTCCCTGGCGGTTCATCCTCGGGGTCCGCGGCGGCGGTGGCTGCCGGCATGGTGCCCGCGGCGCTCGGTACGGATACCGGCGGCTCCATCCGTCAGCCGGCAGCTTTCTGCGGTCTGACCGGCCTCAAGCCGACCTATGGTCGGGTATCACGCTGGGGCATGATCGCCTTCGCATCGTCGTTGGATCAGGCCGGCCCCATGGCCTGGACGGCCGAAGATCTCGCCATGCTGCTCGGGGTGATCGCAGGCTGCGACACCCGCGACTCCACCAGTGTCGACGCGCCGGTCGACGACTACTCGAAGGCCCTTTCCGCGCCCGTCAGTGGCCGCCGCATCGGCATCCCCTCTGCCCTGCTCGGAGCCGACGTGGCCGAACCGGTCCGGGTCGCCGTGGACGAGGCGCGGCAAACGTTCGAACGGCTCGGCGCTTCGATTCACGAGGTCGCCCTGCCCACAGCGCTCGCCGGCGTGCCGGCCTACTACGTGCTTGCGCCTGCGGAAGCCTCGACGAATCTGGCCCGCTTCGATGGGGTCCGATTCGGGCATCGCTGCAGCGAACCGCGCAATCTCACGGATCTCTACCTGCGCAGCCGAGCCGAAGGTTTCGGGAGCGAGGTGAAGCGTCGCATCCTTACCGGCACCTATGTGCTCTCGGTGGGCTACTACGAGGCCTACTACCTGCAGGCGCAGCGGGTACGGCGCCTGATCCGGGACGAATTCCTCGCCGCCTTCGGACAGGTCGACGTGATTCTGGCACCGACCACACCGGGGCCGGCCTTCGCCCTCGGCGAGAAAGTGGACGACCCCGTCGCCATGTACCAGCAGGACGTGTTCACCATTCCCGCGAATCTGGCGGGTATTCCGGCCCTGTCCATGCCTGCCGGCATGACCGGGGGCCTCCCCCTCGGTGTGCAGCTCCTCGGTCCCCACTTCGGTGAAGCGACCTTGCTCAATCTCGCCCACGCGTTCCAGCAGGCAACGGATCACCATCTCGAACGCCCGAGCGGAGTGCGGGAATGAGCAACTGGGAAACCGTCATCGGCCTCGAGGTGCACGTCCAGCTCGCCACCGCATCGAAGCTGTTTTCCGGCGCGCCGAACCGCTTCGGCGCCGAAGCAAACCGGCAGGCCAGCGCCGTTGATCTCGGTCTGCCCGGCGTCCTGCCGGTGCTGAACGAGGCGGTGGTGCACATGGCCCTGCGTTTCGGGCTCGCTGTGGAAGCGCAGATCTCGCCGCTGACCCAGTTCGCCCGCAAGAACTACTTTTATCCGGACCTGCCGAAGGGCTACCAGATCAGCCAGCTCGACCACCCCATTATCGGACCGGGCCGCCTCGAGATCGTCGTCGGGGATCAGGCCAAGACCATCGGCATCACCCGTGCGCACCTCGAGGAGGATGCAGGCAAGTCGATTCACGACCAGCTGCCGGGCCTCACCGCCGTCGATCTGAACCGGGCCGGGACGCCCCTGCTCGAGATCGTCTCTGAACCGGACATGCGCAGCGCCGCGGAAGCCGTCGCCTATCTTCGCGAGCTGCACGCCATCGTTCGCGACCTGGGTATCTCCGACGGCAACATGAACGAAGGCTCCATGCGCTGTGATGCCAACGTTTCCATCCGGCCGCGCGGTGAGCGTACGCTCGGTACCCGTACCGAAATCAAGAACCTGAACTCGTTCCGTTTCCTGGAGAAGGCCATCGAATTCGAGGTGGAGCGGCAGATCGAGGTCCTCGAGGGCGGTGGCCGCATTCATCAGGAGACCCGGCTCTACGACGCCCAGCGCAACGAAACCCGCTCCATGCGCAGCAAGGAGGAGGCGGAGGACTATCGCTACTTCCCCGATCCGGACCTGCTTCCGGTGGCCATCACGCCGAAGATGATCGCTGAGGTGGCCCGCAGCATGCCGGAGCTGCCACGAGCCCGTCGGCAGCGGTTCTGCGAGCAGTATGGCCTGTCCGAGTACGATGCGAGGCAGGTGGCCGCGGATCGTGCCACAGCCGCCTACTTCGAAACCTGCGTTGCCATCGCCGAAGATCCCAAGCTCACTGCCAACTGGGTCATGGGTGAACTCGCCAGCATCCTCAATCGCGACGAACTCGGCATCGAGGCGTCACCGGTGCCGGCGGCAGCGCTCGGCACCCTCATCGCCCGCATCCGCGATGCGACCATCTCCTCGAAAATCGCCAAGACGGTGTTCGACATCATGGTCGCCGAAGGCGGTGAACCCGATGCCATCATCGAGGCCCGCGGGCTGCGACAGATGTCCGACAGCGGGGAGCTCGAAAGGCTGGTGGACGAAGTGATCGCTGCGAATCCCGCCCAGGTGGAGCAGTTTCGCGCCGGCAAGACCAAACTTCTCGGCTTCTTCGTCGGCCAAGTCATGAAGGCCACCGGCGGCAAGGCCAACCCGCAGCAGCTCAACGACCTGTTGCGTGGCCGTCTCGACGGTGGCGGTTGAGTCCGCCTCCCGGCACTGCGCCCAACGCGCATACCGCAGTATCCTCCAACGGCAACGAGGTGAACTGCATGCGGAACTCGAGCATGACTGGCAATCAGCGTAAGCGGGCGAGTTGAATCCGACCGTGGCCCCGGCTCACGAGGACGCTGCTACGGTGGCGAGGGAGGCCGCATGGCGCTGCACGGGACCGCGCCTGTGGTTTCTGCTGCACGGCCCGAACCGCCGTCGCTGCGCCCTCAACGCCGGCACAGGTGTCGGCCTCGCGGTGGCGGCCATCTTCGTCATTGCCACGGTCAGCGGGCACGGAACCGAGGCTGCACCTGCCATCCTGATGTCACCACCGGTTCTGGCTGCCGCCGCATTCTTCATTCTCAGCCTGAGCCTGCTCGCAGCCCTGACCCAGATCGTCTTTCCTGCTGCGATCCGGGACCTGCAAGACCTGCGCAGCGAAATCGACGTGGACCCCGCCATGCTCGACGACCTGGCCGCGAGCCTGGACCGCCTCCCCCTGCGTTCCAGCCTGCCTGCAGTCCCGGTCGCCATGACCCTCAGTGCTGCCCACATCTGGCTGCTGGGGGAGACCACGCCCTATGAGGGACCCTGGCTGGCGGGTTCGATCTGCAATGTTCTGCTCTGGGTGGCCATGTTCCAGATCGCCATGCCTCTGGTGCACAACGCCAGACTGTTTTCGCTACTCGGACGCTGCGCCCGCGTCGACCTGTACAACCCGGACCGTCTGGCACCGTTCGGCCGCACCGCCATCCGTCCCTGCCTGTTCATCATTGCGCTGCAGTGCGCCTACGCCATTCTCATGATTCCTGAAAGCACGTCGCTGATGCGAGGCGGCGTGCCGCTGGGCCTGGTCGCCTCCATGGGACTGGTAGCGG
>SKUB01000317.1 GCA_007122315.1 Pseudomonadales bacterium | reverse complement strand
GCTTAGAGCGGTGTTTTTGCCCCCGAAAACGTGGCTCCAAGGGTGGTTTGGGCGCTTTCCGTTGGAATCAATTTATTTAAGACAGTGACTTGTTTTGATTCAGGTTGGTGTGGTCCCGGCTCTAATCGGCCTGAGACGGGTTGCGGGAGAAAGCGTTAGGCCTGATGCAGCCTTCGGCGTCGGTTCGCACCTGGTTCCAGGCGCAGCCCGGTGCCGGCGGCGGAGACATGGGCGACGACGCCGCGTTTGCGGTGCAGCTTGATGATGCCGCCCACGGGCAGGGGGAAGACCAGCTCGATGTGGTGGCCGGGCAGCAGATCGATGCCGGCGCCCTCGATGAACACACCGCGGGCGGAGAGGTTGCTGGCGCGGTGTAGCCGGCGTTCGCCATCGACGATCAGGAAGACGTTGGTGGCGACGCGGTTGCGCCCTGAACGCCGCCGATCGCGGGCGGCCTGCGTGGAACCGTGGGCCATGGCTGTTCCCTGAACGACTCTCGCTCCCCAAAGGCTAGCGAACCCCGGTTCGCCGCACCAGCGCCACGTTGAGGGCGCCCGGCCGTCGCGGCGGACGGCGCGGGCGTCGATTTCGTGGTCGCCTTCAGCGGGCGGCAACGAAGCGGTTGGCTTCGGTTACCGCAGGGCGATCGCTGTCGCCGACCAGCTCCAGCAGCTGGTCGTAGTAACGTGCGGCAAGCGCCTCGTCGCCGGCGGCCTCTGCCGCACGGGCGGCACCGGCGACGGTGTGGAAGCGTCCCGGCCACCTGTCAGCGGAGGTTTCGAAGGCAGCCAGTGCGTCTTCGTAGCGGCCGAGACGCAGCAGCAGATCACCGAGCGCCTCGCCGGGTGGGTACAGCGCACCCGGAGTGATGGGGTGCTTCTCGACGGTCCGGTCGAGGTCCACCGCCGCTTCGAGATGCCCGACGGCGTTGTCGTCGTAGCCGGCGGCATGCGCCCGCCAACCGGCGAGGATCAGCCGGTCCACCTCGATGTAGCGGGCGAACGACTCCTCGCCGTCGGCCCGCGCGGCGGCCTTCAGTGCTTCGAGTCTGTGGTCTGCGTCGCGGGCATGTTCGAGATCGCCTTGTTCCACGGCGCCCATGCCGCGCGCGAACCACACCATGCCTTCCGGCCACATGGCGCTGTCCCAGGGCTGATTCGCAGGGGTCCGGGGCTCCAGCCGGGAAGCCTTCTCCCAGTCGCGCCGCTCGATGGCAAGACGGGCAGGAATCGCGGCCAGATGAAAGGCGCTGTTGAAGCTCGCTTGATGGGTGCCCTTGGCAAGCGCGGTTTCGGCGATGGCGTTCGCCTTGGCGTCCTCACCCTTCTGCAGATACGCATAGATCTTGTAATCGATGGCATGCAGATAGTGGAAGGAGATGGTGTCGCCCACCGGGAAGTTGAGTGCAGCGTCCGCGGAACGGGCGTTCCACTCGATGGTCTCGGGCCACTTGCCAAGCCGGACGTAGAGATGGCTCGGCATATGCAAAGCGTGGGGGACTTCCGGGGCGATGTCGCTGTAACCCTCGATCACATCCAGCGACTTATGGGCCCGGCCGTCGACGTCATTGGCGTGAATCAGATAGTGCATGGCGCCCGGATGATCGGGCATGCGGTCGTGGACGCGCAGCAGGACGCTGGCTGCCCGCTCATGCAGTTCTTCGCGCTCGTCTTCGTCGACATAGGCCAGGGCAAGCCGGGACAGCGCATACAGTGCCGCTGTGTCGGCGTCATCCGGATGCGCATCGTAGGCACCCTCCATGCCATCGGCCCAACGGCGAATGCGAGCCCACCAGCCGGCCTCTTCCGGATCGCGGAAGAACGCGGCCGTGGCATCGATGAGGCGCTGCTCGCGGTCGTCGTCCGTACCTGCCTGCCGGGCGCGGTCGATGGCCGCCCAGCCCCGCTGCAGCTCGTCCACCGATGGCCGCGTCGGCCACAGCGGCTGGAACAGAGTCGTCGCCACGCCCCAGTGGCCCATGGCGCAATCGGGGTGCTGCTCGGCGATACGTTCGAATGTGCTCCGCGCCTGTTCGTACATCATGTGGTGGAGATAGCCGAGGCCGTCATCGACTGCGGCGGCGGCCTCAGCGCTGCAGGTGGCGCGGAAGTCGATGTTGCCGAGTTCGTGGGCCGGGATGTCCATCCCTGCCCCGTGGTCGTGGGCGTGAGTTGCCCCGGCGTCAGTGCCGTTGGCGCCGTGATCATGATCCGGCGAGCAGCCGGTGGCAGTGATCAGCACTGCGGCCAGCAGCAGGCCGCAGATCAGTTGCGCAGGTGGTGATTGCAGGATGTTCGTGCCCATCTTCCCTCCTCCGGTATCGGAGTCCATCGCCGCGGCGACGGTGGGAAGTCCGGCGTGCGCCGGCGGCAATGGACGGGGACCGAGCACCGCTCGGGCCCGTCGATATGTCAGTGGTTGCGATGTTATCAATTTCCCCGGATCGGTTCAGCCCGGTTCGGCTGCGATATGGCGGCAACCCGCTTTTGACCCCTGTTGGCGCCAGGCGCTTCGTTGACGCACTATCCGTGGTCAATCTGACGAGGAGCGAGGGCAGCATGGCGATTGATTTCGAAATTCCGGCGGAAGCCGCAGCGGTACGTGAGCAGATCCGGCAGTGGGTGAAAGACGAGTGCGTGCCAGCGGAGAAGCGCCTGCTGGCAGGGGAGGACTACAAGACCGTCCTGGGTGAGTTGCGGAAGAAGGCCCGCTCCCAAGGGCTGTGGTGCCCGTTCATCCCCAAGGAGCACGGCGGCATGGGCCTCGGTCCACTGGCGAACGCGCTGGTGCAGATGGAGCTTGGCCAGAGCTACCTGGGTGCCCTGTCCATGAACACGCAGGGGCCGGACGACGCCACCATGCTCACACTGCTCGAGCACGGCACCGATTTCCAGAAGGAGAAGTTTCTCAAGCCGCTGCTCAACGGCGAGAAGCGGATCTGCTATTCGATGACCGAGAAGGCGGCGGGGGCGGATGCCACTGGCATGCAGACCCGGGCGGAGAAGGTCGGTAACGAAAAGTACGTCCTGAACGGGGAGAAGTGGTTCTCGTCAGCGGCGAGCGTAGCGGACATCGCCGTGGTGATGGCGAAGACCAATCCGGAGGCGCCGCGGCATCAGCAGTTCTCCACGTTCATCGTCGAGCTGCCGAACCCCGGCTACAACATCAAGCGCGACATCAAGACCATGGCGGTGGAGGGGCCGCTGTCGCACATTCTCGGCGGCGGTCACTCGGAGGTGGAGATCAAGGACCTCGAGATTCCCGCTGAGAACCTGCTCGGCGGCGAAGGCAACGGCTTCAACATGGGCCAGCACCGGCTCGCCTACGGGCGCCTGCGGCACGGCATGCACAACGTGGCGATGGCGCAGCGGGCGCTGGACATGGCGACGGCGCACGTGACCAACCGGACCACGTTCGGCAAGGGGCTCGACGAACGGCAGGCGGTGCAGTTCATGCTGGCGGAGTGTGCGACCGAGCTCTACATCGCGCGGCTCATGCTGCTGCACATCGCCTACAAGGCCGAGCACAAGATGGATATGCGTCAGGAGAACGGCATCGCCAAGGTGTTCCTCGCCAACATGGTGCACAAGGTGGTGGACACCGCGATCCAGTTGCACGGGGCGCTCGGCTACTCCCAGGACACGCCGCTGGCTGCCTGGTACACGCACATCCGCAGTCAGCGTCTCGTTGATGGCCCGGACGAGGTCCACAAGTGGACCACCGGTCGCAATGTCATCAAGACGTTCAAGGCCACTGGCACGACCGCGGGTGCCTGCGGCGGCGACATGCTCTGAGGCGTGGCGCGGCGACGACGTCAGCTTGTGGTGTCGTCGCCGTGCTCTTCGGATCGGGCCTGGGTGACCTGGCTGCCAGGCGGTACGCTGCGGGTCAGCCAGACGTTCCCGCCGATGGTGGAGTCGCGGCCGATGGTGACGCGTCCGAGGACGGTGGCGCCGGCGTAGATCACCACGTTGTCCTCGACGATGGGGTGTCGCGGCAGGCCTTTGGCGAGGCCGCCGTCCGGATCCTTTTCGAAGCGCTTGGCGCCGAGCGTGACGGCCTGATAAAGGCGCACGTTGTCGCCGATGATCGCCGTCTCGCCGATGACCACACCAGTGCCGTGGTCGATGAAGAAGTGATGGCCGATGGTCGCCCCTGGATGGATGTCGATACCGGTCTCGGAATGGGCGAGTTCGGCGATGATGCGTGCGAGCAGCGACAGATCGAGCTGATAGAGCTCATGGGCGATACGGTGATGGATCAGAGCCAGTATGCCCGGATAGCACAGTAGAACCTCGTCCATGCTGCGGGCCGCTGGATCACCGGCGTAGGCGGCTTCCACGTCATCGTCGAGCAGACGCCGCAGTTTCGGCAGCATGTGGGCGAACGTGGCGATGCGCGCGCGCGCTTCACGTCGGGCGTCGGCGGGTGAGCGTTCGTGATGCCCGAGGCGGCGGTTGGACAGTTCGAGTCGCGCTTCTTCGGTGAGTGCATGCAGGGCGCGGTCCAGGGCGTGGCCAACGTAGAAGTCCTCGCCGTCGCGCTGGAGATCGGAGGGGCCGAGGCGCAGTGGAAACAATGCGCCCCGCAGCAGGCGGATGGCCTCGCCGACGCGGTCCACAGAAGGAAATTCCCGGTCGCCGAGATCGCGTTCGCGGCTGCGGCGGCGGCGCCAGTCCTCCCGCGCATCCGCGAGTCCGGTGACGATGGCGGTCAGGTCCCACTGACCGTTGTCCTGGCTGTCGTTCATGCTGGCCCCTGCTCTGTGCGCCCGCCTTCAGACTGCGGACGTTCCCGTCCGGGCAACCCTAACATCGGCTTCTCGAAGCGCCTACGGCAGCTCGGTGGTTGCGCGAAGGTCCTCGTGCGACCTACGGTGGGGCCCTCTGCATGCCTGCCTCGAGTGAGACCCGTCGATGCGCGACTTCGATCCCTGGCACTCCGAGCATCCGCTGATCGTCTACATCGACATCAAGTCGCCCTATGCCTTCATAGCGCGGGATCCAACCCTTGCGCTGGCCAGACAGCTCGGTATCAGCATCGACTGGCGGCCGCTGACCCTGGACATCCCGAGCTACCTTGGTTCGGCGCGCACTGGCGCCGGCGGCAAGGTGGTGGAGAGCAAGCGCTCGGCGAGCCAGTGGGATGCGGTGCGCTACGCGTATCAGGACGCCCGGCGCTATGCGGCGCGGGCGGGCTACACGCTGCGCGGAACGACGAAGATCTGGGACACGTCCCTGGCGCATATCGGCTTCCTGTGGGCGAAGCAGCAGGGTGACGCGACGTTGCAGGGCTATCTGGATCAGGTCTATCCGCCGTTCTGGCGGCGCGAGCTGGACGTCGAGGCACCGGAGGTGATCGAGCAGGCGCTGACGGCTGCCGGTGCGGACGTGACGGGTTTCCTGCCCTGGCTCGCAGGCGAGGGTCGCGAACTGCACGACGGCATGCAGGCGGCGATCTTCGGCGCTGGGATCTTCGGCGTGCCGGGCTACGTGGTGGACGGTGAGCTGCACTTCGGTCGTGAACATCTGCCGCGGGTTCGATGGATGCTGATGGGCCGTGATGGTGCGCCACCGGACGTGGCCTATGCGGATACGCGGAGCGGTACGCCGGCATGAGTGCCGATGCCGAAGCGACTGGGTCCGCGCCTTTGACCGTCTGCATCGACTTCAAGAATCCACATGCATGGCTGGCTGTCCCGCCGACGCTGGCGCTGGCGCAAACACTTGGCATCGCCGTGGACTGGCTGCCGCGCATCGTTGCACCCATCGAGCGGCCGACGCCGCCCGGGCCGGATGACGATCGCGGTACGCTGCACCGCCGCTACCGGGCCGAGTATGCGGTCCGGGACATCGGACGCTACGCGGCAGTGCATGGGCTCACGCTGCGCGGTCTGCACCGACGCCCGGATACGAGGCTGGCGTCGCTGGGTCTGCTCTGGGTCCGACGTGGTGGGCCCGAGGCGGCGCAGCGCTACATGACGGCACTGTTCACAGGCCATTTCGAGGAGGCGCTGGAACTCGAGGATCCTGCAGCACTGCGCGCCGTCGTCGAAGCCTGCGGCGGTGACGGCGCCGCCTTCGAGGCGTACACCGCAGGCGAGGGGCCGACGGAACTCGATGCGCTGCAGGCGACGCTCGCTGAACGCGGTGTCTTCACGGTGCCGACCTACCTGGTCGGTGGTGAGCGCTTCGTCGGCCGCGCGCATCTGCCGCTGATCCGCGAAATGCTTGAACAGCAGGCGCCTGGTGCGCATTGACGCAGGTCAGGGTGGTGATGATGACGGGATGTCAGGATGGTGGACTACGCCGAACGCGAGGGTTGCCCCGATGAAGACTCGAATGCTGTGGCAGTTGGTGCTGGCGCTGATCACAGCGTGGACGGCCGCAGGGGCGTCGGCTTATGGTGGTGCGTCCGCCGCCACGGCTGATGGCGCCGAGCTCTATGCGCAGTACTGCTCAGGCTGTCACGGGGTGGCCGGACGCGGCCTGGACGAGCGTTACCCGTCACTGCACTTCGACGACGCGGCGTGGCAGGAACCCGATGCCCTGATTCGATCCGTGCTGCGCGGCAGCCATCGGCGTACGGTGACGACGGCGATGCCGGACCAGGGCTTTCTCGGCAACGAAACCCTCGCCGCCGTGCTCACGTTCGTACGCACGGCGTTCGGCCCCGGTGACGAGCCGGTGCACATCGAGGACGTGGCGCGTGCACGGCTCGCGCTGGTGCAGGGCTACCACGATGAGGAGGCGGTGGAGCGGGCCGGCGTCGGGCCGCTGGCGGGGCTCGGGCGTCCCGCCGCTCTGGGTGAACCGCCACCCATGTCACCGGCGGCCTATCAGCGGGCGCGGCAGCATTACGAGAGTCTGTGTACCGGTTGCCACGGTGTGTTCCGGACCGGAACTGCGGGCAATCCGTTGCCGCCGGAGTGGATGCGGGAGTTGGGCACCGAATACCTGCGGCAGGTGATCGGCTTCGGTAGCGCGCGCGGCATGCCCGACTGGCTCGATGCCCACGACCTCGAGCCTGAGGACATCAACAACCTGGCGCTGTTCCTGCAGCATCCGGTGCCGCCAGCGGCCGCCATGGACATGGCGACGATCCGGGGCAGCTGGACGGTCCAGCGGCCGCTGGCAGATCGGCCCACCGCGCCCGCCCACGAGTACGCGCTGGAAGATCTGTTCGTGGTGGCGCTGCACGATCCGGGTGCGGTTCTGCTCATTCACGGGCCGAGCCGGGAGCCGATTGTGCAGATTCCTGTCGGCGGCCCGCCGCACCGCATAGCCGCGTCAGCTTCGGGTCGCTACCTGCACGTGGTCGCGCGCAACGGCAAGGTGGCGCTGATCGATCTGTATGCGTCGCCGCCGGAGCGGGTCGCCTCGATTCGGGTCGGATTCGAGGCCCGGGCCGTGGGCGGTTCGCGCCATGCGGACAGCGTCGATCGCTATGTGCTGGCGGGTTCCGACTGGCCTCCGCAGCTGCTGCTGCTCGACGGCACGACCCTGGAGCCTTTGCAGCGCCTGGATACCCCGTTGGAAGCGGATGTGCCGGATGCGGAGCTTGGCGATGTCATCGCATCACCCTGGGAGGGGACATTCGTGGTGCCGGTACGGCGTTCCGGTCGTGTCCTGCTGCTCGGCGAGACCCCGCCGATGACGGTGGACGCGCTCGACGCGGAGCCCACCCTGCGCTCGGGTGCGCTCACGGAGGACGGTCGCTATCTGCTGTTGCCGACGGACAGTCGGCGAGTGGTGGTCATGGATCTGCCCGGCCGGGAATTGGTGGCCGATCGGGCGCTGCCCTTCGCCGGCGCCGGACAAGGGGTGCTCTACCGGCACGGGGAACACGGACCGGTTTGGGTGACCGGTTCCATGGTCAGCGATCAGCTGGCGGTGGTGGGAGCGGATCCCTCGGCGGCGCCGGAGGATGCGTGGCAGGTGATCGCGACCCTCGACGGTCCGGCGATGGGGTCGCTGTTTCTGGCCACCCATGCGAACTCGGAGCATTTGTGGGTGGATTCGCCGCTGGCCGAGTTCGGTCATGCCAGTCAGGAAGTGGCGGTGTTCCGGCGCGATGTGTTGGAGGACGGCTATCGCAGTCTGCCGATCGCGGCGTGGGCCGATCTCGAGGAGGGTCCGCGGCGGGTGCTGCAGCCGACCTATTCAGCGCGCGGGGATGAAGTCTGGCTGCTGGTGTGGAGTACGGCGGATGCGGAGTCCGCCATCGTCATCGTGGACGACGCCACGCTGGAACTGCGGGAGGTCCTGCGGGATGCGGCGCTGCTGACGCCGATGCGTCTGTACAGCGTGGCGGCGCTCACAGCGGCTGCGGCGCCGCTGGCCATGGATGATGACGACGTGCAGTCGGGGGCGTCTCTGTTCCAGGCTCATTGCGCAGGGTGTCACGGGGCTCATGGTGAGGGTGATGGGCCGATGACGCCTCATCTCGAAGTGGTGCTGAAGGATCTGCGTTCTCTGAGTGCGCGCAACGAGGGTGTGTTTCCGGAGGGTTTTGTCCGGCAGATCATCGATGGTCGCGAGACCAGGATGGCGCACGGCCCGGCGGGCAAGCCGGTGTGGGGAGAGTTCTTCGGGTTGGATGAGGACAGCTCGGAGGTGAGCGAGGCGCTGGCGCGTGAACGCATCGATGCGCTCATTCGCTTTCTGAAGGCCCTGCAGCGGCAGCCGGACTGAGCGGCCCTTACGCGCGCAGCCGCTCAGGTCGGGTCGGGGCGTGGGGTGACGATGGGAAAGCGTCGCTCGAAGCTGTCGAACAGCGCGCCGAGTCCCGCCAGCGCGGATGCGTCGCCATCGATCTCCAGCCGACCCGCATCGATGAGCTCCGCACCCGTGGTCAGGCCCATCATCATGCGCTTGAAGTCGAGGCTCGTGAGCCGCAGCGTTGCGTCAGGTGCTTCGGCATTGCGGTCGGGAAATGCGTGCAGTACCGCGTTTTCGATGCAGAGCAGGTAGCGCTTCCCGATATCGGTGAAGTCGAGATTCAGGGCCAGTTCGACGCCATCGGCCTTCGGTCCATTGAGGCGGACGGCCATGGTCTGAAACAGGTTCTGCAGCGGCATGCCGCGTGCCATGCCCTCGCTGGCGGCGAACCGGGTGCCGGTCTGCGGCAGGCCCTCGCGCAGTTCCAGCGCGCCGGACAGGAAGAAGTTCCGCCAGGGCCCGGACTCGGCCTGATAGCCGAGTTGCTCCAGCGTATCGGCCAGCAGCGCCTTGGCGTCCCCGTTGGACGGATCGGCCATTACCACGTGGTCGAGCACTTCGGCGACCCAGCGATAATCCCCGGCGGCGAAGGACTCGCCTGCCTTCGCCACCACCGCGTCCGCGCCACCCATGAACTCCACGTAACGGCGGGCCGTCTCCCGCGGCGGCAGCGGATAGAGGTGGGCCGGATTGCCGTCGAAATAGCCAAGATACTTCACGTATACGGCACGGGCATTGTGGTGCAGCGTGCCGTAGTAGCCGCGGTTCGCGAACTCCTTGCCAAGCACGTCAGGCAGGCGGATCTGCCCGGCGATCTCGTTCATGGTGTAGCCGTGATTCGCGAGCCGCAGGGTCTGGTCGTGGATGTACTTGTAGAGATCCCGTTGTTTCTTGAGATAGGCGAGTGCTTCCTCGCGGCCCCAGATGGGCCAGTGGTGGCTTGCGAACTGGATCTCCAGCCGCTCACCGAAAAGCTCCATGGATTCGTTGATCTGCGCGCTCCACGCCAGCGCGTCGCGGACCTGGGCGCCGCGAGGCGTATAGACGTTGTGCATGTGGTGGGAGGTGATCTCCGACATGCACAGGGCCCTGAACTGCGGCAGATAGAACACGAACTCCGCCGGCGCCTCGGTCCCCGGTGTCATCTGGAACTCGAACTCGATGCCGTCGATGTTTCGCGTTTCGCCGGTGGCGCAGACGAAATCGTTGGGGATCACGAAGCCGGTCGAGCCCATGGACAGTGCTGCGCCGAGGCCGGTGGTGAGAAAGCCGGTAGGCGACGGGGGCAGCAACGTGCCGTACATGTAAGTGGCGCGGCGGTTCATGACGTTGCCGGCGAGGACGTTCTCACTCAGGGACTCATTGACGTAGTGCTCCGGTGCGATGACCTGCACTGCGCCGGACTCCACCTGATCGGCCGTGACGACGCCGAGGACTCCGGCGAAGTGGTCGGCGTGGCTGTGGGTGTGGATGACGGCGACCACGGGGCGTTCGCCGAGGTGCTCATTGGCCAGCGCGAGGCCTGCGCGTGACGTCTCTGACGACGTCAGCGGGTCGATGATGATCCAGCCGGTGTTGCCGCGGATCAGGGTCATGTTGGCGATATCGAAGGAGCGGATCTGGTAGATGCCGTCGGTGACCTCGAAGAGGCCGTGGTGCTGCGCGTTGAGCTGGGCCTGGCGCCAGAGGCTCGGGTTCGCGCTCGGCGGTGCCTCGCCCTCCAGAAATGCCAGCGGCGCGAGGTCGAAGGCTGGGCGCTTCGCGTGATCGTGGCCGATGGTGATGGGGTCGATGCTGGCGATGAAGCCGCGGCGGGCGTTCTCGAAGCTGCGGCGGTCCGAGAACGGCAGTGACTCACGTACGGCAGCCTGGGCGCGCTCCGTGTGCTCGGAGGCGGGCTTGGGCTGACGCTGGGTTTCGCTCAACGGCTTCTGACTCATGCTCCGATCCCCAAACCGGTCAAGTATAAAAGCGTAGAGTGCCACGACGTCAGCTGCGCGGCATGCTCGATCGTGGCGCAGTGGGAGTGCCCAGGCCGCGCGCAGCGCGGACGGGCCGAGCCTTTGGGCGCAACGCTCGAGCCCGGACCAGTCGGCGATCGCGACGCCGGCCTGCGGCCGACGTCAGCTCCCACTGACGAATCGCGAGACCCGTGCGAGGCGCAGTGGGAGCGCACGTCCGCGAAGCGGGCGTGGCGATGGGCGTGACGCTGTGTTCTGGACCAGTCGGCGATCGCTGCGTCGCCTTCGACGCCTGCAGTTTCCCACAAGGCTTCGGTCATGCGTGGCGTTGTGGGAGGGTCCAGGTCGCGCGCAGCGCGGACGGGCCGAGCTTTTGGGCGCAACGCTCGAGTCCGGATCAGTCGGCGATCGCGACGCCGGCCTGCGGCCGACGTCAGCTCCCACTGACGAATCGCGAGACCCGTGCGAGGCGTTGTGGGAGAGCCCAGGCCGCGCGCAGCGCGGACGGGCCGATGGGCGTGGCGCTGGGTCTGGATCAGTCCTCGATCGCTGCGTCGCCTTCGAGCCTGCAGCTTCCCACAGGGCTTCGTTCGGGCGTGTGGCCTCAATCGCGTCGGGCGGTGACGATCCAGCAGGCGGCGCCGAGGTCGAGTCCGTTGTCGGTCACGTGACCGGCGAGGGCTTCGCGGGCGGCGGCGAGCGCGTCTGCGCGCTGCTGACCTTCGAGATCCGCCAGGGCCCGGGACAGCGGCCCGACCTTGCCCTGGAATGCGATGGCATCGTCCAGCGAATCCGCAAGGTGCAGCGTGGTCCGGAAAGGCTCGAGTTCGATCGCGCCGTAGCCGGCTGCGTCGAGAATGCCGCGGACGTAGTCGGCATCGGCGAAGGCGAAGGGGCCGGGTGCCTTGGGATCGGGCTCCACTTCCGGTTCTGGCAGAAAGGGCTGGACGGCGCGCCCGGCGATGGCCACCCAGGGATTCTCCCGCGGCGCCTGCCAGCAGACGAAGGCAAGGCGGCCATCTGCGGTGAGCGCGCTGCGCATGTTCTGAAACGCGGCCGGCGGGTCGGCGAAGAACATGACGCCGAAGCGGGAGAACAGCAGCGTATGGTCCGGCGTGAAGTCGGCGGTGGCGGCATCCTTGTGGGAGAACGCGAGGTTCTTGATGCCGCTGCCACGCTCGTTGGCGCGGGCGAGCATGGGCTCGGAGATGTCGATACCCCAGACATGGGCGCCACGGCGGGCCAGTTCGATGCTGGTGTCGCCGCAGCCGCACCCCACATCCACCACCCGCTCGCCGGCGGTGACCGCCGCGCGTTCGAGCAGCGCTGCGGAGATGGGGGCGAGCATGGCGTCGAGGCGATCCTGTGCCTCCACCCAGGTGTTGCCGGCATCGCCGTTCCAGTACTCGATCTGCTCCCGGTTGTCTGCCATGTGATCCACTCCGTCGCTGCGTTCGATGAGCGTCGATTCAACGGCATCCGAACGCTGCCGTCCATGCCGGGATCCCGGGGCGTCACTGACGTATGCTGCGCTCCTTCCTGCAGCCGGCGATGCGCCTGGACCCGATTTGAACGCGAGCCCCTCACCCGCTGGACCGATCTGGGACCGGACCGCCTTGGCCGGTGGCCTGTTCGCGCTCGGTGCCTACGGCATCTGGGGCATCGCGCCGCTGTACTTCCGTTGGATCGACGAATTCGGCGCGTTGCAGATCGTGGCCCATCGGGTGCTGTGGTCGGCGCTGCTGCTGTTGCCGCTGGTGTGGGCCGTCGGCGGTTGGTCGCGGCTGATGGCGGTGCTGCGGAACCCGGCGAGTCTCGGCTGGCTGGCGATCTCCGGGGTGCTGATCGGCTGCAACTGGCTGCTGTTCATCTACGCGGTGGTCTCGGAGCGGGTATTGGAGGCCAGCCTCGGCTACTTCATCAATCCGCTGGTGAGCCTGGTGCTCGGCATGCTGTTTCTCGGTGAGCGGCTGCGGCCGCTGCAGTGGCTGGCGGTGGCCATCGCGGCGGTCGGAGTGGGCAATGAGATCCTCCGCTTCGGCGACGTGCCGTGGCTGGGACTCACGCTCGCGTTCTCCTTCGGCTTCTACGGACTGGTGCGCAAGCGCCTCGGCGTCGATGCGTTCACCGGTCTCACCGTGGAGAGCTGGCTGCTGCTGCCGCTGGCGCTGGCCTGGCTGGGCTGGCAGGCACTGCTGGGGCAGGGGATGTTTCCCAGTGCGCCGGCGGACCTCGGCAAGCTGTTTCTCGCCGGGCCCATCACCATGCTGCCGCTGCTGTGCTTCGCGGCGGCGGCCAACCGGCTGACGCTGGGGTCCCTGGGTTTCTTTCAGTACGTGGCGCCGTCGTTGCAGTTCGTGCTTGCGGTGTGGGTGTTCGCCGAGCCCTTCGCCCGGACCCAGTGGTGGACGTTCGGCTTGATCTGGCTCGCACTGGGGCTGTTCAGCTTTGCCGCGCTGCACGAGCAGCGCCGTCTGCGGGGGCTGCGACGTACGGCCGGCGCAAGCGAGGCGACTGCGGACGGGTCGAGTCGGTAAGCTCGGGCCGGCGGCTGGAACGGGAGGGGAGTACGCATGCTGCTGCGGGACATTCTGGAGTTCAACACCATCAAGACGCCGGAGGCGACCGCGGTCGCGTTCGCTGACGACCGTTCGCTCTGCTTCGCCGAGCTCGATCGGCGCTCGCTGCGGCTGGCGAATGGACTGGCGACGCTGGGCCAGCCAGGAGACGGGGTGGCGATCCTGGCGGACAACTGTCCGGAGTATGTGGAGTGCTACTACGCCGTGCCGGCGGCGCGGCAACGGCTGGTGTTCCTCAACTACCGGCTGACTCCGAAGGAACTGATCCGCATCGTCAACGACTCCCAGGCGCGGGTCCTGCTGTACCGCGCGGCGTTCGCCGCTGTGGTGGAGCAGATGCGCCCGGAGCTGACCACGGTGGAGCACTACGCCTGCATCGGTGACGCGACCGCCTCCGATCCCGATTACGAGACGCTGCTCGCCGACGTCGAGACCCCGCCGTTCGCAGGTGCGGACGATGACCGCGACGTGGCCTGGCTGATCTACACCTCCGGGACCACAGGCATGCCCAAGGGCGCCATGCTGTCGCACCGCAACCTGATCTTCTCCGCCATGAACTCGCTGGCGACGTTTGCCTCGAACGTTCCGGAACCGCGCTATCTGATGCCGTTTCCCATGTGTCACATCGCCGGCTACGCCATCCTGACCCAGCACCTGCGCGGGGTGCCGGTGTACCTGATGCAGCAGTTCGAGCCGCGGGCGTGGCTGGAGATGGTCGAGCGGCACCGGATCACGGCGACGGCGCTGGCGCCCACCATGATCAACATGGTGCTCAATCATCCGGATCTCGACCGCTACGATACGTCCTCCCTGGACAACATCGGCTACGGCGCGTCGTCGATCCCGGCCGAAGTGCTGCGGCGGGCCATGACCCGGTTCGGCAACGTGTTCTCCCAGGGTTTTGGAATGACGGAGCTCGCCGGCAACGTCCTGTTCATGGATCGCGACACGCACATGCGCGCTGCCGCGGGCGATACGCACCTGCTCGGCGCCGCGGGTCGCCGCGGCTCTCTGGCCGCGGTGCGTATCGTCGACGAGTCGTTCAACGACTGTCCCTTCGGCGTGGCTGGCGAGATCATCGTCAAGGGTGATCAGGTCCTCACCGGCTACTGGCAGCGGCCGGATGCGGAAGCGGAGGCGTTCCAAGACGGCTGGTTCCGAACTGGCGACATGGCGCGGCTGGATGAGGAGGGCTTCGTCTACATCGTCGACCGCAAGAAGGACATGATCATCAGCGGCGGCGAGAACGTGTATCCGCGGGAGGTGGAGGAGGTGCTGTACCGGCACCCCGCGGTGGCGGAAGTGGCGGTGTTCGGCGTTCCCGACGAGAACTGGGGCGAGCGCGTCACGGCCGCGATCGTGCCCCGTGCCGGTGAGGAGGTGGCGGAAGCGGAGTTGACGGAGCTGTGCCGCAGTGAGCTCGCAGGCTACAAACGACCCCGTGCCTGGCACTTCGTGGAAGCCATTCCGAAGAACGTCTCGGGCAAAATTCTGAAGCGGACGCTGCGGGAACGGTTCGATCCCGCCGGCGGGGAGGGCGCGGCACGATGAGCGATTTTGCCGACATCGAGTTCGAGATCGACGATCCAGTGGCGTTGATCCGTTTGAACCGGCCGCAGCGTCTGAACGCGTTCACCTACGACACGCTGGCAGAGATCCGCAGCGCGGTGGACACGGCAGCGGCGGATCCGCGGGTGGTGGGCATCATCATCACCGGCAATGGGCGGGCGTTTTCCGCCGGCCTGGACATGGCCACGCTGGCGGCGGTGACGGAGGCGGGATCCTCGGGCGCAATGCGGGATCCGGATGCACTGCCGGGGCTGTTCAGCTATCTGCTGGAAGTGCCGAAGCCGGTGATCGCCGCGGTGAACGGCGTCGCGGCGGGCGGCGGCCTGATTCTGGCGCTGGCCAGCGACCTGCGCTTCGCCTCGGAGGCCGCGACTTTCACCACGGTCTTCAGCAGGCGGGGCCTGATCGCCGAGCATGGTTCGAGCTGGCTGCTGCCGCGGCTGGTGGGCACCGGGCACGCGCTGGATCTGCTCTGGAGCAGCACTCGGATCGACGCCCAGCGGGCCTGCGAACTGGGTCTGGTGGAGCGGGTGGTGGCGCCGGACGCGCTGCTCGCCTCGGCTCGCGCCTATGTCGAGGATCTGGCGGCAAACGTGGCGCCTGCGACGCTGGCCGAGACCAAGCGTCTCGTCTATCGGCATGCGGGCTGTGACGTGCGGACGGCGCTGGAGGAGGCGCATGAGGCCCAGGAGCGCTTCGTCGCCGGCGCCGATGCCCGGGAGGGCGCACTGTCGCTGCTGGAGAAACGGCCGCCGAAGTTCCGGCGCGTACCGTGAGAATGCCCTGGTTCTACGGTTGGAACGTGCTCGGCGTGGGCATGATGTCCATGGCCATGACCATGGGCGTGGTGTTCTCTGCGTTCAGTTTTTTCGCCGTGGCGTGGATGGACGCGTTCGGAACCTCGCGTGGCGAGACCCTGCTGATCATGTCGGTGGCGCAGCTGGTCACCGGCCTGATGTACCCGTTCACGGGCCGCGCCATGGACCGCTCGTCCCTGCGCTGGATCGGTGCGGCGGGCATTCTCTGTCTGGCCGCCGGACTGCTGGTGTCGTCGTTCACCACCGCGCTGTGGCAACTGATGGTGATCTACGCGCTGGTGATGGCCGGCGCCAACGCCCTGGCTGGGGCGCTGTATTCCCAGACCGTGGCCGCGCGCTGGTTCCGTGGCCGTCGCGGCCTCGCCCTCGGCCTGTCCAGCATCGGCTCCTCCATCGGCGCACTGGTGTTCCCCTTGCTGGTGAGCACCCTGCTCGGCGTCATGGACTGGCGTCAGGCCATGCAGCTGCTGGCGCTGGTGATTCCGCTGATCGCGGTGCCGCTTATGCTGCTGGTCATCGCAGACTCGCCGGAACAGAAGGGCGTCGAGCCGGACCCCGATGTCGCGCAGCCGCGGGTCGACGGCGAACCGGCATGGAGTACCCGCATGATCCTGCGGGAGCGTTACTTCTGGGCCATGCTGATCGCGCTGGTACCCATCGTCGTGACGCCGGTTGCACTCACGGGCAACCTCGCGCCCTACGCCCAGGACCTCGACATCAGCGCGCAGGCCGCGGGCGGGCTGATGTCCATCTGGGCGCTGTGCAACATCCTCGGCAAGGTGAGCTTCGGCTACCTGGCCGATCGCATCGAGCAGCGCCTGCTCTATCTGCTGGCGCTGTTTCCAAGCGTCGCCGCGCTGCTGCTGCTGTTGCTTGCGCCGAGCTACCTGACGCTGCTGCTGGCGATGATCGCACTTGGCCTCGGTTCCGGCGGCTACTTGCCCCTGATCGGCATGATGATCAGCCGTCACTTCGGCGTGCTGGCTTACGGTGCGGTGGTGGGCCTGTTCCTGATGTGCACCCGCGCCACCGTGCTCGCGCCGCCCGGCGCAGGCTGGGTGCGCGATCACTTCGGCAGCTACGACTACTTCTGGATCGGTGTTCTGGTGCTGTTCGCGGTATGCGCGCCGGCCATCATCTTCGTCCGCGATCGCACGCGCGGATCGTGAGACGCAGCTCGGCGGTCAGCCGACGAACATGCCGCCATTGGGATAGAGCGTGTGGCCGGTGGTGTAGGACGACTCGTCGCACGCGAGATAAAGGGCCGCGTTCGCCATTTCCCGCGGTGTGCCCACCCGACCCATGGGCGTACGGGCGATGATGGCCGCGTGCCCCTCCGGATTGTCGCGCATGGCCTGGGTCATGGGCGTCTCGATGAAGCCGGGGCCGATGCCGTTGACGCGAATGTTGTGGTCGATCAGTTCCATGGCCAGGACGTGGGTGAGCATGGCCACTCCGGCCTTCGACACGCAGTAGTCGGCTGCGCCGGGCAGGGCGAGGCGCGCCGCGGAGGAGGCGACGTTGACGATGGTGCCGGCTATGCCCTGCTCGACCATGTGTCGGGCGCAGACCCGGTCGGTGAGCATGACGCCGGTCAGGTTCACGTCGAGGACCCGCTGCCAGTCGCTGAGTCGCGTGTGCAGCAGGTGGCGGGACGTGGCCGGGGCGTCATCGGTCCGGGGTGAGCCGCTGACGTAGGCTGCGTAGGAAATGCCGGCGGCCGCGAGGACGGTGTCGATGCGGCCGAACTCGCGTACCGCGCTTGCGGCCATGGCCTCGATGCTGTCCTCGGAGGCCACGTCCACCTCGACGAACAGCGCACGGCGGTTGCTCGTGCGCTGGATCTCGGCCACCGCCTCCGCACCGCGAACGGCGTCGCGATCGGCAATGACTACGTCGGCGCCTTCCTCTGCGTAGCGCAGCGCGCAGGCGCGGCCGATGCCGCTGGCGCCGCCGGTCACCAGCGCGATCTTGTTGGTCAGGCGTCCCTCGCTCGTTGTGGTCATGCTGACTCCCCCTGCTGCGTCTCCGTTCCGGAGATGGACACTAGCACGGGGTCGGGACTTGGCAAGTCAGGGTTCCAATGATTCCACCCGCCCGTATCATGGGTTCGTTCCGGCTCGAACCCCATGGCGGTGACTTGAGGGGCCGGGCGCGCCACAATTCGGGGCCTGCACACAGTTCGCTGTCCTGCAGGGTTAGCGGTTGTTTCAGATGCGAAGAAGGAAAGGATGGTTATGGCCCGGAACGCCTCGTGCTCGAACGCCCCCGCCCGTCATGGGTTGCTCGCACTGCTTGTGCTGCTCGCGAGCACTGCCGTGGCGCAGGCGCCCATTGTCCAGCCCGGTGCGCCGGGTCTGCCCAGCCGGCTGATCAGCGCCGAGGAGGCCGTGCAGCTGGCAGGTCTGCGTCACTCGGCAGCGGACGTCCGCTTCATGCAGGACATGATTCCGCATCATCAGCAGGCGCTGGACATGTCGGTGCTGGCACCGGAGCGCGCTGGCAGCAGCGAGCTGGTCGAACTGGCAAGTCGCATCGAGACCACGCAGATCGACGAGATCGAGTTCATGGAGCGGTGGCTGGCCGAGCGTGGCGAGGCGCTACCGGACCGGGACTGGCGGCACCATCTGCACGGGCATCGCGAACACGGCCACCACGGCGATCATCATGGCCATGGTGACCACGGGGCCGATGATGAGCCTGCCCACGGCATGGAGGGCATGGCCACGGCGGAGCAGATGGCCGAGCTGGCCGCGGCCAGCGGGCAGGCCTTCGACACCCTGTATCTCGAACTGATGATCGAGCATCACAAGGGCGCGCTGAAGATGGTCGAAGAGCTGCTCGAACAAAGCGGATCGGCCAGCGACCCCGAGCTGTTCGAGTTCGTGACGGAAGTGAAGAACGATCAGGACGCCGAGATCGAGCGCATGACGCTGATGCTGGCCGGGTATTCAGCGGATCCCCGTGTGGGTCTGGCCGCGGGATTCCGCGACGCCGGCGAGGCGATCTGGAACCTGGAGTTGCTGGCGTCGCTGCCGAAGCCCGATGGTTTCTTCGATCCGGACAATCCTGCCGCACTGCCAGCAAGCCGCCTGCGTGAACTGGCGAACGGAGACGGGGCGACGGCCCGCGCCACCCGCCGTCAGGATCCCGAAGACGACGACGAGGATCCCGATGCGGCCCGCGGCGACGAGGAGGATGCGGAGGACGAGCAGGAGGAACGTATTGCGCTGCTCGACTTCGCGAACACGGATCTGGCCTTTGCCGGCGACCTGCTGGTGGTGGGTAACTACCACGGTTTCAAACTCTATCGCCTTGGTGACGACGGGCTGCCCGAGCTGCTGAGCGCAGTGGTCTGCCCGGGTGGCCAGGGTGACGTGTCAGTAGTGGGCGACCTGCTGATTCTGTCGGTGGAGCAGCAGCGTGGCCGGGTGGACTGCGGCCTGAAAGGTGTGGCCGGCAAGGTCAGCGACGAGCGCTTCCGCGGCCTGCGTATTTTCGACATCAGTGACGTCGCCATGCCGGTGCAGGTGGGTCAGGTGCAGACCTGTCGCGGCTCCCACACGCATACGGTGGTGGCCGGCCCGGGCGAGGATGGCCGCATCATCGTCTACAACTCAGGCACGGCACCCGTGCGCGAAGAAGAGGAAATGGAAGGTTGCATCGACGAGTCGCCGTGGCGGGACGAAGGCACGGCGCTGTTCCGGATCGACGTGATCGAGATTCCCGTCGACCGTCCGGAAGAGTCGCGCATCGTTCACAGTCCGGCGGTATTCGCGGATCCCGAGACGGGCATCCTGGCCGGCCTCTGGGAGCGCGGTGACCACGGTCG
>SKUB01000061.1 GCA_007122315.1 Pseudomonadales bacterium | reverse complement strand
CTGCCGGCCAGCTACGGCATGGCCTACACGCGTTCCGTGAACCCGCGCCGCAAGCCGTACCGGACGGCCGATGGCTACATCTGCATCGTTCCCTACTCCGACGCGCAGTGGGCACGTTTCTTCGAACTCGGCGACCGGCCCGGCGTGTTCGAGGATCCACGCTTCTCCACCTACCGCGCGCGGACGGAGAACACCGGCGAGCTGTACGCGATGATCGAGGAGGTGGCGCTGACCCGGACCACGGACGAGTGGCTGACGCTGCTGGAGCGGGAAAACATTCCCGGCATGCGTTTCAACTCCAACGAGGAGGTGCTGGAAGATCCGCACCTCAAGGCGGTGGGGTTCTTCCGCGAGGTGGAGGACGCCGAACTCGGCCGCTACCGGACCCTCGCACCGCCGGTGCACATGTCGGCCAGCCCCGCGAGCATCCGCTCGCACCCACCGCAGCTTGGCGCCGACAGCCGCAAGGTGCTCGGCGGGCTCGGCTTCAGCGACGATGAGCTGGCGCAGCTGCTCGGCGGTGATCTATAGGCCCGAGCTGGACCTCACAGGCGCGTGCGCTCGGTCCGCGCACGGTGGTCCGTATGCGGCGGCCTTGGGCGGCGCGTACACGCGTGCTCCGCATGCGGCGCGCCTACAGGGTGCGTTGGCGGGGTGGCCAGGGGAGGAGTGCATTCACGCTGGCCATGCGTTCGGGATAATCGCTGCGGCGTTCGAGCATGCGCTGGTCGATCAGCGGCAGGCTGATGAAGCGGAACATGGCGATCATGGCCACGGCTCCGACGTAGTACCACCACTCGCTGCGCCCGGCGGCCAATGCGAACAGGGCCAGTCCGACCCAGAACATGATCTCGCCGAAGTAGTTCGGATGCCGCGCGCTGCGCCACAGCCCGGTCGTCAGCGTGCGTCCGGCATGGGTCGGGTCCTGGCGGAAGCGATGCAGCTGTCGGTCCGCCGCCGTTTCCCAGGCGATGCCGAAGGCGGTCACGGTGGCAGCGACGCCATCGAGCCAGCCCAACGGGCGCGTCGAGGTGAAGGCCCCGTACACGGGCAGCAATCCCAGATAGACCTGCGCTGCGGGAAACACATGGATGCCAAGCCCGCTCACCAGCCAGTACGCGCGACCGGTCCGGGCGCGAATGCGTTCGTAGCGCCAGTCTTCGTGGCCGAAGCCCTGCCAGCCCCGGGCCCAGTTCCAGGTCAGGCGCAGGCCCCAGGCCCCGACCAGGAGCGAGATCAGGCCGGTACGCAACACCGGTGCCTGCGCCAGCGGCAGCCAGGCCAGCACCACGGCGATGGGGATCACGCTCCAGTAGGGGTCGAACAGGCTCGAGTTCCTCAAGCCCATGCTGCCGAGAAAGATCAGCCCGGTGGTCACCAGCGACGCCGCCGCCATGGCCGCGAGGGGCGGCCAGGGGGCGAGCAGCAACGTGACGCCGGCACCCGTGAGGGCGAGAACATAGGCAGCGGCGACCCATCCAAGCGCGGCGCGACGTGAAACGTGACGCAAAGGTCCGGGTGCTGCATTCGCCGTCATGCGGCACCGCTGGCGGAGACGGGAAGCCAGTAACGCAGTTCGTAGTCCCGGTCGTCGCGCAGCACCGGCAGCCGTTCGCAGCCGCTGCGCTCGAAGAATCCAGCGGCATCCCGCGTCGCCTTGACCAGGACCCCGTCGAGGCCACCTTTCCGCGCGGCATCCAGGCACGCCTGCAGGAGCGTGGTGCCGAGGCCACCGCGGGCCGCATCCGGGGCCACGTAGAGCCCGTGCAGCAGCAGTCCGGTGCGCCCTGGGGGCAGCTGTTTGGGCTCTGCAGGCTCCCAGGCCGCGACGGCCAAAGGCTGCAGACCATCCATGGCCAGCACGATGTCCAGGTGATCCAGATCCACCGCCTGGTAGTGGTACAGCGGCAACGACAGGCGTTTCACCCGCTCCGCCACGGTCCAGGTGCCGATGGCACGGGTGATGATGTCGTTGATCGCCGTCAGGTCGTCGAGGCTGCCGCGCCGAAGCTGCACCGTATTCATGTCGCATCCATCGTCAGTGAACGCCCGCCGGTCCATTGCACCACATCTGCTGCTGGCAGAGGACGCAGCGCGTTCGCGTAGACTGCGCGCTGCGAACAGCGCGACCCCCGGAGTCCGATAAGTCTCGTGTCCGATGTAAGTAAAGGCAGGCACTTCGATGTCGTGATCCTCGGCGCGGGTGCGGCCGGGCTCATGTGTGCCATGGCAGCAGGCGCACGGGGCCGGCGCGTGCTCGTCCTCGAGCGCGCCAACAAGGTCGGCAAGAAGATCCTCATGTCCGGCGGAGGCCGCTGCAACTTCACCAACATCCACTGTGGCCCCGATAACTTCCTGTCCGCCAATCCGCACTTCACGAAGTCGGCGTTGAGCCGCTACACGCCATGGGATTTCACTGCGCTGGTGGAGAAGCACGGGATTCCCTACCACGAAAAGAAGCTCGGGCAGCTGTTCTGCGATCGCTCCGCGAAGGACATCGTCGCCATGCTGCTGGCCGAATGTGCGGCAGTGGACGTGCGCATCCTCACCCAATCTCCGCCCCGGCTCGAAGCGCTTGGTCCGCCCCATCGCCTCGACACCCGGGAAGGGCTGGTGAGCTGCGATGCGCTGGTGGTGGCCACCGGCGGCTATTCGATTCCGACGCTCGGGGGTTCCGGTTTCGCCTACGATCTGGCCCGCGACCTCGGCATTCCGGTGGAGCCCACCCGCGCCGGGCTGGTGCCGGTCACGCTGGAACCCAGGCTGCTCGACAAATTCGACGATCTTGCCGGCGTGTCCCTGGATACACTGGTCACGGCAGGCAGTGGATCTTTCCGCGAGAACATCCTCTTCACCCACCGGGGCCTGAGTGGGCCTGCGATCCTGCAGGCGTCCTCCTACTGGCAGCCGGGTGAGGCGCTGGCCATCGACCTCTTCCCCGAGATCGACATCGCCGAGCACATTCGCCACCTGCGTGCCGAGCGCCCGAAGCTGGAATTGAGGACGCTGCTCGGACAGCTGCTGACCCGGCGGGTGGCTCAGCGCTGGTGCGAGCTTTGGCTTGCGGACCGGACCCTCGATCAGCTCAGCGAAGAGGACATCGGACAGGTGGTGGCGCGCTGTCAGCCCTGGCATGTCTGGCCATCGGGTACGGAGGGCTACCGGACTGCAGAGGTGACCCTCGGCGGCGTGTCCACCGCCGCACTGTCATCGAAGACCATGGCCTGCCGGGATCATGCAGCGCTCTACTTCATCGGCGAGGCCGTCGATGTCACAGGTCATCTCGGCGGTCACAACTTCCAGTGGGCGTGGGCGTCCGGTCAGGCGGCGGGGCAGGTGGTCTGACGCAGACCGCGTTCAATGGCCCCACGGCGTCGGCGGGGTCGTGACCGGCGCAGTGAGGTCGAACTCGACCTGGAAGAGGCGGCCGGTGGGCCGTGCCAGCTCGTAGAGGTAGCGGTCACCGGGCTCGATTTCGATGGCCCAGACGTTGACCGTGGAGGCATCGAGGCCCTCGCGCTCGAACAGATCGATGGACTCCTGGTCGACCGGAAACTCCTGGCGCGTCGCCGTGCCCCGGGTGGCCGTGTCGCCACCGTACCAGGTGACGGCGTGGTCGCTGCCGTCTTCGTACCGGTGGTCATGCTTCAGGCGCAAGCCCTGCTCGGTGCGGGTGATGACCCATGTCCGGCTGTGGTCGTCGCCGACGTGGAACGGCACCTTGATCTCGTCGTCGCTGCATTCACGGACGTGCATGATCAGCTCGTGACCACTGAACGCATCTTCGTCCTGGGGCGGCTCATTGGCCACGATGCGGCCGGCGAAGGCCTGCCCGCAGTGCTCGGCGAGGCGCGCGAGGAAGGCATCGGCGGGGTGCGCTTCAGCATCCGGGGCAGCCTGCACCGGCAGGGCGAGAGCGGCCCCGAACAGGACTGCTGCCAGGTAGGCGCATGGCGATCTGCTGTTCATGGTCGAGCAACTCTCCGTGCTGGCTGCCTGCAGTGGCAGGATGTCTTCCACGCTGATCCCGACCATGATGCGCACGCAGCGATTGCGCAACCATTTCCTCGAGGAGCCTGACCATGCTCACCGTCCACCATCTCAACAATTCCCGTTCCCAGCGCATCCTGTGGCTGCTCGAGGAACTTGGTCTCGACTACGAGATCGTGTCCCATCAGCGCGATGCCAGCACCAACCTGGCACCGCCTGCATTGCTGGCGGTGCATCCGCTGGGCAAGTCGCCGGTGCTGACCGACGGTGCGCTTACCATCATCGAGTCCGGTGCCATCATCGATTACATCGTCCGCCGTCATGGCGGTGGACGGCTCGCGCCAGAGCCGGGAACGGACGCCCACGAGCATTATCTGCAATGGCTGCACTATGCGGAGGGCAGCGCGATGCTGCCGCTCATGCTGAAGATGTACACCGGCCGGTTGCCGGACGGCGGCGCCGATCTGCAGCCGCGAATCACCAGTGAACTCGATAATCACCTCGGCTACATGAATGGCGCACTGCAGGGCTCGGAGTGGTTCGTCGACGACAGCTTCAGCGCGGCCGACGTGCAGCTCTCGTTCGTGCCCCAGGTGGCGCGATTGCTCTACACCCTGGAGCCGTTCCCGAACCTCGCCGCGTTTCTCGACCGCATTCATGCCCGGCCCGCTTATCGTCGGGCGCTGGAGCGGGGTGGCGAGTACGCCTTCGGCAGTTGATCGAGCGCTGACAGGCCTTGGCACCGGGCGTCAGCCTGCGCTGCACTCATTTTGTGCAACCCATCCTGGGCGGACGAGGTCCTGCATCGTCTCCGGGCGGCGGTTGTGTGCAGATCGTGCTGCACGGGCCTGACTGGCCCCTGGCACGCGGGTTGCAGAGTCTTGCTTGCGAAGCCGCAGCGCATTCACAGCGGCAACCAACCCGACATGGCCCGTGTTCAGGAGGCATGCAATGACATACGTGACCCGTGAAGCAGTTGCCACAGAGCCGGCCGATTTCAGCGCTGAAGTGATGTTCAGCGCGATGGCCGAATTCGATGCTGAAGAACTCGACGCGGGACTCTGTGGCCCGCTCTGGCATCCCGCCGACGAAGACATCGTCGACAATGTGTACCTCGTACCTGCCTGATTTCGACGCTACTTCAGATTGAGCACACCGGGGCCTCGTGCCCCGGTGTCGTTTCCCGACCCTGTTTCCACCCGCCCGGGATGGCGCGTCTTCGGCTCGAAAGGCGATTCTCAGCCCGCCGTTGCGCTCCGGCACGACCGGTCTCGACCGGCATCAGGTCAGCAGGTCCGCAACGGGACCTGATATGGAGCGAACGTGCGGCCCGCCTCACAGAGCCATCGACCTAGCGCATGCCGGGGCAGCTGTTTTTCGCAAAGCAGTGGCGATAGGCGCCCCACATGGCCAGAAAGTGTTTATCGCTGTAAGTACCGACGTCGAAACCGGTGACCGCATTGTTGCGCGGGTTGCTGTAGGAGCCGAAGTCACGTCCGATGCCATCCCCGAGACGCTTGCGTCGTTCCATGTAGGTCAGGAAATGCCGGGCGTTGGGTGGAAAGGCATCACGCACGGCCGGCGTGAGCCAAGCCGTGAGCGCCGCTCCAAGCCAGGCTCCGTGGGTGCAACAACGCTGGTACGCCGTGGGTGAACCACTTGCGCCGAGCGGGTCGCCGTCGGCCCGGCCATCGTAGCGAGCGTAGCTGGCTTCACTTGCGCCGCCGACGCTGGCGCAGTTCCGTTTCTTGCCATTGCAGTCGCCGATGTTGCCGTAAATGGACGTTTTCAGATGGCCGAAGGTGGGTATGCCCTTACCCCTCTTGTCCGGGTTGCGCTGGATGAATCCGGTCTCGGCAAAGCACTGCTGACCGTCATGGGTGGAGAGCTTGGTGTTGATGGTGGCGAGCCAATCGTTGCGACCAAGCATCACCGCCGCCAGGATGATCGGCATGAGGTTGCCGCCATTGAATCCACCCGCGCCTTCCCAGGCGCCGCAGATGCCCCCATTGAGCGGCTTGTTGTGGAAGTGGAAGCGGTCGATGCCCTGCTGTACGACGTGTCGAGCCAGTGCTTCCTTCTGTTTCTTCGCTTGCGAACTCCCGGGCGCCTCCACCAGTTTCAGCATGGCCTTGTTCAACACCAGGTTGGGGAACTGATCGTAGCCGCGCTTCACCTGATGGTTGACGGCGGCCGTCATGCCCTGCTGATTGCTGCGGCGGCTATGGACAAGATGAACGGAGCGAACAGCCTCCAGTGCCGCGTCCCATGACATGGTCGTCTTCAGAGGAGGCAGATTGCTGAGCTTCGAAAGATCCAGTTGTGACGCCGGATACAGCGGTTTCTCGGTGCCGAAGTAGGGAGGGCGAAAGACCTTGCCCGGAGGCTTGAGCAGGACCGTCAGCGTCTCCACGTACGACAGGCATTGGCGATCGGCTTCGTTGCATCGCTCTTTGAGGTCGATGGCCTTGAGAATGGTCGTCGGCCGACCCAGCGCCCGGGTATCGATGGCGATCGGCGGATTCACCGATTGCGAGAGATCGAGCTTTTCCATCCGGTTGACGCCGCCGGGTTGAAGGGAGGTGAACCCCTGGCCGGCCCGGGCCTTGGGATCTCTCTGGGCGCCATGGCGAAGTTTGGAAGTACCCGGGTTGATGGCATCCGGCGTCATGCGCGTGATCCTTACCGTGCCACCGGCGCGGATGGGCGCAACCCAGTAATCCCAGTCATTGGCGAATCGACCGCAGGCACAGGCACCACCATCGCAGTTGAACTGGAAACCGATGGTCTGGCCCTGCCGGGTGTACTTGACCTCCTTACCACGACAGCTGTTCTTCGGGTCCGTGCTGCCACAAGCGCAGCCAGACTGGGAAAGGGCGGTATGTGTGAACAACAACAGGACCAGGAGCAGGGCTCCCTTGATAGCGCAGGACATACATCTTCCCCAGGATTTCCGCACATAGCGCCGACCACGCCGGGAGTGAAGATGTGCCGGGCCATGATCGGCCGATCCTTGACGGCCCGGTATGCGCCGCGGAGCATAGGCGCATTCTCAGATGGTTGCGAGACGCAAACGCCGGGTGGGGGCTCAAAAGACGCTGGTCGTCCCGGTGACGATCAGCCCGAGGCCGGTGGCCCACAGCAGGCAGGCGACCCCGTCCACCACACTGTAGCGGGTGCGATCGAAACCGCTGAGGCCGAGCATGGCCGGCAGCAGGCTGCGGATGGCGGGAATGAAGCGGCCGATGAGAATGGCCCAGGCACCGCGGACGCGGATCAGAGCTTCGGCACGATCGAGGGAGGGGCGGTACTTGTTGGCGAGCTGGCTTTGGTGGAAGCGGGGGCCGAACGTTCGCCCGACGTAGAAGCCGACGTGATCTCCGGTGAAGGCCCCGATGAATGCCAAAGGCAGGATCTGCGGCAGGGTCGCGATGTCGTTGCTCACCAGGACTGACGCCACGGCCACCAGAATGAACCCCGACACGAACAGGCCGATGCCGATGCAGGCTTCCGCGAAGGCAATGAGCGGAATCAGCAGCAGCGCGTAGTTCCGGTAGTCCTCCAGCCATTGGAAAATCAGGTCGTTGAGGGCGCCGATCACTCGGGCTTGGCCGGTTCCAGGCAGAGTTCGCGAATCAACGCCGAGAGCACTGCGACGGTAGGCTTGATCTGGGATTGATCGAGATACTCGTCGGGCTGGTGGGCCTGGTCGATGTAGCCAGGACCCATGACCACGGAGTCGATGCCCATCTGCTGGTAGAACGGCGCTTCGGTGCCGAAGGCGACCGCGCCGGCGGTGGCACCGGTCAAGCGCTCCACGACCTGAACGATCTCCGCAGATGCCGGCGTCTCGAATGGTGGCACCGGGGGATGGATCTGGCTGACCGTAAGGTCCACGTCATTGGCCGCGCCCAGCGGCGCCAGGCGCTTGACCAGCTCGTCATGCAGGGCGTCATTGTCCATGCCCGGCAGCGCGCGCAGGTCGATCTGCAGTTCCGCGTGGCCGCAGATCCGGTTCGGATTGTCTCCGGCGTGCAGGCAGCCGAGGTTCATGGTCGGCACGTTCACGTCGAAGGCGGGATGCTGATAGCGCGCGGCGAGTTCGGCCCGGAACGCCTTCAGCTCGCCGAGGACCACATGCATGGCGTCGAGGGCGTTGGAGCCGAGGCTGGGATCCGAGGAGTGGCCGCTGCGACCCTGGATCCGGATCGTCTCCATCATCATGCCTTTGTGCATGCGCTGGGGCTTGAGTCCGGTGGGCTCGCCGACGATGGCGTAGCGCGCCGCCGGGCTGCCGCGCGTCGCCAGGGTGCGGGCACCATCCATGGAGCATTCTTCGTCCGCTGTCGCGAGCAGGATCAACGGCTGCTTGAACGGTGCATCCAGATACTGCTGCGCCGCCTCGATGGCAAGGGCGAAAAAGCCTTTCATGTCGCAGGTGCCGAGGCCGTAGAAGCGATTGTCGCGGTCGTCGAGCCGGAACGGTTCGCTGCGCCACAGCGCCGGGTCGCAAGGGACCGTATCGGTGTGCCCGGCAAAGACCAGGCCACCGGGTCCGCTGCCCAGGGTCGCCACCAGGTTCGCCTTCTGCGGCTGATCGGGCAGGGGCACGCGTTCGATGGTGAAGCCGAGCGCGTCCAGCCAGTTGGCGAGGTGATCCACCACCGCCAGGTTGCTCTGGTCGATGCGCGCATCGGTGCAGCTCACGGAGGGTGTTTCGATCAGGGTCCTGAGCATGGACACCAGGTCGGGGGCACGTGCGGTCATGCGAAGATCTTCGTCGGCCTGCGGCTGGCCATTGTGCAGCTTTGTCAGGCGCGACTCCAACGGTTGGGAATCGGGCCAGGCTGCCTGCAGCGGCAGACGACCCCGCGGGCCCGCTTCGGTTTGCACAGGGTCGCCGCAGGTTCACAATGGAGCACGCTCACGCGGCCGCTCCGGGCGCGTGGCTGGATGGAAGGAGACAGCGTGGCCAGGAGCCTCGGGCCCGTGGGTGGCGACGTGCGCAACGATCCCCCGGATCGCCTGCTCGATCTGCGGTCGGTGCTGGATGATCTGGTGGCGGACGGGCGCCTGCTTTCGAGTCAGGCTGAGCGCCTCGCAGGGCAGCCGAGGCGCCGGGATCAGCTTCATCTGCATCCGCTGGAACTGGTGGCCCAGGAAGAGTTCGAGGACTGCCATCGGGCGGGCAAGACGCTCGATCTCGAGGCGCTCACGCAGTGGCTCTGCGAAAAATCCGGGCAACCTTATCAGCGCATCGACCCGCTCAAGGTCAACGTCGAGCGGGTGACGGGCGTCATGTCCTATCAGTTCGCGCAGCGCCATAACATTCTTGCCATCGAACTGACGGAAGACGACGTGGTGATCGCCAGCGCGCAGCCCTGGGTTCAGAGCTGGGAACCCATGCTGGAGCAGACGCTGGGCGGTCGCGACGTCAAGCGGGTGGTGGCGAATCCGGCAGACCTGCGCCGCTACATGGTCGAGTTCTACACCATGGCCCGTTCCGTGCGACGGGCGCGGGACGAGCATCAGGCGGGTGCTGGCGCCGCCATCTCCAATCTCGAACAGATGCTCGATCTGGGGCGCATGAAATCGCCGGAGGCGAACGACGCCCACATCGTCAACATCGTCGACTGGCTGCTGCAGTACGCCTTCGATCAGCGCGCCAGCGACATCCACATCGAGCCGCGGCGGGACCAGGGCCGGGTTCGATTCCGGATCGACGGCGTGCTGCACGACATCTATGCCCTGCCGGCACCGGTGACCACCGCCGTCGTGAGCCGCCTGAAGATTCTCGGGCGCATGGACGTGGCCGAGAAGCGCCGGCCCCAGGACGGCCGCATCAAGACCCGCTCTTCGGAAAATGCGGAAGTGGAACTGCGCCTGTCGACGCTGCCGACGGCGTTCGGCGAAAAGCTCGTGATGCGAATCTTCGATCCCGACGTGCTGCTGCGTTCCTTCGAGGATCTCGGCTTCGGCGGCGAGGACCTCAAGCGCTGGTACGGCATGGTCCACAATCCACATGGCATCGTCCTCGTCACCGGCCCCACCGGTTCCGGCAAGACGACGACGCTTTACTCGACGCTGAAGGACTTGGCGACGCCGGAAGTGAACGTCTGCACCATCGAGGATCCCATCGAGATGGTGGAGCCGTCGTTCAATCAGATGCAGGTGCAGAAGAACATCGAGCTTGATTTCGCCTCTGGCGTGCGGGCGCTTTTGCGGCAGGATCCGGACATCATCATGATCGGCGAGATCCGCGATCTCGAGACCGCGGAGATGGCGATCCAGGCGGCCCTCACAGGCCATCTCGTGCTGTCGACCCTGCACACCAACGATGCGCCCAGCGCCATCACGCGCCTGTTGGAGCTGGAGGTTCCGGCCTACCTGATCCGGGCGACGGTGCTCGGCACCATGGCGCAACGATTGATCCGGGTGCTCTGCCCCCACTGCAAGGCACCGACCAGCATCGACGAGGACGCCTGGCGGGCGTTGACGCGACCGTTCAAGGCGAACATGCCCGAGCACGCCCACCGTGCGGTAGGCTGTCTGGAGTGCCGGGATACGGGCTACGTGGGCAGAGTCGGGATCTATGAACTGCTGCCGGTAAGCGATCGGGTCAAGCCGCTGATCGTGCCTCAGT
Organism: Pseudomonadales bacterium; assembly: GCA_007122315.1. Classification (GTDB taxonomy): domain Bacteria; phylum Pseudomonadota; class Gammaproteobacteria; order Pseudomonadales; family Azotimanducaceae; genus SLTB01. The sequence goes on along the minus strand of SKUB01000061.1, from coordinate 8,995 downwards.
GCGACATCGCGGATATCCGCAATCAGGCCATGCGCGACGGTATGCGCACGCTGCGCCTGTCCGGCGCGCTGCAGGTCGCCCGCGGCAACACCACCATCGAGGAAGTGCTGCGCGTCGTGCCGCTCTCTACCGGCGAGTCCTAGAGCGTCAACGCGCCCCGCAGAGACGAAAACAGGAGGCCCATGCCCTTGGATGTCGCCACCCTTGTCATTGTTGCTGCAGTCGTCCTGCTGCTGGCGGGCCTGCTGCTGGCCATCCGACGCGTGCCCCAGGGCTTCGCCTACACGGTGGAGCGCTTTGGCCGCTATGTGCGGACCCTCGAACCCGGAATCGGCTGGGTCTGGCCCATCGCCGAACGCATCGGCGCCCGTCAGGATCTCCGGGAGCGCCACCTGCGCCTGGCGCTCAGCGACCTGGTGACGCGGGACAGGATCAATGTTCGCTGCGACGCTGTGTGCTTCTATCAGATTGCTGATGCAGCGAAGGCCAGTTACGAGGTGGAGAGCCTGGAGGATGCGCTGCGTTCCCTGCTGGGCGTGACGTTGCGCAATCGGGTGGGGAACCTGGATCTCGATGCCCTGCTGGGCGCGCGCGCCCGGTTGGGCCCGGAATTGATGACGGCCTGCGAAGCCGCCGTGTCGGTGTGGGGCGTTCAACTCACCCGCGTGGAACTGGATACGTTGCAGTTGCCGGAAGCGCTGATGGACGCCGTGGCAATGGAGAGGACCACGGAGCTCGAACGCCGTGCCTCCGTCCTGGCGGCGGAGGGCGAGCGGCGCACTGCACGCCTGAAGGCGGAGGCGGATCGGGACGCCCAGATCATGCACGCTGAGACTGCAGCCCGGGTGGCGGAGCTGGATGCGGATGCGCGGGAGCGCAGGGCTGAGGCTGACGCACGAGCGTCGCTGATGCTGTCGCGGGCAGTGTCGGAAGAGCGTCCGCAGACACTCAACTACCTCATCGCCCGGCAGTACGTGGCTGCGCTGCAGACCCTGGCCGCGTCTGACAACGGCCGCTTCGTCGTCATGCCGCTGGAACATGGCGGGCTCAGCGCGAGCTTGGACGGCATTCGCGCGCTGGCAGAAGGCGCATTCGCGGACGCCAACTCGGCTGCAGAGTCCCGTCCGGCGCGGGCTGTGGACGCCGAGGGGCCGGAGTCCGCCGGTCGTTCACCGGCCTCGGTCCGCCCTTTCCAGCCGCCGGATGTGGACGGGCGGATCGGCTGAGCCCATGACGAACGCAGATCTGCCACCCGCGCTGGCCGAGCTCGCCGGTGCCCGAATCTCGGACCTGCGGGAGGCCGGTGTCGCAGCGGACCTGCTCGAAGCACACGCCAGCGCCCTCGAAACCCTGGCTGTGGGCAGCGACTTCGCGCTGGACTGGTTGTCCCGGGACGCGACCCGGCTCGAAGTCCTGCTCGCCGCCGGACTGCACGCGGAGGTGCCTGCGCGCGCCACGGTCGCGGCTGACCTCGAGGCCCGCCTTGCCGCACTCGGGGACGTGCCCGACCCGGATGCTGCCGACGGGCCGGTCGGCCGATGCCTGCGTGATTTCCGCAACCTGCAACAGGTGGGGATCATCTGGCGGGATCTGAACCGGGTCACGGATCTGGAAGGAACCGTCGGTGCGCTGTCCGATCTGGCCGAAGTGCTGCTCGAGCAGTCCCTGGCGCTTCTCCACACGCACCTCGCCGCTGAACTCGGGGAGCCCCTGGATGCGGCAGGGCGCCCGCAGCGGCTGGTGGTGCTCGCCCTCGGCAAGCTTGGCGCGCGGGAACTCAATCTCTCCAGCGACGTGGATCTCATGTTCGCCTATCCGGAGCCGGGCCGGACCGCCGACGGTCTCACCAGCCAGGAGTGGTTTCTGCGCTTGGGCAGACAGCTCATCGGACTTCTGGACACGCGCACGGCGTCGGGCTTCGTCTATCGGGTCGACATGCGGTTGCGTCCTTTCGGCGAGAGTGGGCCGCTGGTGCAGCACTTCGACGCCCTGCTCGGATATTACGAGGAGCAGGGTCGTGACTGGGAACGCTACGCCATGATCAAGGCCCGGCCCGTGGCCGGCGACATCCAGGCCGGCCGCTCGCTGCTGGCTGATCTGCGGCCCTTCGTGTTCCGCCGCTATCTGGACTTCGGCGCCATCGAGGCGCTGCGGGAGATGAAGAAGCTCATCCGCAGCGAGGTCCGGCGCAAGAATCTGCACGACAACGTCAAGCTCGGTGAGGGCGGAATCCGTGAAGTGGAATTCATCGCCCAGGTTTTTCAGCTCATTCACGGCGGTCGCGACGTGCGTTTCCAGCAGCCCGCGCTCAGGGCGAATCTGGCGCAGCTGGCGGGGGCGGGACTGCTGCCGAATGACGCGGTCTCGGCGCTGGAGACGGCCTACGTCCATCTGCGGGAGGTGGAGCATCGGCTGCAGGCACTCGCCGATGAACAGACCCAGCGGCTGCCGCGGGACACCCAGGCGCGGGCACGGCTCGCCGCCAGCGTCGGCGCAGCGGACTGGGAGCAGTTCAGCAGGACCCTCGAGGGGCATCGGCAGCGGGTGTCGGAGTTGTTTGCGGGTCTGATCGCGCCGGTGGAGGAGGCGGGCAGCGGCAGCGACGATCCACTGGATGTCTGGCGGGACCTATGGGCCGAACCGGATGCGGCCAGCAACGAAGTGCTGGCCGCTGCGGGCTTCCAGGATCCGGAGTCGACGCTGTCACGGCTCGCCGATCTGCGCGCGAAACGTGAACGGGAAGTGGCCCAGGATCTGGGGCGTGCCCGACTCGACGCGGTGATGCCCAGGCTGCTGGCCCTGGCGGCGGAGGCGGCGGATCCGGACCGTGCCCTGGCGCGGAGCCTGCGTCTGGTGGAGGCGGTGCTGCGTCGCACTGCGTATCTGGTGCTGCTGGTGGAGAACCCGGAGGCTCTGGTGCAGCTGGTACGTCTGTGTCAGGGCTCGGACTGGATCGCCGAGACGCTGGCGCGGCATCCCATCCTCGTGGACGAACTGCTGGACCCCAGGGATCTGTACACGCCGCCGGATCGGGACGGCCTGGCGCGGGAGCTGGCAGAACATCTGCGGGCCGTGCCGGGGGACGATCTCGAACAGCAGATGGAGCAGTTGCGCTACTTCAAGGAAGCCACGGAACTGCGGGTCGCGGCCTGCGAACTGGCGGACATCCTGCCCATCATGAAGGTCAGCGACGCGCTCACATGGCTGGCCGAAGTGATCGTGGAGCGAGTGGTGAGCATGGCCTGGCAGCATACCGTGGACCAGTACGGGCGGCCGCGGAATGCGTCGGGTGAGCCCGTGGACGAGGGTTTCGCCGTCATCGGCTATGGCAAGGTGGGCGGGATCGAACTCGGCTGGGGTTCCGATCTCGATCTGGTGTTCCTGCACGATCTGCCGCAGACCGGTGAGACCGACGGCGAGAAGAGCGTGGTCAACGGCCAGTTCTTCGCCCGCCTTGGCCAGCGCATCATTCACCTGCTGACCACCCGCACCCACACCGGCGAACTCTACGAGGTGGACATGCGGCTGCGGCCGTCGGGGCAGTCCGGCGTCCTGGTCAGCACGCTGGAGGCGTTTGCCCGTTACCAGCGCGAGGAGGCATGGACTTGGGAGCATCAGGCGCTGGTGCGAGCCAGGCCGTTGTGCGGTCCCGAACGCCTGCTGACTGCGTTTTCCGAGCTGCGCACCGAGATTCTGGGCCGCGAGCGGGATCGGGACAGTCTGCGAGCCGAGATCGTGAAGATGCGCGAGCGGATGCTCGCCGAGCTGCGCGGCATGCGCAGGCGGCCGTCGGCGGCGGAGCTGGCGGAGCGGACGGAACTGGATCTCAAGCAGGATCCAGGCGCTGTCGTGGATATCGAATTCATGGTTCAATATTTGGCTCTGGGGTGGGGCCACGCCCATCCGAATCTCCTGCGTTACTCCGACGGGATCCGCACGCTCGAGGCCGCACAAGCGGAAGGCATCCTGCCAGCCGCCAAGGCCGGACTGTTGATCGAGAGTTACAAGGAGCTTCGGGCGGAGGCCCACCGGCGGACGCTGGAGAATCTGCCGGCCCGCAGCGAGCGCGCTGAACTCATCGCCCGGGCGAACGAGGTCGCAGCGGTCTGGGACGAGTTCATGGCGCTTCCCGAGTGAGTTCGGGCACGGTTCCAAGTCGAGGAGAGGAGAGCATGGCAGCACCCAATTTCGCCGATCGCGATGGCCTGATCTGGTTCGACGGGGAACTCGTTCCCTGGCGCGAGGCGAAGGTGCACGTACTCACCCATACGCTGCATTACGGTCTCGGCGTGTTCGAAGGTGTGCGTGCCTACAATACCCCGAACGGGCCCTGCATCTTCCGGCTCGAGGCGCACACCAATCGTCTGTTCAACAGCGCCCACATCCTCGGGATGACCATCCCCTGGACGCGGGAGGAACTGAACGAAGCACAGAAGCTGGTGATCCGTGCCAACGAACTCGACGAGTGCTACCTGCGTCCGATGTGTTTCTACGGCTCGGAAGGCATGGGCCTGCGCGCAGAAGGCCTGTCCACGCATTGCATCATCGCGGCCTGGCCCTGGCCGTCCTACATGGACCCGGAAGCGAAGGAGCGCGGTATCAAGGTTCGCACCTCGTCCTACACCCGGCATCACGTCAACATCACCATGTGCAAGGCGAAGGCGAACGGCAACTACATCAACTCCATGCTCGCGCTGCGCGAGGCTCAGACCGGCGGTGCTGAAGAGGCGTTGCTGCTGGACAACGAGGGCTACGTGGCTGAAGGCAGCGGCGAGAACATCTTCCTGGTGCGGGGCGACAAGCTGCATACGCCGGAGTTGACATCATGTCTGGACGGCATCACCCGGGGTGCCATTTTTGCCTTCGCCGAGGAGTTGGGTCTGCCGGTCATCGAGCGGCGGATCACGCGGGACGAGGTCTACATCGCCGACGAAGCGTTCTTCACCGGCACGGCCGCGGAGGTGTTGCCGATCCGGGAGCTGGATAACCGGCTGATCGGTGACGGTCGGCCTGGTCCCATCACGCGCAAGTTCCAGACCCTGTACTTCGATCAGGTCCGCGGCAAGCGCAATGCCCATAAGGAATGGCTGGCGCCGGTCCGCTGAGGCGACGCGAACGGCGACGCCCGGGCATCAGGCTCGAGCCATGAGGGTGCTTCTGATCGGTCCGGCCTGGGTCGGGGACATGGTCATGGCGCACAGCCTGGTCCAGGTCCTCGCAGCGGCGGACCCGGCGCTGGAACTGGATCTCGTGGCCCCTGCAGCCACGGCGCCGCTGGCTGCACGGATGCCTGAAGTGGCAGCCGCACACGTCCTCCCGCTCGGCCACGGCGCATTGGGTCTCGCAACCCGCCGCGGGCTCGGGCGTGACCTGCGCCAGCGGCGCTTCGATCAGGCCATCGTGCTGCCCAACACCTGGAAGTCGGCACTCATCCCCTGGTTTGCCCGCATCCCGCGACGTACTGGCTGGCGTGGCGAGTGGCGTCACGGTCTCCTCAACGACATCCGGTCCTTGAATGCGACTGCCCTGCCGCGGCTGGTGGATCGTTACGTGGCGCTGGCGCGCCCTGTCGGTGCCCCCTTGCCGGAGGCGCCCCCGCCGCGGCTGGTGGCGCATGCCGATGCGGCCCGCGCGCTGGCGGCGCGTTTCCGCCTCGAGACAGACGACCCGGTCCTGGCCTGCTGTCCGGGGGCTGAGTTCGGGCCGTCCAAGCGCTGGCCGCCCGCCGCGTTTGCTGCGCTCATCCGTCAGCGTGTCGCCGCCGGGTGGCAGACCTGGCTGTTCGGCGCGGCCGGGGATGCGCCGGCCACCGCGGCCATCATGGACGCCCTGACCGCCGCAGAGAGGGAGCGCGTGCACGACCTTGCGGGTCGCACGTCTTTGCTCGAAGCCGTGGACCTGCTGTCCTGCTGTCGGGCGGCAGTCAGCAATGACTCCGGCCTGATGCATGTGGCCGGCGCGCTGGGGCTGCCGGTGGTGGCGATCTACGGGTCCAGCAGCCCGGCGTTCACGCCACCGCTGGGCACGGAGGCCCGCACCGTCTCCCTGGATCTTCCGTGCGCACCCTGTTTCCAGCGCCACTGTCCGCTCGGTCACCTCGACTGCCTGCGGCGCCTGCCAGCGACCCGCGTCGAGGATGCCCTCGCAGCGCTATTGCCTACGCGGAGCTGCGCCCCGTGAACGTCCTGCTGGTGAAAACCTCGTCTTTGGGCGACGTCGTGCATCTGCTGCCGGCCGTGACGGAAGCGGTCGCGGCTCGCCCGGAGCTGCGGCTGCACTGGCTCGTGGAGGCGGACTACGCGGAGATTCCTGCCTGGCATCGGGGCATCGAGCAGGTGATTCCGGTGAGTTTCCGGCGCTGGCGTGGCCGCCGCCTGGCCATGCTGCGGAGTCGCGAATGGGCGACGTTCCGGGAACGGCTCGCCCACCAGAGATACGATCGGGTGATCGATGCTCAGGGCCTCATCAAGAGCGCCTGGCTTGCGAGTCGTGCTCATGGGCCTCGCTGCGGCCCGGATCGGGTCTCTGCACGGGAGCCGCTGGCAGCGTTGAGTTACCATGAGCGGCTTGCGGTACCGACGGATCTGCACGCCGTGGAGCGTCTCCGACGCTTGCTGGCCGGGGCGCTCGGCTACGCGCTGCAGCCTTCGCCCCCAGGCTACGGACTCGAATCGCGGCTCGCCGCGTTGCGCCGCGACGTGCCTGCTGAACGGGTGCTGTTGCTGCACGGCAGCAGTTGGCCGAACAAGCGCTGGCCCGTGGCGCACTGGTCCGAGCTGGGCAGGCGGCTGCGAGCAGCAGGCCTGATCCCCACAGTGGCATGGGGCGATCGTGCCGAGCAGGCGACGGCCACGCGTATCGCGACGGCATGTGAGGGAGAGGTGTTGCCGCGTCTTGCCCTTGGCGAACTGCTGACTACATTGGCGGGAGCGCGGGCAGTGGTCGGGGTCGACTCCGGTCTCCTGCATCTGGCGGCGGCAGCGGGCGTTCCCGGCCTTGGGCTGTTCGGTCCGACGGATCCGCGCCGCACAGGAACCTGGGGCGGACACATCGTGAATCTCGCCGCTCCGCTGCCCTGTGTCCCCTGTCGACGCCGCCGTTGCCACAGCAGCGAAGCGGGTCTCTACGGACCGGACGGTGAGGCGCTTGAGCCACCCTGCCTCGCACGGCTGCGTCCGGAGCGCGTCTGGGCAGCACTGGAACCCATGCTAGAGGTGCGCGCCATGGAGAACGGGGCCGGATCATGAGAATCGTGTTCATCCTGCATCGTTACTTTCCCTATGGCGGCCTGCAGCGCGACCTGTTTGCGGTGGCCTCGCTGTGCGCGGCGGCCGGTCATCAGGTCCGGATTCATGCCCAGCGCTGGGAAGGCCCTGAGCCTGCAGGCTGTGAGGTTCAGTGCCTGCCCGTGGCTGGCCGCAGCAACCATGTCCGCGCGCGACGTTTTGCCGCGCTGGCCGTGGAGAAGGCGGAGGCCTGGAATCCCGATCGCATCGTCGGCTTCGACAAGATGTCGGGCCTCGATGTCTACTTCGCGGCGGACCCCTGCTTCATCGACCGGGCCCATGGTGAGCGCTCCCGCGTCTACCGTCTGCTGCCGCGCTGCCGTCAGTTCTCCGCGCTGGAACGGGGCGTGTTCGGACCCGAGTCCAGTGCCCGCATCCTGCTCCTCGACGGTCGTCAGGAACCTGTTTACCGGCGCTGGTATGGGACCGAATCGGGCCGCTTCGTCCACCTGCCACCCGGCGTTGCGCCTGATCGCCGGGCAGGCCCCGAAGCCGATGAACTCAGACAGGAAGGGCGCAGTGAACTGGGCATCGATGACGATACCCGGCTGCTGCTCATGCTCGGCTCCGACTTCCACCGCAAGGGCTGTGACCGCGCCCTGCGGGCACTGGCCGCGTTGCCGCAGGACGTGCGGGCGCAGACCCGGTTCCTGGTGGTCGGGGCGGATGCGCCCAAGCGCATGCAGCGCCTGGCCACGCGCCTTAAGCTCGGGAACTCGGTGCAGTTCAGCCCGGGGCGTGATGACGTGCCACGTCTGCTGCAGGCGGCGGACCTGCTGCTGCATCCTGCCCGCACGGAGAACACGGGTACGGTGCTGCTCGAAGCCATGGTGGCGGGCCTTCCCGTTCTGACCACCGCCGCCTGCGGCTATGCGCCACACATCGATTCAGCGTCATCGGGAATCGTGCTGCGGGAGCCGTTCCGGCAGGCGGCTCTCGATGCGGCCCTCGTTCGCATGCTCGTTCAGGGCAAGGCGAATTACCGGCGCCGGGCCTTGGCCTATGCGGCACGGAACGATCTTCACGGGTTGCATGCCCGGGTGCTTGCGGAGATCGAAGCGGGTCATGAATGAGGTCCACGCCAGCGAGCCGTTCCGGACCCTGTTTGCGCGGGTGGATCCTTTCGCCTGGCTGGCAGCACAGACCGGACCGGTTTTTCGCGCTGCACCCGGACGGCGTACGCTGCGTTTCGAATACGCGGGTGCCGACTGGTTCCTGAAGTTTCATACCGGCGTCGGCTGGATGGAGATCTGCAAGAATCTGCTCTATCTGCGCGCGCCAGTGCTGGATGCGCGACGTGAGGCGGTGGCCGCGGCAGCGCTCGGGGTCGCCGGCGTGCCCACCGTGGACGTCGTGGCGTGGGGCCGCGCCGGCCGTAATCCGGCCCGACGCCATTCTTTCATCGTCACGCGCCCCATTGCCGCCGATCGCACCCTCGATGATGTTGCGCGGGCATGGTTGGCGGGGGATGAGCGGGATCCGGTGCTGAAGCGACGTGTGATCCGTCGTGTCGCCGAGCTGGTGCGGCGCATGCACGCGGCCGGTATCCACCATCGGGATCTGTATCTGGTGCACTTCCTGGTCAGTGAGCTGCCGGACGGGCTGCATCTCATCGATCTGCATCGAGCGGGTGTCGAGCCCAGTGTCCGTCGGCGCTGGCTGGTGAAGGATCTCGGCAGCCTGGACTTTGCGGCGGGAACCGCGCTCCT